>JASLAE010000007.1 GCA_030147305.1 Cesiribacter sp.
GTGTTCCTGATGCTGTTTTTATCGGTTATGACAACTTCCAGGCCCCAGTCAAATAAAACGCTGAACATTCCCTTTTCCTGATAGCTGGTCATGTCCATTAGTTTGCAGTCGACATTGTCCTTTACACCCCAGGACAAGGACATCCAGCCAATTTCATTTTGCTCACACTGCTGCAGGATGGTTTTATAGTCGATGTACTGGGCACAACCAACACCCATAGGGGCAAATTCTCCTACAATCAGGGGCAGTTCCATCTTTACACTTTCATCAATTTCTTCGATGATGCGGGTAGTAGAACCGTCTGCAGCAGTCCACCACATATGGACAGAAAAAAGAAGATTTTGCTGCGGGTCCTGCGCGATCAGGTAAGGACCGTTTGCCTGCAATATGTTGATGTTCTGGCCCCAGTTGGCCCCATCAATCACCAGTGGGCAATGAATGCCCGCTTCCCGTATGCGTTTAATGGCGCGGCTATAGCCTTCTTTGAACTGCTGGTCGGTAATGCTACGGTCGCCGGCTTCATTGGCAATGTTCAGGAGCAGGTAGGGTTCATGTTTTTTCAGGACCGCAACTACTTCTGGTTTTACCCAGTAATCTACCTGGCTTTGCAGCTTATCCCATTTTCCGGTGGCACCATGCAGCTCAGGCATCGGGATCATGCCATTGGCAATACAATTGGTGATAAGGGTATCCAGGTTGGCAGCGGTGCCGCTGGAATTTTCATCACTGCTGAGCCAGACCAGCCGCACCACGTTTGCACCTGTTTTGGCAATTTCGGGGAGGGTTATCTTTCCATTAAGGTCTTTAGACCAGATGTACATTTCGTTTACGCCCCGCAGAATAATTTTCTCTCCCTGCGGATCGTACAAATGCCGGCCTTTTACCTGCAGCACCTGCTGGGCCGCACACGGAAAAATCAGAAATAAATGGAGCAATACAAACAGCAGATGTTTCATACTACAAGGTGCATAAAAAGTTTATCGAAATGTTCCATTATATACATTTATCGGTGCTGTTCATATACAATTTGCGGGACAGCTTTTCGTAAAGTCTCCAGCTGTTGTGACTCCAGTCTCGGACTGTCGGCAATGCCAAGGGCATCAACCAGCTGTTGGTCTGTTCTAATGCCGAGTACTGCAGTGGCAACTGCCGGTGGGTGCAGCGCATATTGCACTGCTACAGCAACTGCAGAATGATGATCTTCTGCCAGTGTATAGATGGCTTCAGCAGCCTGGGCAACTGTGGCAGCCGTATGGGTTAAATAAGGTTTGGGCGCTTTCTTGATCAGCAGCCCCTGGGCGAGGCTGCCCCTTGCCAGCACGCCAATCTTGTGCGTATGCAGCAGGTCCAGCATGCTTTCTTCAGGCCTTCTGTCCAGTAAGCTGTATTGCATCATGACACTCACCAGCGCACTGCGCTCAACAAACGCCCGAATTACATTTGGCCGAATAGATGAAATGCCCCAGTGGCGTATTTTTCCCTGCTGTTTCAGTAGCTCAAAAGCCTCAATGGTTTCATCTATAGGATCATCCATGGTACCGCCGTGTAACTGGTACAGGTCTATGTAATCCGTCTGTAGTCGCTGCAGACTCTTTTCTACCGCTTCAAGTATGTAGGCTTTGGTTGGGTTCCAATCCCAGCCGCTACCATCCGCCCGCCACTGATTGCCAACTTTGGTTGCCAGCAATACTTTTTCCCGCATGCCTTTGAAGGTCCTGCCTACTGTACTTTCATTCAATCCTTGCTGGTACAGATCAGCCGTATCGAACAGGTTGATGCCCTTATCCAGGGCTTTGTGCAAAAGTTGGGTGTTGGTTGCTTGGTCTTCTCCAAGCGACATGCAGCCGAAACTTACTTCGCTTACCTGCAGATCAGATGTTCCCAGTGGCCGATATTTCATTAGGCTTTTAGGTTAAAAATGTAAAACGTGCCTGATTTATCCCTTAAACCTGGCTGGGGATACAGCTTTAGGAATGCTTTAATGTTTCGTACAACTGCTGGTTCTTAAATGGGATAAGTGCCAGCACAACTGCTTGTTCGTAGAGGCTTTTCCTGTCCAGCACATTCTGGGTTAGCAGCCCTACAGCACCACCAGCCTGTTTAGAATTTTTGCTCCCGAATACCATGTCGTCGGCCATACCCAGCTCAATGCCCTGCTCTACCAGCTCAGCAACGGCTTTGGGCAAAAAGAACGTGCCTGAGCGGGCTTTCCCTACAAACTCCTTTGAGCGAACCACCACCCAGGCGAAGGCTGCCAGTTCATCATTAATTACCTGCACACCCCCTTCAAGCCCTATCCAAAGATCGGCTGCCGGATGGGCCCGCATGGCATTATTTACACGGTTATGGGCACCTTCCAGTGTTTCGGCATCAGACATGGGTTGGTCCGGCACATCAGAGAGCACCGAAATACTTAGCGGCTTTATGTCTTTGTCCGGAAACATTTGTTTTAATCCATCAACAGCCGCAGCAACTTTTACCGGGTTTGTGGAAGTGATCATAAGGCGCAATTCTTGAGTATGCATGCAAAACAGGGCTTAAAGGCAGGTATCTAATTTATTGAAGCCTTAACGTCCGAAAGTGCAGAAATCTTGTACAGCTCTTTGTGGGGTGGCCTGCAGGTTACATTTACCATTGGTTATGCACCGCTGCCCTGATATACTGATCATAGATCCTTTGTACGCCCTGCATTTGCTCTTGTGTAAGCGAGGGTAAAGCGGCAGCTGCAATGTTCGTTTGTACCTGTTCTGTTCTGGAGGCTCCGGGAATTACTGTGCTTACTTCCGAAAACATCAGTACCCAGCGAATTGCCCAGACTGCCAGTGGTTCCTGCCCGGGAAAAAGTGCTTTGAGCTCCTCAACCGCTTCCAGGCCAAGGTCAAAATCTACACCAGAGAAGGTCTCACCCTTATCAAAGGCCTCTCCATTTCGGTTAAAGCTTCTGTGGTCTTCCGGACCAAAGCTGGTATTTGCAGACATTTTGCCAGAAAGAAGCCCACTTGCCAGGGGTACCCTGGCAATGATGCCTACACCTTTTTCCCTGGCCGCTGCAAAGAATTGCTCGCTGGGCTTTAGCCTGAACATGTTAAAGATGATCTGTACCGTTGTAACATTGGAATATTGCATGGCCATCAGCGCTTCGTCTACCCGCTCTACACTAACGCCCAGATTTTTGAGCTTACCCTGTTCCCTGAGCCGGTCAAATGCTTCGAAAATTTCAGGTCTGGTATAGATGGCGGTTGGTGGACAATGCAGCTGCACCAGGTCCAGGGCTTCCAGCTTCATGTTCTGTAAGCTTTCTTCTACATACCGCCTGAGCCGATCGGCTGTATAACCTTCTGGTGTATGTGGTTGAATCTGCCGCCCACATTTTGTAGCGATGTATACTTCTTCCGAGCGCTGCTTCACTACCCTGGCTACAGCTGCTTCGCTCTGTCCATCGCTGTATACATCTGCAGTATCTATGAAGTTTACCCCTGCATCGATGGCTGTATTAATAATCTGCTCAGCATTTTTATCGTTGAAGGGATCGCCCCAGCGCCCGCCTACCTGCCAGGTACCCAGGGAAACTTCTGAAATCTGGAATCCTGTCTTCCCTAGTTTTCTGTATTGCATAAAAAGAGTTTAAAAAGTGGGTATTATGAACTAACCAAAAAGTGACTTACATTCCAATGCCGGAAAAAAACGACTAAACTACCTGCGGTACCGGGCTCAATTTCAGTTATACTTGCTTTGAAAGCAATACTACTTAATGAGGCTAGTTTTTAGAGCCAGTTTTACTGCACTTTTCGGTTTTGGTAAATAACTCACTCCAGCTAAACCTCATAAAGTTTGAGATGTTAGCTGCTGGCAGTTTAAATCTGGTGGTTAATATCCGCCATTGAACTTTCTTACAAACCACTCTACGCTTACCAGCAGCAGGAGCAGGGCCAGGAGCCACTCCAGGCTTAGAACTGAATCGTAGGCTTCATCGGCAGAAATTACATTCCTGGCTTCCAGCTGTTTGAGCTGCTGCAGGAGCTGGTCTTGTTGCTGATAGTGATAAAACTGCCCGCCTGATTTTTCAGAGACATTGCGGAGCAGGTTGTGATTTGCTGTTAGCTCGAGGGATTCCAGCTGTAGGTTTTGCACACTGAAGCGCCCTGAAGCTGTGAGTTTTTCCCCGTTTAATTCCGTGGTGGCTGTATACTGATAAACACCACCAGGAAGATTTTGTACGGCATAGCGTGGGTTATTGCGGGTGTTCTGGTAATTGTAGCGGTACTGTTTGCCCCCTTCAGCCGTAATAAGCAGGTTTACAGACTGCCCCCAGATGCGTTCATAAGCCTGATTATAGGTCTCGGTTTCAAAGACAACCCCTTCTGTATCTAGTACTTCTTCCTGTAGTGGGTAAACCTTGAAGCGGCGGCGGTCGTCCCGGGCAGAGAGCAGCTGAACTGTTTTCAGAACAAGTTCATCAAATGCCTTGAAGCTTTCGGTGGCGGCATATTCCTGTACCCGCCATTGCCACATGCCTTCCCCCAGCATTACTGCTGTTTTCTGTTCTGCCTGCAGGCCTACAACCAGTAAAGGTTTATCAGTTTCTATCCTGCCAATGCGCTGGTTCAGGAGCACCTGGCCCCAGCCGGCAGTTTGTATGTTACCGAAGGGTACCTGTACGGGTGGGTAGCCGGTTATTTCATCCCGATAATCGCCTTCATAAGTGAACAGGTTAAAATTACCATTGAGCAGGGGAAATACCTGATCGAACTCCCGCTGGGCCGACTGCACCTGTACCAGTGCCTGTTGCTGATTAAGCGCTCGCAGGTTGGTTTGGCTACTCACAATATACCAGCGGGCATTGGTTTTCTTCAGAATCGCGTCCAGCTGCGGAATATTACGGTTACCAGGCAAGCCATGGAGGATTACCAGGTCGTAGGTTTCTTCTTTATAGTCAGCAATGCCGGGAATATAGAGGTAGGCCTGGTAGTTTTTATTGTTTTCGATAGCCCTGCGCAGGGCATTGATATCCGGATGCGGGCTGCCGGCAACGATCAGGATTTTCTCCCTGCCTTCAATCACTTCCACGTAGGCATGGCGGCTGTTGTTCTTATCGGTATACTCGTTTTGCGCGCCGCTTATCGTAAATACGTAGTGCTGCAAACCCGCTTCGTCGGCATCCAGCACAATTTCTTCTTCCACCAAAGAGTTTCCTTTACCAAAGCGTAATTGTTTTTGTTGGAGCAGCTTGCCGCCCCGTCTTACACTTAGGGTGAGTGGCTGTCCTTCAAAACCATTCTGGGTGATTTCTGCCCTTATCCTGAACTGGTTGCCCTGATAAGCGACCTTGTTGTAATATAGGTTTTTGAGGTTTACATCTGTTTTAGGCAGAGTATCACCCAGGCCCAGGCTATACACCGGAAATGGATAGGGTACAAAAGCAGGAGAGATGCCCTGGTTGTATATGCCATCGGATAGGAGCACCACTCCAGCCAGGTTGCGGTTTTCATAATCCGAGCGTACCTCGGAAAGCATTTTACTCAGGTCGGTTGTTTGTGCAGTAAAGCGGAGGCTGTCCGGATTTTCGATACTACCCGAGAGGGTGCGAATTTCTACCTGTCCTTTCTCACCTAACTCCTGCTGCAGGCGTGTGAGCGTTTGCTGTAGTGCTTCTGCCATATTACCGCCTCCTTCAGGAACAGACAGGCTGTTGTCTACAGCAATAATGAAAGCAGGCTTTTCTATGTGGCGGATCAGCTGGCGCAGGTAAGGCTCCAGCAGCAGCAGGCAAACAAGACTTGCCAGCATAAAACGCAAAGCAAATAAACCCCAGTTGGTGGCACGGCTCCAGAGGGTGGGGTTGCGGCTGTACAATAAGCCAGCATACAAAAGACCGGCCAAAAGGCATACCAAAATCCACCAGGGAGATGCTCCCCATAAAAGTTGCCGAACATCCATGTAAAAGTGCTTCTTCTTTTGCTTTAGTTAAAGGTAACGAAAGGGACTGTAGGTTCTTGTATGGCGCGGAAAGTAGAGAGAAGAAAAGATCATAAATGGTTGGAGTACTTAATAAGATAGCGAGAGAATCTATGCTCTCGCTATCTTAAAGGCTTCATGACAGGCCCGGAATAGTTAGGTCAACATGCCACCGTCTACCTGCAGCACCTGGCCACTGATGTAAGCACTCATGTCAGACCCTAAAAATACAGCACAGTCGGCAACATCTTCGGGTTGTCCGCCCCGTCTCAAAGGAATGGCATCCCGCCAGCTCTGTACGGTTTTTTCATCAAGCACTTCGGTCATTTCTGTTTCGATAAAACCAGGGGCAATGGCATTGCTGCGGATGTTGCGGCTGCCCAGCTCCAGGGCAATGGATTTGGTAAAGCCAATGATGCCTGCTTTAGAAGCAGAATAGTTGGATTGACCGGCATTGCCTTTCAGCCCTACTACAGAAGTAATGTTGATGATGCTGCCGCTTTTTTGTTTCATGAAAGTGCGGGTTGCCGCCTTCACAGTATTGAAACAGCTCTTCAGGTTGGTATTGATTACCTCGTCCCACATTTGCTCGGTCATGCGCATCAGCAGGTTGTCCCGCGTAATGCCGGCATTATTCACGAGAATGTCCAGCCGGCCAAAATCCGCCACTACACTGTTTACGAGCGCTTCGGCTGCGGCAAAGTCTGCAGCGTTGGACTGGTAACCCCTGGCATTGATGCCTAATGCTTTCAGCTCGTTTTCCAGTGCCTGTCCTTTTTCTACACTAGAAAGGTAGGTAAAAGCTACGGAAGCGCCCTGTTGCGCAAACCGCATAGCAATGGATTTGCCTATGCCCTTAGATGCACCTGTCACCAGTGCCACTTTTCCTTCCAGTAATTTCATGCGTCGATCAATTTAACTTTAATAATTGCTTGGTTTTAGCTGTAAAAGCAGCTGCTAACGAGGACATGGACTAAAACAATAGCCTTTTCGATAACAGCAGCTTGACGGCGGAAAAATACATCAAAATAAGCAGGACCACAGCTTCTGCTGCCCACTTCCTTCTAAACTGGCTACAAAAAACATAAAACAACAGAAACAGGCAAGGCCAAGGTTTTTTTAAGCGCTTGTTTTACTTTAAATTTGGCCTCCGTCAAAAGAGGATTCACTAATTCGCAATAAATTTTTATGGCAACTTCTTACGATCTTATTGTAATAGGCAGCGGCCCGGGCGGGTACGTAGCGGCCATTCGTGCTTCTCAGCTAGGGCTGAAAGTAGGCGTGGTAGAAAAAGAAAGCCTGGGTGGCGTATGTCTAAACTGGGGTTGTATCCCAACCAAAGCCCTGCTCAAAAGTGCTCAGGTTTTTGAATATATCAGCCATGCCAAAGACTATGGCATTTCAGTAGCCGATGCCAAAGCCGATTTTGGCGCCATGATTAAACGCAGCCGCGAAGTAGCCAACGGCATGAGCAAAGGCATTCAGTTCTTGTTTCGCAAAAATAAAATTGAACATATTGCCGGTTACGGCAAGCTTAAAGCCAAAGATACGGTAGAGGTAGCTGGCGAAGATGGTAAAAAGCAGGAGTACAAAGCCAAGCATATTATTATAGCTACCGGCGGTCGCAGCCGCGAATTGCCCAACCTGAAGCAGGATGGTAAAAAAATTATCGGCTATCGTGAGGCCATGAGCCTGGCCGAGCAGCCCAAAAGTATGGTAGTAGTTGGTTCTGGCGCTATTGGCGTAGAGTTCGCTTACTTCTATAACAGCATCGGGACCAAAGTAACCATTGTAGAGTTCATGGATCGCATTGTGCCGGTAGAGGACGAGGAGATTTCCAGGCAGCTGGAGAAAAATTACAAAAAGTCTGGTATCGACATCATGGTTTCTTCTGAAGTAACCAAGGTAGATACCAGCGGTAAAGGCTGCAAGGTTACCGTAAAAACAGCCAAAGGCGAGCAGCAGCTCGAATGTGATGTTGTCCTTTCTGCTGTTGGGGTGAGCACTAACCTGGAAGGCATAGGCCTGGAACAGTTAGGGGTTAAGACCGAGAAGGGCAGGGTGATTGTCGATGAGTACTACCGCACCAATGTTGCGGGTGTATATGCTATTGGCGATATTGTTTCCGGCCCTGCGCTGGCGCACGTAGCTTCTGCAGAAGGTATTATTTGTGTGGAGAAAATTGCGGGCCATCACCCGGAACCGCTGGATTACCGCAACATTCCCGGCTGTACCTATTGCCAGCCAGAGATTGCTTCGGTTGGCTATACCGAAAAGACCGCAAGAGAAGCTGGTTATGATATCAAGGTAGGTAAGTTCCCGTTCTCTGCTTCTGGTAAAGCAAGTGCTGCCGGTGCCAAAGATGGCTTTGTAAAAGTTATTTACGATGCAAAATACGGCGAGTGGCTGGGCGCCCACATGATCGGTTACAATGTAACTGAACTGATTGCCGAAGTGGTGTTGGCGCGTAAGCTGGAAACAACCGGTCATGAAGTGCTAAAAGCTGTACATCCGCACCCAACCATGAGTGAAGCGGTAATGGAAGCAACGGCCGCAGCTTATGACGAGGTTATTCACCTGTAAACCAAAATTATAGCCATCCCGGTTATATAAACTATAGAATACCCGGCCATTTGGCTGGGTATTTTTTTTGATAAATATTTTCAATAATAGTGTTAGACCAACAACCTTCAGCAGCTTCTAATCGTATTAGTGTATATAAGTTCTTTGGATATCCTGCCGAAAGGCGATTTTTTAAGCTGAAGTATTTAAGGGAAGAACCTATGGAGCAGAGAATTACATCAATTAAATCCACAATAGTGGGGCTGCTGTTTTTTGCAGTTTATATAATAATATTGATAGGTTAATGGTTAAGGGTGAACAACGAGGCCTGCAGATCGAAAGACTGCAGGCCTTTTTTATGTTCATACCGTTCTCTTTTATCAACCGTTGGTATAAACTTTAATCAGGCTTTAGGGCTGGTTACTAATGCTATGCCGACCAGTGTTCTACACTTCTATAATGAGCCATTTGAACATCAGGCAAGCAACTTCCGCTGCTAAGCTTTCTTTACTCCTGCGCTGGTAAAGTTTTCTGCTCTCAAGGCTGTAATCCTTACGTTCTAAACAGATTCCTTAGTTATGTAATATTCGGCTCCAGATAGGATCCGTTATGAGCAGGCGTTTTTTTGTTATAAGAGACAAACCCCTCTATTTTGTATACTGCAAATACACTATTGGGTCTTATGAACAAATATACAGCCGCGCTTTTTGCTTTTCTATGCCTGCTCACGATCAATAGTGCACACCTGCGGGCACAGCAAAAAAACAGTAGTGTTTTTTTTATTGAAACCTTTGATGGGCAGGGCAGCCGTTTAAAAGCCGGTACAGGCTTTTTTGTTGATGATCAGGGGCGCGGAATCGTGCATGCCAGTTTGCTAGAAGGGGCTGAAACTGCCCGGCTTAAAACAGTAGATAGTACCACCCACCAGCTGCAGCGCATCGAAGCTGCCGATCCTTATACAGGGCTTGTCCGATTCAGTATCGACAACAATCAGACGGTTCGTTTCAAGCCTTTGGTAGCCGGGGGTACCTCCATACCTAAACAGGCCACCTGGTACGCTTCACCGGAACCACGTGCTGTTTCTTCGGGTTCTGCCACAATAACTTCTACTAACGTAGCAGATTTTGGCAATGTGTTACTGCTGCCCTCTCCTGAACAGGCCGTAAGCGGCGCACCCTTAGTAGTGGCCAATGGTGAATTAGCGGGCGTGATCGTGCGGCTGGAGGGTGGCCCTGCATTTATTGTGAGTGCCGGTAAGCTCAGAACTTTGTCTGCAGTGAATGCTACCCTAAAGGCGTGGAACAAAGAAAATCGTTTCGATGACAACTACCTGAATGGCTTGAGTGCCCTGGCACGTGCGCAGGAAGGTGAAGCACAGGTCTATCTTAAGAAGGCAAGTAGCCGGTTTCCGGCTGATGCAGCCCTGCACTTGCTACTGGCCAAATCCTATGCCAGGTCTGGTAATGCACAAGAGGCCATTGTGCTTTACTCCGAAATAATTAAGCAGCAAAATACTAATGGCGATGCCTATGCCGGCCGTGGCATATTATACACCCAAGAAAAACAGTGGGATAAAGCACTAGCTGACCTGAATAAAGCAATAGAGCTGCGGGTAGCTCCTGCAGAGGTGCTGTTTAGCAGAGGCTACGTTCACTATGAAGTAGGCAATGCGGCGGCGGCGGTTGCAGATCTGCAGCGGGCCCTGGAAGGGGGATACAAAGATAATAGCGCGCACAAACTGTTAGGGGATGCGCTTTATAAAGCTGAACAATTCCCTAAAGCCATTGCAGCCTATGATAAAGCCGAAGCTGCCGGCCTAGCGGATGCCATACTATTGAACAACAGGGGAAAGGCTAAAATGCTCTCTAACCAGTCACAAGCCGCTATTACGGATTTTGGAAAGGCACTGGAGCAGAACCCGCAGTATAGCAAGGCTTTTTTAAACCGTGCAGAAGTCTTCTACCAGCAGAAGAAATGGAAAGAAGCGGCTGCTGACTTTGAAAAGGCAATTCTAAACGGCGAGAAGGAAGGTGAAATACATGCCAAAGCTGCTCATGCATGGGTTCAGTTACAACAATGGCAACAGGCCATCAGCCGCTATGACCAGGCGCGTGCAGCCGGATATAATAAAGAAGATCTGTTTGCAGGCCGCGGACAAGCAAAGCTTGCGCTGCAAGACTGGACTGGCGCTGCTACTGACCTGGAGGCAGTAGTAAATGCCGGTAAGGCCGATGCGCAGGTGCATGCTGGTTTGGGTACTGCACAGTTTCATCAGAAAAGCTGGAGTAAAGCAGCAGATAACTTAACCATAGCCCTTCGTGCTGGCTCAGCCCCCCAATTACTGGCCTACAGAGGCCTGGCTTACTACCATCAGCAACAGCCAGATAAAGCATTTCCGGATTTAGACAGTGCCGTCAAAGGGGGCATAACAGATGCAGCAGTACTGGCTGCAAGAGGAGACCTGCACCTGTCTGCTAACCACTATCCCCAGGCTATTGCCGACTTTGAAAAAGCACTGGCGGCTGGTGCTAACGATGCCACAATCTACCTGAAGAAAGGAAAGGCCCTCTTGCTGACCGGCAATGGAGCTGCCGCTATCACAGATCTGAACAAGGCCCTTCAGGCCGATGCTCATTTGAACGAGGCCTACTGGTTACGGGGCAAAGCTTTTTATGGACAGCAAAAGAAAACAGAAGCGATAGCAGACCTGCAAAAAGCTGAAGCAGCCGGCGTGCAGGAGGCAGAACTGTACAGCATGCTGGCTTTTGGTCTTTATGAAGGAGGTAAAAAGGAGGAATCACTGCCTTACCTGGACAAAGCCATTGCTAAAGGCGTGAAAGAAGCCAGGTTATTCCATTACCGCGGACTAATAATGCTGGAGAAGCTGCAATATAAAAGTGCAGAGCGGGACTTTACACAAGCCATCGAACTGGGCCATAAAACAGCAGAAAGCTGGAGCAGCCGCGCAGCCGCGTATTATCACCAAAATAATTTTGAGGGTGCCATCACCGACTGGCAGAGAGCAGAAAGTTTACAGCCCCTTCGCCAGGAACAGCGCGCCCTGCGTGGTATAGCCTTCTATGAACAGAAAAATTGGCAGGCCGCTGCTGCGGATCTGCAGGCTATTGCAGCAACAACTGCAGGAACAGGGGAAATAATGCTGAAGTTAGGCAATGCCTATGTAGCACTGGAAAAACCTGCGGAAGCCATCAAAGCTTTTGAGGTTGCAGAGGCAAAGGGCATGCATGCAGCGCCACTTTTTTACGCTCGTGGCAATGCCCGGCAGCAGTTAAAGCAGGCAGAAGCCGCCATGGCGGATTATGGCAAAGCCATTGGTCAGGATGCAAATTTTGGTATAGCCTATGCAGCCAGAGGTATCTTACAGTTCAAGGCTGGTAATGCAACCGCTGCACAGGAAGATCTGCAAAAAGCAGTTGCGCTGGGTGAAGGAGGTAAAGCCCTGTTCAGTACATTGGGCATTAGCCAGTACCAGGCGGGCGCCTATGCCGAGGCTGTTACAACGCTGGATAAAGCCGTTAGTGCGGGAGCTGCAGAGACAGAAGTTTTTGCCGCCCGCGGGAATGCCCAGTATTTCTTAGGTAACTACGCAGCGGCACTGCCAGATCTGAACAAAGCCATTCAGGCAGGCACAGACGATATGCAGATATGGCTGAGCAGAGGCATTTGCCGGTACGAGGCCAATGAACTGGCAGGCGCGAAAGAAGACCTGGATAAAGCCATTGCCAAAGGGGCAAAAGAGGCATCGGCCTTCCATCATCGCGGACATGCCCGCTATGAAGCCAAAGACCTGGAAGGGGCGCTGGCGGATTTTGGTGAAGCGATCAAATTAAAACCTAATTATGCAGATGCTTACAGCCAACGTGCAAACGCCAATTTTAAAAAAGAAGATTATGCAGCAGCCATTGAAGATTATGACAAAGCTGTTAGCCTGGGTGTGGATGATAAAGTAGTGTTGAATAACAGGGGAAAAGCTAAATTCTACCTCAAGCAATATACTGGTGCCATAAAAGATTATACTCAGGCGCTGCAAAAAGATCCTGCCTACACCAAGGCACTTTATAACCGGGGGCTGGCCTATTATGAAATGGGCGATGCAAATAAAGCTTTTGAAGATTTGCGGGAGTTGGAGAAAATGGAGGAGCCTGCTAAGGAAACCCTGCTGCTGATGGCTGATATCCTTTACAGGGACAAGCAATGGAACAAAGCAATTGATTATTACCAGCGAACCATCGACAAAGGGCTGAGAACAGCAGAGCTCTATTATAAAATGGGTTATGCGCAGCTGGAAGTAAAAGAATACAAGGATGCACTGGGTAGCTTTACACAATCAATTGTCGTTGATGATAAGCAGTTAGCGGCGTTAAAAAAGCGCTCACAGCTGTACCTGATGATGCAGGAAAACCGGCTGGCCATGGCCGATCTTGACCGGGTGATAAAGCTGAACCCTGCAGATACCAATGCTTATTATAACAGGGCTACCATCAGGAATATGGAAAAAAGTTTTGCCGGAGCGATAGAAGATTATTCCATGGTGATTGAGCTGAATCCGAACGACCATGGCGCATACTTTCTGCGTGGAAATGCCCAGATGGGCATGCAGCAGTGGGAAGCCGCCTTTAATGATTATACCCGTGCCCTTAAAATTGACCCTACCCAGCCAGAGTATACCCGTAACCGGGGCTATGTTAAGTTTCAGTTAGGCGATAAGACCGGCGCCTGCGAAGATTGGTCAGAAGCTTCCTTTAAAGGGGATAGCAAAGCAAAATTTTACTTACAGCAGCATTGTAACAGTAATTAACGATCATTGCTTGCAATGCATCATCAAATAAGAGCCGGCAGTGCCGGCTTTTTTTTGTGCTTTACTTGCCTATGCAGCAGGGCTTGCCCTATCTTTTCAGGATGAAACAAGAAGTGGTTGATTTGAGAAGCGATACCGTAACGGTACCAACGCCTGGCATGCTACAGGCAATGATGGAAGCCGTAGTGGGTGATGACGTGCTGGGCGAGGACCCAACTGTGAAAGCACTGGAAGAAAAAGCTGCCAGCATGTTTGGTATGGAGAGTGGACTTTTTTGCCCATCGGGCACCATGACCAACCAGATTGCCATTAAGTTGCTAACCCAACAGGGGCAGGAAGTGATCTGTGCGGCCAACTCACATATCTATTTGTATGAAGGGGGCGGCATTGCCTTTAATTCTGGCTGCTCCGTACGGTTGTTGGCAGGTGACCGGGGCCGCCTGAACCCGGCTGATGTGTTGGCCAATGTAAATCCGCCAGATGATATTCATTTTCCTGTCACAGGGCTGGTGGCGCTGGAAAATACCATGAACAAAGGGGGTGGCAGCATCTATCCGGTAGGGCAGATAGCGGCTATTCACCAGGTGTGTGCCCAAAAACAGCTACCCCTGCACCTGGATGGCGCCCGGGTCTTCAATGCCCTGGTAGAAACCGGAGAAGATGCTCGTACATATGGCCGCTACTTTGATACAATTTCTGTGTGTCTGAGCAAAGGACTGGGTGCGCCTGTTGGTTCTGTGCTGCTGGGCACGAAGGAACACATTAAAAAAGCCAGGCGTATTCGCAAAGTAATGGGCGGAGGCATGCGGCAGGCTGGTTATCTGGCAGCGGCATGTTTGTATGCGCTTGATCATCACATCGGGCGGTTAAAAGAAGATCATACAAGAGCAAGGCAAATTGGTGAAGTATTGCGTGGGCTTGCCTGGGTAAAAGGAGTAGAGCCGGTAGATACCAATATTGTTTTATTTGAATTAGTGGGGTGTACTACCCAGCAGGTACTGGCTGCTTTAGCAGAACAAAATATCCGGGCGGTAGCTTTTGGTCCCAGTCATATCAGAATGGTAACCCATTTACAGTTTACAGATTTGCAATTGGAACGTTTGGTAGGAGTGCTGAAGCAGCTAAGATTTTAGCGCTTTGCAGCGAAGAGGAAAATAAAATAACAGGTCGAGCTCCTGAAAAAATTTTTGAGAGGAGGAAAAAATACTCAACCTGTTATGTTGTGTCGCCGAAAAATTTGTTAACCCGCAAATAAACCAACAAATACTAAAAAATAATGTAATGTTTAGTTTAAAAAATCACTTTATTGGCGACGCTGTAATTCAAAGTTATACAGAAATATGTGATTATCAATACTATCGCTTAATTAATTTTTATTTTTTTAATGTTACGCGAATGTAATGTATATGGAGCATGTGCGCCAGATGTTAAGAGGCTTTTACGCTTTTATTACTTTTGCGGCTTACCAGATATACACCTAAAAAGATTAAACCGCTGTAAAGCACCTTTTCAATCGTTAAATGATCCTGGCCCAGGAGCGTAGACAGTACAGCTGCAAATACAGGTTGCAGATAAATATAAATGCCCACTACTGAAGAATCTACAAAACGCAGGGTCCAGGCATTGAGCAGGTAGGCCACAAAAGTGGTAAAGACTACTACATAAAATATGGCCAGCCAGATGGGGAGAGGCATTGCAGACCATTCAATCTCCGTAAACTCCTGCCAGCCAAAAGGCAATACCATAAAAAAGCCAAAGAGAAAAACCCATTTTATAATGGAAGATGCCCGGTAATGCAGCATCAGGGGTTTTACTAGTACCAGGTAGACGCCATAGGAGAGGGCGTTCAGCAGAATTAGTACATCGCCCATGATGCCGCCATTGGCTGCAGCGGGGTTGCGCTGTAAAACAATCAGGATAGCACCGGTGAGCCCCAGGCCTATGCCCAGACTTTTCTTAAACGTAACCCGTTCCTTTAACAGGAGGGCCGAAGCCAGGAGTACCAGCACCGGTGTTATGGTCATGATGAGGGCTGCATTGATGGGGGAGGTGAGGTTGAGTCCCTCCAGAAAGAAAAGCTGGTTAGCCGCAACACCCAGGGCTGCACATAGCAACAGCCGCGGGAGCAGCCGGGGCAGCTCCTGCTTTAGTGTAATCTCCTTAGGCTGGTTTCGCCAGAAGGCATAAAGCCAAAACAGCAGGCTTGCGCCGGAAACACGCAGCAGGGTAAGACCAAAAGGTTGTACATACTGTGGCATTACTTCCTTGGCAATGCTGTAATTGGCGCCGTAGATCAGGCCCACAAGGGTAAGTGCCCCGTGAACTTTATATTTTTGCATAGGCGCAAAGGTAATTTTTTTCACAAAGGCGGCGGCGGCTGGTCTAAACATTCCCTTTGCTGGTGGGTAATCATTTTTGTTATTGGTTCATTACCTTTATCCTTATGAATTTGTTTGAACAAAACAATACGCCAGGTGCCCCGCTGGCAGAACGTATGCGACCCCAGCGGGTCGACGAGGTGGTGGGGCAGTCGCAACTCCTGGGCGATGGAGCTCCCCTGCGCAAGCTGATTGAGGCGGGGCAGGTGCCAAGCATGATCTTTTGGGGTCCTCCCGGGGTGGGTAAAACTACCCTTGCCAGCTTAATTGCTAATTACACAGATGCGGCTTTCTTTACGCTCAGTGCCATCAGCAGCGGAGTAAAAGAAGTGCGTGAAGTCATAGACAAAGCAAAAAACCGAAGCCGCACCATTCTGTTCATCGATGAAGTACACCGTTTCAATAAAAGCCAGCAGGATGCGCTACTGGCAGCCGTAGAAAAAGGCATTATTACCCTGATAGGAGCAACTACCGAAAACCCGAGCTTTGAAGTAAACCAGGCCTTGTTAAGCCGGTGCCAGGTTTATGTGCTGAAGCCGCTGGAAATCGATGACCTGAAAGCGCTGGTGCTAAGAGCCCTGCAGGAAGATAAAAAGCTGGCAAGCCGTAAGCTTAGTGTGGCAGAATGGGATGCACTGTTGCGCTTAAGTGGCGGAGATGCCCGGCGGCTGCTTAACCTGCTGGAGCTAACCGCAGACAGTTTACCGCCCAGCCGTAGTGCTATTAAAGATGATGATGTTATTGCAGTATCTCAGCAGCGGCTGTCGCGCTACGACAAGAGTGGAGAACAGCATTACGATATTATTTCTGCCTTTATTAAATCTATTCGGGGCAGCGACCCCAATGCAGCGGTATATTATATGGCCCGTATGATTGAAGGGGGCGAAGATGTAAAATTTATTGCCCGCCGCATGCTGATTCTTGCTTCTGAAGATATTGGCAATGCCAACCCTACTGCCCTGGTGATTGCCACCAACACTTTTCAGGCGGTAACGGTGATTGGTTATCCTGAGGCGGAAATTATACTCTCACAATGTGCCGTCTATCTTGCCTGCTCTGCTAAGAGCAATGCCAGCTACAAAGCCATTAAAGAGGCCAGGCAACTGGTACAAAAAACTGGCGATTTGCCTATTCCGCTCTACCTGCGCAATGCTCCCACCAAGCTTATGAAAGATCAGGGTTATGGCAAAGGTTATCAGTATGCCCATGATTATGAGCAAAACTTTGCAGCACAGGAATATCTGCCCGATGAATTGTCGGGGCACAAGCTTTACGAACCGGGCCAGAATGCACGAGAGCACGAAATGCGCCAGAAATTAAAGGCGCTCTGGAAAGATAAGTACGGTTACTGATCCTGCCCTGCAAGCACCTGCTGGTATACACCCAGGGTGTCTGCTGCCATCTTTTCTTTGGTAAAGCTGCGTAACAGCAGCCTGTGAGCATGTTCGACCAGCGCAGATTGTAAGGCAGGGTTGTTCAGCAGCCTCTGTGCTTCCCTGGCCAGTCCCTGTGCATCACCGACGGGTGCCAGCAGGCCTGTTACTTCGTGCCGCACAATTTCCGGTATGCCGCCGGCAGCAGTGGCCACTACCGGTATCCTGCAGGCAAAGGCATCGAGTACACTGGTACCCAGGCCTTCCATTCTGGAAGTGAACAGGAACAGGCTTAACTGGGGCAGGAGCTGGGGAATATCACTGCGACGCCCCAGAAAATGCAGGCGCTCCTCCAGGTGGAGCAACTGCGTCAGCGTCTGCAAAGCAGAGCGTTCAGGGCCATCACCTGCAATTACAAAATGAGCTTCGCGTAAAACATCCGCAAGCTCGCCGGCTGCACGAATAAAAGTTGTCAGGTCCTTTTCTGCAGTGAGGGCGGCCACGGTACCAACCAGCAGTGTGTTGTCAGCAAGCCCCAGCTCCTGCCGAAGTAATTGTTCAGGAGGGGCTGTTGCGGAAAAACGGTTCAGGTCAATGCCATCATAAATTACCCGGAGCTTATGTTGCTCCCGCACCACCGGTGCTGTACTAGCCATTACAGCGCTGGAAATACAAATTATTTTTTTAAGCTGACTGCTGTTGTAGCGCAAAATGTTCAGGCCCTTATTAGCAATCGGAAAAGCGACCCGACGGGTAAGAATATAGGGAATCCGTAGGCCCAGTAACTGAGCCAGGTGCACGATGGCATGCCCCCGGCTGCTGTGCACATGAACCAGGTCTATCTTTTCTTTTTTACAGATCTGCTTAAGCTTCCAGGCAGTGCCAACGTCCAGAGAATTTTTAATGCCTGCCGTTATAAAGGGAATATGCTGCTGTAGACAGTAGCTGGCAGTGGCACTGCCCGGACGACAAATAACCAGTACTGTGAGCCCCTGACGTAGCTGCTCTTCCAGCAGGTAGGCGATCTGTTGTTCGCCGCCACGCCAGGATGTTTCACTGCTTAAATGGAGTATTTTCATGGAATGGGGTAAAGGCTATACCTGGGGCTGACTCATTAATTTTGGATAAAATTATAAAATAATGCAATAAACCTTACCTCTGGCTTGCGGGGTCAATTATACCAAAAATCCTATCAAACCGTTAAATGAAAGTGATTTAGTGCATAATATGTATAGATCATACAATCACTTCTGCCCGGGGTCTTATGAAAATAGCCCTTCTGCCATAACAGAATTTTTGTAAGGTAGTTAATGTAAAAAGAAGCTGCGGGGCAGTACACGCAAAAATTTTTAATTGAGGCGAGTGCTACCCTGCGGCTGCTGTAGACCCTGAGAAACCAAAAACATTTTAGAAGAAATTTTCTAAACAGCCCACCTATGATTGAGAACGAAGACTGGGAGCCAACAGGACGGGAAGAATCGGACGAGGATCGTTCTGATGAAAATCGCATAAAGAATGATTCCGGGGACGATGACTTTCAGGCAGATGATGATTCTGCTGGTGATGACCCGCAGGATGAAGCCTCTGAAGAGATCATTCCTATAGAGCGATACTCTGAAAAACAAAAAATGCGCATCTTCGATAGTGAGTTTTTACCACATATCGATGCCATGTATAACTTTGCCTTCCGGCTCACCTTTGATGAAGACGATGCCAAAGACCTGGTGCAGGAAACTTACCTGAAGGCTTTCCGTTTTATAAATTCATTTGAGGAAGGAACCAATGCAAAAGCATGGCTGTTCCGGATACTAAAAAACAGCTTCATAAATGACTACCGTAAAAAGAGCAAAGAACCTGCTAAGGTAGATTATAATGACGTTGAATCTTATTATAATTCGGAAGATGCCCAGGTAGAGATGACCACCGATCTAAGGGTGGAGTCGTTGCGGGATATGATTGGTGATGAAGTCTCTAATGCACTGAATTCGCTGGCGGTAGACTTCCGGACCGTTATCATCCTCTGCGACCTGGAAGGGTTTACGTATGAGGAGATGGCAAAAATACTGGATATACCCATTGGTACGGTTCGTAGCCGGCTGCACCGTGCGCGCAACCTGCTTAAGGATAAATTAAAATCATATGCCCAGTCAATGGGCTATTAATAGATTTATAATTTTTTGATCTTGGCTAAACTATACAGAGCAAATGGAACAAACGGATAAACAAGGGTGCTGCTCAGATAACGATCGTTGTTTAGAGTTATTGCAGCTGGTGTTAGATGGTGAGGCTTCTGATGCAGAGAAAAACTACTACATGCACCACATCGAAGAGTGCATGCCCTGCTACCGTAACTACAATATTGAAACTGAAATCCGCAATATTTTACGCTCTAAGCTTGAAAAAAAGCCGGTACCTACTGATCTTGTGCTCTCCATACGTTCAAAAGTCAACGAAACGGTTTAAAAACTTTAGTTTTATTAATGCATCAGGGGAAAGCCATTATCTTCTCGGCACCTTCGGGGTCGGGTAAAACCACCATTGTAAAACACCTCTTACAAACGAATCCAAAGCTGGGGTTTTCAATTTCGGCCTGCACCCGTGACAAAAGGGGGCGGAACGAACAAAATGGCAAAGATTACTACTTCCTTTCTCCTGAAGAATTTAAAGCAAAAATTGACGAACATGCCTTTGTAGAGTGGGAGGAAGTCTATCCGGGTAATTTCTACGGTACGCTTATCTCCGAAATTGAACGCATCTGGGCAGAAGGCCGCCATGTGATCTTCGATGTGGATGTTAAAGGCGGCCTGCACTTAAAAGAATACTTTGGCGATAAAGCACTGGCCATTTTTGTAAAGGTTCCTTCACTGGAAGTGCTCACCCAGCGCTTACGGGATCGTAAAACCGAAACAGAAAATGCCCTTTCCCAGCGTCTGTTCAAGGCTCAGTTCGAGATGAAGTTCGAAGACCGCTTCGATATTACCCTGGTGAACCAGGACCTGGAGACTTCCCTGCAGAAAGCGCAGGAACTGGTAGATGTTTTTCTTGAAAAGGATATACAAGCCGTTAAGTCTGTTATCCAATGAAAATCGGGCTGTTTTTCGGCTCGTTCAATCCCATCCACATTGGCCATTTAATCATTGCCAATGCCATGGTAGAAGATACCGATCTGCAACGAGTCTGGTTTGTAGTATCTCCCCACAATCCCTTCAAAAGCGCCAAGTCTCTCTTACACGAGTTTGACCGACTGGATATGGTTCGGCTGGCCATTGAAGATAACAGTAACTTCGAAGCTACAGATATAGAGTTTAAAATGCCCCGGCCCAGCTACACCATAGATACCCTGGCCTGGCTCAGTGATAAATACCCGCAGCACCAGTTTAAGCTTATAATTGGAGAAGATAATCTGGCCGGCTTCCATAAATGGAAAAACAGTGCCGTTATTTTATCTGAATATGGCCTTTACGTATATCCAAGGCCAGGGGCAGCAGCCTCTGAGCTGCGCAGCCACACCAACGTGAAAATGGTAGAAGCTCCGCTGGTTGATATTTCTGCTACTTATATTCGCCGTCGGCTTCAGGAAAATAAAAATATCCGCTACCTGGTGCCTGCAAAAGTAGAAGATCACATCAAGATCAGGCGATTTTACATCTGAGGTAGGTTGGATAGGCTAAAAACAAAACGCCCCGCTGCAGAAAGCTGGAGCGGAGCATTTTGTTTTATGGCTAGGCACAATTTAAACGGTCATGATGTCTCTTTCTTTCCTTGAGAAGAGGTCATCGAGCTTTTCTGTGAACTGATTGGTCATTTGCTGCACCTGATCTTCTGAGCGTTTTACCAGGTCTTCGGAGGCACCTTCCTTCTGCATCTTGGTCAGGTCGTTATTCGCATCTTTGCGGATGTTACGGATGCTGATCTTTCCCTGCTCAATTTCTGCTTTTGCCTGTTTTACCAGCGACTGGCGTCGCTCTTCTGTCAGGGGTGGCAGGTTAAGCCTGATGATTTCCCCATCGTTTTGTGGAGACAGCCCTAAGTCGCTGTTGATGATGGCCCGCTCTATGGTAGCAAGCATCTTTTTTTCAAATGGACGAATAACAATTGAACGGGCATCTGGTGTATTAACAGTAGCCACCTGGTTAACAGGCGTTGGGGTGCCATAATACTCAACCCGTACATCGTCCAGCATGGAGGGTTGAGCCTTGCCTGCCCGAATTTTAGTCAGCTCCTGGGTGGTATGCTCCACCGCTTTGCGCATGAGGTCCCGGGCTTCTTCCAGGCGCAACTGGATTTCTTCTTCCATGGATTATTTTCTTTAAAAATTATGCGTAAAAAATGTTTTACCGGTTTGCCGTAATCAGCGTACCTACGTCTTCACCTACCACCAGGTTATATAAGTTGCCAGGCTTGTTCATATCAAAAACAATAATAGGAAGATTGTTTTCCTGACACAAAGTTATGGCCGTCATGTCCATAACACTTAGCCCTTTTTCAAATACTTCCTGAAAAGAAATATTGCTGTAGCGCTGGGCGGTTGGATCTTTCTCCGGATCGGCAGTGTAAACGCCGTCTACCCTAGTGCCTTTCAGGACTACATCTGCTTCTATTTCTATAGCCCGCAAAGAAGCGGTAGAATCTGTGGTGAAATAAGGATTGCCAATGCCTGCGCCAAAAATTACAACGCGTCCTTTTTCCAGGTGGCGTACGGCACGGCGCCGAATAAAGGGCTCGCACACCTGTTCAATTTTAAACCCCGACATCAGGCGGGTATAAATACCTTGTTTCTCCAGAATGCTTTGCAGCGCCATGGCATTGATCACTGTGGCCAGCATGCCCATATAGTCGCCCTGCACCCGGTCAATGCCTGTACGTTCGGCTTGTATGCCGCGGTAAATGTTGCCGCCACCGATCACAATCGCCAGCTCCACTCCCAGGTCTTTCACCCTTTTCACTTCTTGCGCGTATTGCTCCAGCCGGTGCGGGTCTATGCCGAACTGCTGATTGCCCATCAGGGCTTCGCCACTTAGTTTAAGTAATATGCGTTTATATTTCATGCTGATGGTGGTTATGCAGGCGCAAATATAGTATTCTGCCTGTGCGATTCCTATCCCTTTGGTCTATGCTTGTACTCATTTTAGCAGCGTACTTGCCTAGAACTGAATAAGCACCTGATTTTTCTCCACACTGTCGCCTTTTTTTACCACAATGGCCTGTACCTTACCGTCTCCGGGACTTTTCAGCACATTTTCCATCTTCATGGCTTCCAGGATCAGCAGCGGATCGCCTTTTTTAACTACATCTCCGGCAGTTACTTTTATGTCAATGATCAGGCCGGGCATAGGCGCTTTTACCTGATTTAACTTCTGGCTCGCCAGGTCACTCATGCCCAGCTGGTCCAATAAGATATCGTAGCGGTCTTTTAGCTTAACAGAAAGCGTTTTTCCATTAATTTTGATCAGGTAAGTTTTTTCTTCGGGCAGGTACTCTACTAATTCTGCCTTGTGCGCGCGGCCATTCAGGATAATATGAAAACCACCGCCCGGTAAGGTTGCCAGGTCCCAGTTAAGGGCTTGGTCGTTTAACTGCAGCCCGTTTTCCGTTTGGCTTATCTGAAAAACATTTCCGTTATTTACAATCGCCTGATACATTCGTATTGGGGTTCTCTGAAAAGTAGGGCTCAAGTTAGAAAAAATTTTTAACGTTTATGCTGTATAGCACACCTAGCAAGTTTTTAACAGTAGCGATGTTGCTACTCTCTTTAGCTTCCTGTAAAACTACTCCACCGCCAGCACAAAGTCAGGCACCAGAACAAGTTGCAGCGCCTGTGGCGGCAGCGCCAGACACGGCCCTTGATGTAAGTAGCCTGGAAGCTGCCATAGATACTTATCGCAAGGCAGAGACAAAACTACACGACCTGGTACATACCAAGCTGCAATTATCTTTCGACTGGCAAAAACAACATGTAAAAGGCACGGCTACCCTGGAGCTGAAGCCCTGGTTTTATCCACAGAGCACTTTGGTGCTGGATGCCAAAGGCTTTGAATTACACAGTGTGCAGCTGCTGGAGGGCAGTGGATATAAGGATCTGAAACATACCTATGATGGTGAGCAGATTACCATTACACTGGACCGTGAGTATGCTAAAAACGAATCTTTCTTTATTGAGATAGAATATACAGCAAAACCAAATGAAGCACCCGTGGGCGGGAGCGATGCAATCACGGCTGACAAAGGTTTGTATTTCATCAATCCGCTGGGCGCAGAGCCTGATAAACCCCGCCAGATCTGGACCCAGGGCGAAACCGAAGCCAATTCCAAGTGGTTTCCCACCATTGATAAGCCCAATCAGAAAACCACACAGGAAATTTACCTGACCGTAGATAACCGCTACAAAACCCTGTCGAACGGAATTTTGGTGCAGTCTTCTATTGTCAATGACAGTACGCGCACCGATTACTGGCGTATGGACAAGCCCCACGCGCCCTATCTTTTTATGATTGCTGTGGGCGATTTTTCTGTGACTGAGGATGAATGGAATGGCATACCGGTAGAGTATTATGTAGAACCAGCCTATGAACGCTATGCAAAGGCAATCTTCGGGAATACCCCTGAAATGCTCACTTTCTTTTCCGAAAAGCTGGATTATCCTTACCCCTGGTCTAAGTATGCTCAAATTGTGGTGCGCGATTTCGTGTCAGGTGCGATGGAAAACACCACGGCTTCTGTATTTATGGAAGATCTGCAGGTAGATGATCGCTACTTGCTAGACGACAACTGGGATTATATCATAGCCCACGAACTCTTTCACCAGTGGTTTGGTGATTTAGTGACAACAGAATCTTGGTCTAACCTTACCCTTAACGAAGCATTTGCCAACTACTCGGAGTACCTCTGGTCAGAATACAAATACGGGGCAGATGCGGCAGCAGAAACCCTGCTTAAAGAAAGTGACTCTTATTTTAGTGAGGCCGCCGAGAAGCAGGTAGACCTGATCCGTTTTTATTATGAGGATCGGGAACAGATGTTCGACAACCACACCTATGCCAAAGGCGGGCGAATCCTGCACATGTTAAGGGAGTATGTGGGCGATGAGGCCTTTTTTGCTTCGCTTAATCTATATCTGAAGCAGCACGAGTTCAAAACTGTTGAAGTACATGACCTGCGCCTTGCCTTTGAAGAAGTGACGGGCGAAGACCTGAACTGGTTCTTTAACCAGTGGTTTTTAGCCAGCGGGCACCCGGTCCTGGCGGTAAGCCACCGCTGGGAGGGAGGCAAAGTTATACTGGAAGTTGAACAGCAACAGGATTTGAGCACTACCCCTTTGTATGTACTGCCGCTATATGTAGATGTTTATGCCGGCGATCAGAAAGTGCGTTATGCCATACGCATAGATGAACAGGAGCAGGAATTTTCCTTTCCGGCTGCTCAGCAACCGCAATTGGTCATCTTTGATGCGGAAGAGCAGCTGCTCGCAGAAATAAATCATCAGAAAACAGCAGAGGAGCTGCGCTACCAATATCAGGTAGCCGATCATTTCATCAGCCGTTACAAAGCGCTGGCCTCAATGGTGGAAGATGAAGCACCGCAAAGCAGGAGCATGCTGGTGACTGCGCTGTCAGATACCTCCAGCTTTATGCGCAGGCTTGCACTCTCCGGCTTCGAGGCCTATGCCGGCCAGGATAAACAGACAGTCATGGGGCAAATTGCGCAGATTGCAGCTGCAGATAAAAGCTCGCTGGTACGTGCCGATGCAATGTCGATCTTAGCTGGGATAGATGCCAGTGCACACCAGGAGTTATTCAGAAAAGGGCTGGAAGACCGGTCCTATGCCGTGGTAGCTGCCGCTGTTTATGGTTATAGCCAAAGCAATGCAACTGATAAAGACCGCTGGTTTTCAGAAGCGGAAAAACTAAACAGTGCCGATGTAAGTCTGGCGCTGGCAGATTATTATGTAACTGCTAACAAGCAGGATAAGTACAGCTGGTTTGAAGGTAAGCTTACCAGCCTGAAAGGAGGAGATCTGTATTACTTTATGAATTATTTTGGGCAGTACTTAATGCAGGCACCACAGCAGCAGGTGATAGAGGGCGCAAAGTTGCTGCAGAAATATGCAACCGAACACAATGCATATTATATAAGGCTGGCTGCATTTCAGGCGCTGGCCATTCAGCAGGCATTGCCGGAGAAAGACGCACTTCTTCGTACCATTGCTGAGCAGGAGAAGGATCCGCGCCTGGTAGAACAGTATAAAAACTTCTTTTAAGCAGTCTGTTCTTTGATTTTTTTTAGAGCAGAGTTTGATATAAATAAAAAAGCATATAATTTTGCACACTCGAATTCAAACCAGGCATGCTCGCATGTAAGGTTTGAAGGAAGGGGGGAGATTCCAGAGCGGCCAAATGGGACGGACTGTAAATCCGTTGTCTTACGACTTCGCAGGTTCGAATCCTGCTCTCCCCACGAACTTTAAATTGTTAAAGTCGCTTAAGTAAAAGAGCTTAGGCAAATGTAGTGAGAGTGGGTTGGTAACCACCCCAGAAGTTTCAATCGAGAAGCGATTGAAATAAACTTGAAACACTGACTGGAACAAACAATTGTTAATAAATGCGGGAGTAGCTCAGCTGGTAGAGCGACAGCCTTCCAAGCTGTAGGTCGCGGGTTCGAACCTCGTCTCCCGCTCGCATTTTCAGGCTAAGCAGTAGCCTGAAATAGTTTTAAAGGTCGGGAGCAGATAAAATGGTAGAGTTACAGCCTTCCAAGCTGTAGGTCGCGGCCGGGTGGCCGGTGCCATTCGAACCTCGTCTCCCGCTCGCATTTTCAGGCTAAGCAGTAGCCTGATTTAAATTATTAGCCGAGATAGCTCAGGGGTAGAGCGCGTCCTTGGTAAGGACGAGGTCGTGGGTTCAATTCCCATTCTTGGCTCTGAAAAAATTTTTATTTCAACTATCATTCGTAACTAAACCGAGGGATTTTCAAGTATGGCTAAGGAAACCTTTAACCGGTCGAAGCCCCACGTAAACATAGGCACTATTGGCCACGTGGACCACGGTAAAACCACCTTAACAGCTGCTATTACAAAAGTACTAGCCGAGAAGGGTCTTGCTAAAATGCGCGACTTTTCATCTATCGACAACGCTCCTGAAGAAAAAGAGCGTGGTATCACCATCAACACTTCGCACGTAGAGTACGAGACCGTTAAGCGCCACTACGCACACGTAGACTGCCCTGGTCACGCCGACTATGTGAAGAACATGATTACGGGTGCTGCTCAGATGGACGGTGCTATTCTTGTAGTAGCTGCAACAGACGGACCAATGCCACAGACACGTGAGCACATCCTGCTGTCTCGTCAGGTAGGTGTACCAGCACTGGTTGTTTTCATGAACAAAGTAGACCTTGTGGACGACGAAGAGCTCCTTGAGCTTGTAGAAATGGAGATCCGCGAGCTACTGAGCGATTATGACTTCCCAGGTGACGATATTCCTGTAATTCAAGGTTCAGCCCTTGGCGGCCTTAATGGCGATGCCAAGTGGGTTGCTAAGATCGAAGATCTGATGAACGCAGTTGATGAGTACATCCCAGAGCCAACTCGTCTGACTGACCAGCCATTCCTGATGCCAATTGAGGACGTATTCTCTATCACTGGTCGTGGTACTGTTGCAACAGGCCGTATCGAGCGTGGTATTGTAAACTCTGGCGAGGGTGTAGAAATCCTTGGTATGGGTGCTGAGAAACTGACTTCAGTAGTAACCGGTGTTGAGATGTTCCGCAAGATTCTTGACCGTGGTGAAGCTGGTGACAACGTAGGTATCCTGCTGCGTGGTATTGACAAGGAGCAGATCCGTCGTGGTATGGTTATCTGTAAGCCTAAGTCTGTGAACCCGCACAAAAAGTTCAAGGCTGAGATCTACGTTCTTTCAAAAGAAGAAGGTGGCCGTCACACGCCGTTCTTTACCAAATACCGTCCACAGTTCTACTTCCGTACCACGGACGTAACTGGCGAGATTCGTCTGCCAGAAGGTGTGGAAATGGTTATGCCAGGTGATAACGTTTCTATCGAGGTTGAACTGATCCAGCCAATTGCTATGGAAAAAGGTCTGCGCTTCGCGATTCGTGAAGGTGGCCGTACCGTAGGATCTGGTCAGGTAACTGAGATTCTTGCATAATACATAGTTTGAAGATAATAAAGCGTTTCTGATTATTTCAGGAACGCTTTTATTTGTCTTTATATCTCATTATCTTTGCACTCCCAAATAGGGAAATGTAAAGAAACACGGGTGTAGCTCAATTGGTAGAGTGGCGGTCTCCAAAACCGTAGGTTGTAGGTTCGAGACCTACCACCCGTGCAAAAATCCAAAAGCGATGGAAAAGCTAAAATCATTTGTTGCCGAGTCTTACGAAGAGATGAAGCACAAGGTAACCTGGCCAAAGTACAGCGAACTACAACGTAGCTCTATTCTAGTGCTGGTTGCCTCGCTAATCTTCGCCATAACAATTGGGTTGATTGACCTTGCGTTTGAAAATGCGCTGGGTTGGTTCTACGACGCTTTTTAATCTAAGATTGTCCGGCAGATGAACGAGCTAAAATGGTACGTACTGCGGGCGGTTAGCGGGCAGGAAAAGAAGGTAAAGACCTATCTGGACAATGAGATTGCCAGGCAGGGAATGCAAGAACAAGTTCCGCAGGTGCTAATTCCGTCTGAAAAAGTATATGAAATGCGCAACGGCAAGAAAAGAGTCCGGGAGCGTAATTTCTTTCCAGGCTATGTTATTTTGTCTGCCGACCTGACCAATGGTGAGGTTTTACACGTGATCAACAGCATTCCGGGCGTCATTGGCTTTTTGGGTGCGGGCGAAGGCGCCAGTAAAACACCCGTTCCGCTGCGTCAAACAGAGATCAACAGGATCCTGGGCAAAGTAGAGGAAGGAGCAGTTGCAGGAGAAAAACTCGAAACACCGTTCATAGTTGGGGAGACGGTAAAAGTAATGGAAGGCCCCTTCAGTGGTTTCACCGGGACTGTCGAAGAAGTGTTCGAAGAACGCAAAAAACTTAACGTTACGGTTAAGATCTTCGGCCGGAATACTCCGGTAGAGTTAAATTACATGCAAGTAGAAAAACAAGAATAGCACAATGGCTAAGGAAGTAACCGGATATGTAAAACTGCAGGTGAAGGGCGGGGCAGCCAACCCGTCGCCTCCAATAGGTCCTGCACTTGGTAGCAAGGGCTTGAACATCATGGAGTTCTGTAAGCAGTTCAATGCAAGAACTCAGGATAAAATGGGACAGGTATTACCGGTAGTAATTACCGTATATTCTGATAAATCTTTTGAATTCGTGATCAAAACTCCACCAGCAGCTGTGCTGTTGATGGATGCGATTAAAAAGAAAGGTGGATCAGCAGAGCCTAACCGTATCAAAGTTGGTAATGTAAGCTGGGATCAGGTGCGCCAGATCGCAGAAACTAAAATGCCAGATTTAAACGCATTTGAGCTGGATGCAGCCATGCGTATGGTGGCAGGTACTGCAAGAAGCATGGGAATAACTGTATCAGGCGAAGCACCCTGGGAAAAAGCGTAAGAACTATGGCAAAGTTGACAAAAAATAAAAAAGCTGCGCTTAGCAAATTTGATCGCCAGAAAGAATATAGTCTGGAAGAAGCAGCACAACTGGTAAAGGAAATAACCTTTTCTAAGTTCGATGCCTCTGTAGACATTGACGTTCGCCTGGGTGTTGACCCGCGTAAAGCAGATCAAATGGTGCGTGGCGTTGTATCGCTGCCACATGGCACAGGTAAGGAAGTACGCGTTTTAGCGCTTGTAACGCCTGATAAAGAAGCTGAAGCAAGAGAAGCCGGTGCAGACTTTGTTGGTCTGGACGAGTTTATCTCTAAAATTGAAGGTGGCTGGACAGATATCGATGTGATCATCACCATGCCTACTGTAATGGCAAAAGTTGGTAAACTGGGCCGTGTTTTAGGTCCGCGTGGTTTAATGCCTAACCCTAAGTCGGGTACGGTTACCATGGATGTTGCCAAAGCTGTTAAAGAAGTGAAACAGGGTAAAATCGACTTTAAAGTTGACAAGACCGGTATCATTCATGCAAGCGTGGGCAAAGTAAGCTTCACCCCCGAAAAAATCATGGACAATATTCGCGAAATGCTGAATACCATTTCCCGCCTGAAGCCATCTTCAGCCAAGGGTACGTATTTCAAAAGCATTCACGTCTCCAGCACCATGAGCCCAGGTATAACTGTAGATAAAAGTTCTGTAGCAGGATTGTAATCATGACCAGAGAAGAAAAAGCCCAGATCATAGACGATCTTAAGGATAAATTCC
Source organism: Cesiribacter sp. (assembly GCA_030147305.1). Classification (GTDB taxonomy): domain Bacteria; phylum Bacteroidota; class Bacteroidia; order Cytophagales; family Cyclobacteriaceae; genus Cesiribacter. Next base: position 29,418 of record JASLAE010000007.1, read on the forward strand.
GCAATAACAGCCACTTCTATATCACAGATGCCTCAGGCATGACGGTTGCCGAAGTGAACGCCCTGCGCCGACTTTGCTTTCAGAGCGGTCTGGAGTACCGGGTTATAAAAAATACTTTCATCGCAAAAGCGCTGGAGGACATGGATTCCGATTTTTCAGGACTTAATGATAAAGTACTGAAGGGTTTCTCAGGCGTGTTGTTTTCTAAGGAAAACGCCAATGCCCCTGCTAAACTTATCCAGGATTTCCAGAAAAAGCACAGCAAAAAATTCACTTTTAAAGGGGCTTCCATCGATTCCGATCTCTTTATAGGTGATGACCAGCTGGAAACGCTGTCTAAGCTGAAATCAAAACAACAGCTTATCGGCGAAATCATTGGGTTGCTGAACTCTCCAGTACAGAATGTACTTGGCGCCCTGAACAGCGGCAAGCACATCATTGCGGGTGTAGTAAAAACCCTTCAAGAAAAACAACAATCAGAATAACATTCAATTTTAAAAGGTAATCTAAAATGGCAGATCTTAAAGCGTTTGCAGAGCAGTTAGTGAACCTAACCGTTAAAGAAGTTAACGAGTTAGCAACTATCCTTAAGGACGAGTACGGTATTGAGCCTGCTGCTGCCGCTGCTCCCGCAGCCGTAGCTGGTGGTGCAGCTGGTGGTGATTCCGCTCCTGCAGAGAAAACAGAGTTCGACGTTGTGCTGAAATCAGCTGGCGCCGCTAAACTTGCTGTAGTTAAGCTTGTAAAAGAATTGACTGGTCTTGGCCTGAAAGAGGCGAAAGACGTAGTTGATAACGCTCCAAAAGCAATCAAAGAAGGCATCGGTAAAGACGAAGCTGAAGCTCTTAAGAAACAACTTGAAGAAGCCGGAGCTGAAGTAGAACTGAAGTAACTGAATGGACCTGTTTACACGGTCCGACCTATACAATTAGGCCTGACGATTATGTCAGGTCTTTTCCTGTTTGTACCTGTTCCTGTTAATCACGCCCTGGCGAACTAATCTTAACAGGCTTCAGTTCTAAACATTAGTCGGTTTATTTTGGGTCATAAAAGTTCTATAGTCTTGGCAAATACAAAAAACATCGAACGGATAAATTTTGCCTCCATCAAGGCTGTGCTCGACTATCCGGATTTTCTGGATGTGCAGTTACAGTCGTACATGGATTTTCTTCAACTCGAAACACCTGCCGACAAGCGTACGCAAGAAGGCTTGTACAAGGTGTTTATGGAGAACTTTCCCATTTCAGATTCCCGCGAGAATTTCGTGCTGGAATTTGTTGATTATATGCTGGATCCGCCTAAGTACACCGTGGAGGAGTGTATCGAGCGCGGACTTACTTATTCTGTTCCGCTAAAGGCAAAACTGCGCCTGCGTTGTAACGATGCTGATAACGAAGACTTCGAAACCATAGAGCAAGAAGTTTTCCTGGGTAATATACCCTACATGACCGAGAAAGGCTCCTTTGTAATCAATGGAGCTGAACGTGTTATTGTATCTCAGCTACACCGCTCACCAGGCGTATTCTTTGCACAAAGCAAGCATACCAATGGTACCAAACTTTACTCTGCCAGAATTATCCCTTTCAAAGGATCCTGGATAGAGTTTGCTACGGACGTTAACAACGTGATGTATGCGTACATCGACCGGAAAAAGAAATTTCCGGTAACTACCTTGTTGCGTGCTATTGGTTATGGTACAGATAAGCAAATACTTGATCTGTTTGGATTAAGTGAAGAAGTTCAGAACAACAAAGCCAACCTGAAAAAGGTTGTTGGCCGCCGCCTGGCTGCCAGGGTGCTGCGTACCTGGACGGAAGACTTCGTAGACGAAGATACTGGTGAGGTGGTGTCCATTGACCGGAACGAAGTGTTACTGGAACGTGACTCACTTATTACCGAGGATGATATAGAAACCATTCTTGATTCGGGTTCAGATTCCATTATCCTGCACCGGGAAGATGTGAACGTAAATGATTACACGATTATCTACAACACCCTTCAGAAAGATAACTCTAACTCAGAGAAAGAAGCGGTTGAGCAGATTTATCGTCAGCTCCGGAATACGGAAGCACCAGACGAACAAACTGCGCGTGATATTATTCACAGCCTGTTCTTCTCCGATAAGCGTTATGACCTGGGTGAAGTAGGTCGCTACCGGATCAACAAAAAGCTTGGCCTGGACATCGCTGCCGATACCAAGGTACTTACCACACAGGATATCATCAGCATCGTGAAGTACCTGATCACCCTGATCAACTCACGGGCTGTGGTGGACGATATTGACCACTTAAGCAACCGCCGTGTGCGTACCGTAGGGGAGCAGTTGTATGCTCAGTTTGGCGTAGGTCTTGCCCGTATGTCCCGTACCATTAAGGAACGGATGAACGTACGCGACAACGAAGACTTTAAACCAGTCGACCTGATCAACGCCCGTACCCTATCGTCTGTCATCAACAGCTTCTTTGGTACCAACCAGCTAAGCCAGTTCATGGACCAGACCAACCCCCTTGCTGAGGTTACGCACAAACGTCGTATGTCGGCCCTGGGACCTGGTGGTTTGAGCCGTGAGCGAGCCGGTTTCGAGGTACGTGACGTACACTATACACACTATGGTCGCCTGTGTACCATTGAAACGCCGGAGGGACCAAACATTGGTCTTATCTCGTCGCTTTGCGTGCATGCCAAGGTAAACCACATGGGCTTTATCGAAACTCCTTACCGTAAGGTGCAGGATGGTACGGTAAGCAGCGATGTAGTGTTCCTGACAGCCGAAGAAGAAGATACCCATAACATTGCTCAGGCTAATGCGCCGATCGATGACAGTGGTAAATTCATCAATGATAAAGTTAAAGCTCGTTACGAAGGTGACTTCCCTGTGTTGGATCCTGACCAGCTGAGCTATATGGATATTGCACCGAACCAGATTGTATCGGTAGCAGCTTCCCTGATTCCATTCCTGGAGCATGACGATGCTAACCGCGCCCTGATGGGTTCAAACATGCAACGTCAGGCAGTACCACTGCTTCGTCCGGAAGCGCCAATTGTAGGTACAGGTCTGGAGAAAAGGGTAGCAGCCGACTCTCGTTCCCTGATTGTAGCAGAAGATAATGGCGTTGTAGAGTTTGTTGATTCTACTAAAATCCAGATCCGCTACGATAAATCAGACGAGCAGAAACTGGTTTCTTTCGATGATGACATCATCACGCATTCACTGACCAAGTTCCGCCGTACTAACCAGGATACCTGTATCAACCTTAAACCAATGGTTTATAAAGGTGAGCGGGTTACCAAAGGACAGATCCTTTGCGAAGGTTATGCAACAGAAGGTGGCGAGCTGGCCCTGGGTCGTAACATGCGCGTGGCTTTCATGCCATGGCAGGGATATAACTTTGAGGATGCTATCGTAATCTCCGAGCGTGTGGTGCGTGAAGATATCTTCACCTCTATTCACATCGAAGAGTTTGAGATGGAAGTGCGTGACACCAAACGTGGGGAGGAAGAATTAACTTCTGAAATCCCGAACGTAAGTGAAGAAGCGGTTCGCAATCTTGATGAAAACGGTATTATCCGCCTTGGTGCAGAAGTACGTGAAGGCGATATCCTGATTGGTAAAATTACCCCGAAAGGGGAAACTGATCCTACACCGGAAGAAAAACTGCTGCGCGCCATCTTTGGTGATAAAGCAGGTGATGTGAAAGATGCTTCGATGAAAGCGCCTCCGTCACTGGCTGGTGTGGTCATAGATACCAAACTGTTCTCACGTCCTAAACGTGATAAAGACTCAAGGGCACGTGCCAAGAAAGAAGTAGATAACCTGAAAGCCCGTTACAGCAAGGATCTGTTGAGCCTGCGTGGTAAAATGATCGATAAGCTGGTAAAACTGCTTGATGGCAAAACTTCTCAGGGCATCCGCCACAAGTTCGGTGACGAGATCATGTCGAAAGGCGTGAAATTTGGCCGTCCGAATGTTGAGTCGAACATCTTCCCGGAGAAAAACATCTACCGCGACGAAAGCACTTATGCTGTTGCAGAAGAGGTAAACATGATTGCCGACCTGAACCTGGAAGGCTGGACGGAAGACGAGCATACCAATAAACTGGTACAGCAACTGGTTAAAAACTACAACCGTCGCCGCAACGAGATCAATGCTCATTTCAAGCGTAATCGTTTTACACTGGAAGTGGGTGACGAGCTGCCGGCAGGTATTGTACGTCTGGCTAAAGTTTACATTGCCAAGAAGCGTAAGCTGAAGGTAGGTGACAAAATGGCTGGCCGTCACGGTAACAAAGGTGTAGTTGCCAAGATTGTTCGTGCAGAAGATATGCCATTCCTGCCAGACGGCACACCAATGGATATCGTACTAAACCCGCTGGGCGTACCATCGCGTATGAACCTTGGGCAGATCTACGAGACCGTACTGGGCTGGGCGGGTCTGGAACTGGGCCGCAAGTATGCAACCCCAATCTTTGATGGTGCTACCATGGAAGAAGTGGCTGCAGAGCTTAAAGCTGCTAAGGTTCCCGAGTTTGGCCGTGCGTATCTGCACGACGGTCGTACCGGCGAGCGTTTCGACCAACCGGTAACGGTAGGGGTAATCTATATGCTGAAACTGGGTCACCTGGTAGATGATAAGATGCACGCCCGTTCTATCGGACCTTATTCACTCATTACACAACAGCCTTTGGGCGGTAAAGCCCAGTTTGGTGGACAGCGTTTTGGTGAGATGGAAGTTTGGGCACTGGAAGCATTCGGTGCAGCCAACATCCTGCAAGAGATCCTGACGGTTAAATCTGACGACGTAGTAGGCCGAGCCAAAGCATACGAAGCCATTGTTAAAGGCGAAAATATGCCACGTCCTAATATTCCAGAGTCATTCAACGTGTTGGTACACGAACTTCGTGGTCTGGCACTTGAAATTACGATGGACTAAATTATTTCCTGAGGGTACCCGCTAACGGGTACCCTTTTGGAACCTATCGTCCGAAAAAACCTTTACAGGTTCGCTAAACAACGATTCAATAAACATCGGTATGGCATTTCGTAAAAATAAAAAGCTCAACATTGACTTCTCCAAAGTTACTATCAGCCTGGCCTCTCCGGAATCGATTCTGGAAAGCTCTCATGGTGAAGTAACGCAGCCAGAGACCATCAACTACCGGACGTATAAGCCGGAGATGGGCGGTCTTTTCTGCGAGCGTATCTTCGGTCCTGTAAAAGACTGGGAGTGTCATTGTGGTAAGTACAAACGTATTCGTTATAAAGGCATTATCTGCGACCGCTGCGGGGTAGAAGTTACCGAGAAAAAGGTGCGTCGCGAGCGGATGGGCCACATTGAACTAGTGGTGCCGGTAGCTCATATCTGGTATTTCCGTTCCTTGCCAAACAAGATCGGTTACCTGTTGGGACTGCCCACTAAAAAACTGGACCAGGTTATTTACTACGAGCGCTATGTAGTAATTCAGCCAGGCTTAAAGGCAGAAGATGGTGTAAACACCATGGACTTCCTGACTGAAGATGAGTACCTGGACATTATTGATAAACTGCCGCGCGAGAACCAACTGCTCGACGACAGCGATCCGAATAAATTCATTGCCAAGATGGGTGCAGAAGCGCTGGAAATGCTGCTTTCTCGTACGCAACTGGATGAATTATCTTATGAACTGCGCCACCAGGCTGCTACAGACTCTTCGCAGCAGCGTAAAGCTGAAGCGCTTAAGCGTCTGAAAGTAGTAGAAGCTTTCCGTGATGCCAACACCCGCGTGGTGAACCGTCCCGAGTGGATGATCATCAAGATGGTGCCGGTCATTCCACCGGAACTTCGTCCGCTGGTGCCGCTGGATGGTGGCCGTTTTGCTACCTCCGACCTGAACGACCTGTACCGCCGCGTAATTATCCGTAACAACCGTCTGAAGCGCCTGATCGATATCAAAGCGCCGGAGGTAATCTTACGGAACGAGAAGCGGATGCTGCAGGAAGCAGTCGATTCGTTATTCGATAACAGCCGTAAAGTAAATGCGGTACGTTCTGACGGTAACCGTGCACTGAAGTCGCTTTCAGACATGCTGAAAGGTAAGCAGGGCCGTTTCCGCCAAAACCTGTTGGGTAAGCGGGTTGACTACTCTGGCCGTTCGGTAATTGTGGTAGGTCCGGAGCTTAAACTGCATGAGTGCGGTCTGCCTAAGAATATGGCAGCAGAGCTCTTTAAACCATTTATTATTCGCAAGCTGATTGAGCGCGGTATCGTTAAGACCGTAAAATCAGCTAAGAAAATAGTAGACCGGAAAGATCCGGTGGTATGGGATATCCTGGAAAACGTTCTGAAGGGTCACCCTGTGCTCCTGAACCGTGCGCCAACCCTGCACCGTCTGGGTATTCAGGCCTTCCAGCCTAAACTGATCGAAGGTAAAGCGATTCAGCTGCACCCCCTTGTGTGTACAGCCTTCAACGCTGACTTTGACGGTGACCAGATGGCGGTACACGTACCACTGGGTCATGAAGCAATTCTGGAAGCTTCAATTCTGATGCTAGCTTCGCACAATATCCTGAACCCTGCCAACGGTGCACCTATTGCTGTACCATCGCAGGACATGGTACTGGGTCTGTATTACGTGACCAAGGGTCGCCGTGGTACGCCGGAGCTTAAAGTACAGGGTGAAGGCATGCGTTTCTATTCAGCCGAGGAGGTAATCATTGCGCTGAATGAAAAACGCCTGAGCCAGCATGCGTACATCTTTGTGAGAACAAAAGTGCGCAACCCTGAAACTGGCGTACTGGAGGCTAAGATGATCGAGACCGTTGCCGGTCGCGTACTCTTTAACCAGCATGTACCAGAAGAAGTAGGTTTTGTGGATGAACTGCTGACCAAGAAAAAGCTTCAGCAAATCATTTCGCAGGTATTCAAGATTGTAGGTATGGCCCGTACGGCCCACTTCCTGGACGACATCAAGGAACTTGGTTTCCAAAGTGCGTATCGCGGTGGTCTGTCCATGGGTCTGGGCGATATCCTGGTACCTGAGAACAAAGACTTAATGATCAATCAGGCCAAAGAAGAAGTTGATGCCGTTTGGAACAACTACCTCATGGGTCTTATTACAGATAACGAACGCTACAACCAGGTGATTGACATCTGGACCCGCGTTAACTCACAGTTAACCGGTCGCCTGATGCAGCAGATGGAGGATGACAAACAGGGCTTTAACTCTATCTTCATGATGATGCACTCCGGAGCCCGTGGTTCCCGTGAGCAGATTCGTCAGCTGGGTGGTATGCGGGGTCTGATGGCTAAGCCACAGAAAAACCTTCAGGGTTCAGTAGGTGAGATTATCGAAAACCCGATCCTTTCTAACTTCATGGAAGGTCTGGACGTAATCGAGTACTTTATCTCCACCCACGGTGCTCGTAAAGGTCTTGCCGATACGGCCCTTAAAACTGCCGATGCCGGTTACCTGACCCGTCGTCTGGTAGACGTAGCCCAGGACGTGGTGGTGAACGAGCCTGACTGTGGTACCCTGCGTGGTATTACCGTAACGGCGCTGAAAGACAACGAAGACGTTGTTGAGCCACTGAGCGAACGTATTCTTGGCCGTGTAACTGTTCACGATGTGTATGATCCGATCACGGATGAGCTTATCGTGAAAGCCGGTGAGGAAGTAACCGAAGAGCTGGCAAACCGCATAGACGAGACATCGGTAGAAGAAGTAGAAATCCGTTCTGCCCTTACCTGTGAAACTCGTCAGGGTATTTGTGCCAAGTGCTACGGACGTAACCTTGCCTCTGGCCGTATGGTGCAGAAAGGCGAAGCGGTAGGTGTAATTGCAGCGCAGTCAATTGGCGAGCCTGGTACACAGCTTACACTCCGTACCTTCCACGTAGGTGGTACTGCCTCTAACATTGCAGTAGAAGCCCAGATCAGAGCTAAGTTTGATGGTACTATTCGCTTCGAAGAGCTGCGTACCATTAACACAACCAACGACGAAGGTGAGAACATCACAGTAGTGATGGGACGCTCTGGTGAAATCCAGATTGTAGATGAAAAGTCTAACAAGGTCCTGATCTCTAACCACGTGCCTTACGGTGCTTTCTTAACTGTAAAGGATGGTGATAAAGTAAGCAAGAACGATCAGATCTGCTTCTGGGATCCATACAATGCGGTAATCCTTTCGGAACTGGATGGTAAGATTGAGTTTGATGCCATTGAGGAAGGTATTACCTACCGCGAGGAGTCTGACGAACAAACAGGCCACCGTGAGAAGGTAATTACTGAAACTAAGGATAAGACAAAGAACCCATCTATCGTCGTAAACACTGGTAGCGATTCAACCAAAGGGTATAACATACCTGTAGGTGCTCACCTGGTGGTAGATGCCGGGGATAAAGTGAAAAAAGGACAGGTACTGGCGAAGATACCACGTACCATGGGTAAATCACGCGATATTACCGGTGGTCTGCCACGGGTAACAGAGCTTTTCGAAGCCCGTAACCCATCTAACCCGGCCGTTGTGTCAGAGATTGATGGTGTGGTAACTTATGGTTCTATCAAGCGTGGTAACCGCGAGATCTTCATCGAGTCGAAAGATGGTGTGAAGAAACGCTACCTGGTTCCCCTGTCTAAGCACATTCTGGTACAGGATAATGACTTTATCCGCGCTGGTATTCCGCTTTCAGATGGTGCAGTAACGCCTGCAGACATCCTGAACATCAAAGGTCCAACTGCTGTGCAGGAGTACCTTGTAAATGAAATTCAGGAAGTATACCGTCTACAGGGTGTGAAGATCAACGACAAGCATATTGAAGTGATCGTGCGCCAGATGATGCAGAAAGTGTTTGTAGTAGATCCGGGTGATACCAGCTTCCTGCCAAACCAACTGGTAGACCGCTTTGCCTTCTTTGAAGAGAATGACGATATTCTGGACAAGAAAGTAGTGGTAGATGCCGGCGATTCAACCTCTTTGAAACCAGGCATGATCGTAAATGCCCGCCGCCTGCGTGAGGAAAACTCCAAGCTGAAGCGTAATGACCAGAAGCTGGTGGAAGTAAGAGATGCAGCTCCGGCAGTATCACAGCCAACACTTCAGGGTATTACACAGGCATCGCTGGGAACAGAAAGCTTTATCTCGGCGGCTTCCTTCCAGGAAACCACCAAGGTATTGAGTGAAGCTTCGATCCGTGGTAAAGCAGACTATCTGATGGGTCTGAAAGAAAACGTGATCGTAGGCCACCTGATTCCGGCAGGTACGGGTATGCGTGACTTTAACCGTGTGCTGGTTTATTCAGGAGATGAATACAGCCGTGTGAAAGCAAGCAGCCACGAAGATGCTCCGGTAGCATACGAGAAACAATTAGAAGCAAGATAAGCGTAAACGAATGGCAGATCAGGATCCTAAGAAAACCCTCAAGCCTCAGCAGATCAACATCGAGCTGACAGAGGAAATAGCCGAGGGTGTGTATTCCAATCTGGCTATGGTTGCGCACTCCAACTCGGAGTTTGTCATAGATTTTATCCGGCTGATGCCGGGTGTACCCAAAGCAAAAGTGAAAGCACGGGTGATTTTAACCCCAGAACATGCAAAGCGTTTGCTGCAGGCCCTGAGTGATAATATCTCCAAATTTGAAGATAACTTTGGGACCATAAAGCAGGCAGACGAGGAGCAGGTGCGCTTTCCCCTGAATTTTGGTGGCACCATCGGTGAAGCCTGAAAAAAGTATATAAAGTATTCATTTTAAAATAGTACAGACATTCTCTTGGAATGTCTGTACTATTTTTATAGTTTTGCAGTCCGAAAATCCGATCTTGGAGTAAGTAGATAAACCAGGTAATTAGAATGCCTACTATTCAGCAATTAGTAAGAAAAGGCAGGAAGCAACTGACCTCAAAATCAAAATCACCGGCGCTGGATGCATGTCCTCAGCGTCGCGGCGTGTGTACACGTGTGTACACCACAACGCCAAAGAAACCGAACTCTGCCATGCGTAAAGTAGCTCGTGTACGTCTTACCAACGGTAAAGAAGTAAACGCATACATACCAGGCGAGGGCCATAACCTGCAGGAGCACTCAATCGTGCTGATCCGTGGTGGTCGTGTAAAAGACCTACCAGGTGTTCGTTATCACATCATCCGTGGTGCACTGGATACAGCAGGGGTAAGTGGTCGTCTTCAGGCTCGTTCTAAATACGGTGCTAAAAGACCAAAAGCGAAAAGCTAATATTTGAGTAAACAATACAATGAGAAAAAGTAAGCCTAAAAAGAGATATATTCTACCGGATCCAAAGTTTGGAGACACCATGGTTTCTAAGTTTGTGAACTACATGATGGTGGACGGTAAGAAGAGTATTGCCTACAGCATTTTCTATGACGCCGTAGCGATCGTGGAAAACAAAACTGGCGAGAATGGTCTCGAAACCTGGCGTAAGGCATTGAACAACGTAATGCCAAGCGTAGAGGTGAAAAGCCGTCGTGTCGGTGGTGCAACCTTCCAGGTTCCACAGGAAGTGCGTCCGGAACGCAAAACTTCACTGGGTATAAAATGGCTCATCAGCTATGCTCGTAACCGTGGTGAAAAAACCATGACTGAGAAGCTTGCTGGCGAAATAATTTCTGCTTCTAAGGGTGAAGGTGCTGCTATCAAGAAAAAAGATGATACACACCGTATGGCTGAGGCGAACAAGGCATTCTCACACTTCAGATTCTAAAAAATGGCGAGAGACTTAAGATTTACCAGAAATATAGGTATAGCAGCGCACATTGACGCGGGTAAAACCACCACCACTGAGCGTATTCTATACTATGCAGGCGTAAGCCACAAGATCGGAGAGGTGCATGATGGCGCAGCCACCATGGACTGGATGGAGCAGGAGCAGGAGCGTGGTATCACTATTACCTCAGCTGCTACAACTGTTAAATGGAATTACAGAGCGCAAGAATATCATATCAACATCATTGACACCCCCGGCCACGTGGACTTTACCGTAGAGGTAAACCGTTCTTTGCGTGTACTGGATGGTCTGGTGTTCCTGTTTTCTGCCGTAGATGGTGTTGAGCCGCAGTCAGAAACAAACTGGCGTCTTGCCAACAACTATAATGTTGCCCGTATTGGTTTCGTGAATAAAATGGACCGTTCCGGTGCAGACTTTTTAGGCGTTTGTAAGCAGGTTAAAGAAATGCTGGGCAGCAATGCAGTTCCCCTGCAGCTGCCAATTGGTGCCGAAGAAAACTTCAAAGGGGTTGTTGACCTGGTTAACTTCCGGGGTGTTGTCTGGAATGAAGAAGATAAAGGCATGACCTTTACAGAAGTTCCTATTCCGGATGATATGATGGAAGAAGCACAGGAGTATCGTGAGAAGCTGCTGGAAGCAGTAGCTGAGTACGACGAAAACCTGATGGAAAAATACTTCGATGATCCTAATTCGATCACTGAAGAAGAAATCATTGCTGCTTTACGTGCTGCTACCATAGACATGGCCATCGTGCCAATGCTTTGTGGTTCATCATTCAAGAACAAAGGTGTTCAGACCATGCTGGATTATGTGATGGCCCTTTGCCCGTCACCAATGGACAAAGAAAGCATCAAGGGTACCAATCCAGATAATGGAAAAGAAGTTGCCCGTAAGCCAAGCGAAACAGAACCTTTTGCTGCACTTGCATTCAAGATAGCAACAGACCCTTATGTTGGTCGTCTGTGCTTTATCCGCGCTTATTCAGGTGTACTTGAGTCAGGTTCTTATGTGTTCAATACACGTTCAGAGAACAAGGAGCGTATTTCCCGTATCTTCCAGATGCATGCCAATAAGCAAAACCAAATCGAAAGACTGGGTGCTGGTGACATCGGTGCGGTAGTAGGCTTTAAGGATATTAAAACGGGTGATACCCTGTGTGATGAAAAGCATAAGATTGTGCTAGAGTCGATGGTATTCCCTGAGCCAGTAATCGGTTATGCCATTGAGCCTAAGAAGCAGGCTGATGTGGACAAGCTGGGTATGGCAATTGCGAAATTGATCGAAGAAGACCCAACGCTGCAGGTGCATACTGATCAGGAAACTGGCCAGACAATCCTCAGAGGTATGGGAGAGCTTCACCTTGAGATCATCATTGACCGTATGCGTCGTGAGTTTAAGGTGGAGATCAATCAGGGTGCTCCGCAGGTTGCTTACAAAGAAGCCCTTACTGCTAATACTGAACACAAAGAGGTTTACAAAAAGCAAACGGGTGGTAAAGGTAAATTTGCTGACATTGTATTTGAAATGGGTCCTGCAGATGAGAATGCTGATCCTAAAGAAGTCCGCAATGGCCTGCAGTTTGTGAATGGCATCGTAGGTGGTGTGATTCCTCGTGAATTTATCCCTGCGATACAGAAAGGCTTTGAAGGAGCGATGAAGAACGGCCCGCTGGCTGGTTTCCCAATCGAGCATATGAAAGTACGCCTGTTCCATGGCTCTTTCCACGATGTTGACTCCGATGCACTTTCTTTCGAACTTGCCGCTCGCATTGGCTTTAAAGAAGCCGCTAAAAAATGTAGGCCAATCATTCTGGAGCCCATCATGTCCGTTGAAGTGGTAACACCAGACGAGTATACCGGTCCTGTAACAGGTGACCTGAACCGTCGTCGTGGTATCATGAAAGGCATGGAAGGCAAAGGCAATGCGCAGGTTATCAGAGCAAACGTACCGCTATCTGAATTATTTGGTTATGTAACTGACCTTCGTACCATTACATCAGGACGTGCGGCAGCTACACTTACCTTCGATCATTATGAGCAGGTGCCTAATAACATTGCAGAGCAGGTAATTGCTAAAGTAAAAGGCGTGACCGTAAAATAAATTGGTATGAACCAGAAAATTCGCATAAAACTAAAATCGTACGACCACAATCTGGTAGACAAATCGTCTGAGAAGATTGTACGTGCTGTAAAAGCTACCGGAGCTGTGGTGAATGGGCCCATACCATTACCTACTGAAAAGGAAATTTTTACGGTACTGCGCTCGCCGCACGTGAATAAGAAATCTCGCGAGCAGTTTCAACTGTGCACCTACAAGCGCCTGGTAGATATTTATTCTACTAGTGCAAAAACAGTAGATGCATTGATGAAGCTTGAACTGCCCAGCGGTGTTGATGTAGAAATCAAAGTTTGATCTACATTTTATAAATCATTAAGAACCAACTTCTGCCATACGGGAGTTGGTTCTTTTTTGTTTTAACATATTACAGAAAAAGTGCAACAACATTTTTCTAGTAAATTTATTTTTTATAACTTTGCAGTCCTTTATGGAAGGTATGTTGCGCCTTATGCAACTATTGATTTAACACAGCATAGAAGATGTCTGGTATTATTGGTAAAAAAATCGGGATGACTAGCATCTACAGTGCCGATGGACAAAATGTCGCATGCACAGTAGTGGAGGCTGGTCCTTGCGTGGTAACGCAAGTAAAAGACGTAGAAACGGACGGATATACAGCCGTTCAACTGGCGTTTGGTGAACGCAAAGAAAAGCATACCACCAAAGCGCTTGCAGGTCACTTTGCTAAAGCGAGCACTTCACCTAAGAGAAAGGTAGTAGAGTTTCGTGACTTCAGAGTAGAATTTGAAGGTGGTGTGACCCTTGGTGGTCTTATCAAAGCAGGTGAAGTATTCATTGAAGGTGACTTTGTGGATGCAATTGGCACCTCAAAAGGTAAGGGTTTTCAGGGCGTTGTGAAACGCCACGGATTTGCCGGTGTAGGCGAAGCAACCCATGGTCAGCATAACCGTTTGCGTGCACCAGGTTCAATTGGTGCCTGTTCTTTCCCTTCACGGGTTTTCAAAGGACAGCGTATGGCAGGTAGAACAGGTGGCCGTCGTGTGAAGATGGTGAACCTGCGGATCTTAAAGATCTATCCTGAGCAAAACCTTTTGCTGGTAAGTGGCTCAATCCCCGGAGCGAAAAATTCTTACGTAATTCTAGAGAAGTAAGCCATGGAAGTTGCAGTATTAAAACAAACTGGAGAAGACACAGGGCGTAAGATTTCGCTTAATGAGTCAGTGTTTGGCATAGAGCCGAACGATCATGCAATATACCTGGATGTGAAGCAGTATTTGGCTAACCAACGTCAGGGAACGCATAAATCAAAAGAAAGAAACGAGGTTGCCGGATCTACCCGTAAGATCAAAAAACAAAAAGGTACCGGTGGCGCCCGTGCAGGTAGCATCAAGTCTCCTGTATTCCGTGGCGGTGGACGTATCTTTGGTCCAAGACCTCGCAACTATAGCTTCAAGCTTAACAAAAAGGTGAAGCAGCTGGCCAGACTTTCTGCTCTTACTTATAAAGCGCAGGAGCAGGGCATCAGCATTCTTGAGAATTTCAGCTTTGATGCTCCTAGAACAAAGGATTTTGTAAAGCTGCTGAGTGGTCTGTCTCTGGGTAACAAAAAGACACTTTTTGTGCTGGGTGATAATGATCAGAATGTGGTGTTATCAAGCCGCAACATCAAGAATACGCAGGTTACTACAGCCAGCAACCTGAACACCTACGAAATCATAAATGCCGATACCCTGATTTTTAGTGAGGGTGCCGTTCAAAAACTGGAAGAACTATATAACGCCGAGTCATGAGTGTGCTGATTAAACCTCTAGTAACCGAAAAGGTATCTGCCCTGAACGAAAAAGGCAAGTACGGCTTTGTGGTAGCGAAGACTGCTAACAAAGTAGAGATCAAGAAAGCGGTAGAGAAAACCTACGGCGTATCGGTGCAGACAGTCAACACCATGCGTTATGCAGGAAAAACCAAATCCCGCTACACGAAAACCGGTGTTGTAAGTGGCCGGAAACCATCGTACAAGAAAGCAGTCGTAACTGTTGCCGACGGTGAAGTAATAGACTTTTATAGCGGCATTTAACAAGATTAGTGATGGCAATTAAAAAACTAAGACCCACCACACCGGGTCAACGTTTCAGAATAGCACCAACCTTCAGTGAAATTACCAGCGATCAGCCGGAGAAATCTCTGTTGGTGTCTAAGAACAAGTCAGGTGGACGTAACAATCAGGGACGTCGTACCATGCGTTATATTGGTGGTGGTCATAAGCAGAAGATCCGTATGATCGATTTTCAGCGTAACCACTTCGATGTCCCGGCCACGGTCAAGTCTATTGAATATGATCCAACCCGTACAGCTCGTGTTGCGCTGCTTGTGTATGCAGATGGACTCAAAGCTTATATCCTTGCCGCAGAAGGCATGGCAGTAGGTCAGACAGTGATCAGCGGAACAAGCGTTGCACCTGAGATGGGTAATACACTTCCGCTGAAGAGCATCCCACTGGGTACTATTGTACACAATATTGAATTGAAGCCAGGTAAAGGCGGTGCAATGGCCCGCAGTGCCGGTTCTTATGCTCAGCTTGTTGCTCGCGAAGGAAAATATGCAACTGTAAAGTTGCCTTCTGGTGAAACGCGTCAGGTATTAGTAGAATGCCTTGCAACTGTTGGAACGGTATCCAATGGAACGCACATGAATGAAAGCCTGGGTAAAGCAGGTCGCAATCGCTGGTTAGGTCGTCGTCCGCGCGTTCGTGGTGTAGCCATGAACCCGGTAGATCACCCGATGGGTGGTGGCGAGGGCCGTGCATCAGGTGGACACCCACGCTCACGCAATGGACAGATTGCTAAAGGCAAGAAAACCAGAAGTCCGAAGAAGTACAGCAACGACCTAATCATTAGCAAAAGGAAGAAATAATGTCACGCTCACTTAAAAAAGGACCATACATAGATTTCCGGCTGGAAAAGAAAGTTGATAAAATGAACGATGGAGGCAAAAAGTCTGTCATAAAGACCTGGTCTCGCCGTTCAATGATTTCTCCGGAATTTGTAGGCCATACTTTTGCCGTACATAATGGCAATAAATTTATCCCCGTGTATGTAACAGAAAACATGGTGGGTCACAAAATGGGCGAGTTTGCGCCTACCCGTAACTTCAGAGGTCACACTGCTAAAAAAGATAAAGGCAAGAGATAATATGGAAGCAATAGCAAAGCTGAACAATGTGCCTACGTCGCCCCGCAAAATGCGGTTAGTAGCAGACATGATCCGTGGTATGGCTGTAGATAGAGCTTTGGGTGTATTGAAATTCGATGCTAAGCACAGCTCAGATCGTCTTGAGAAATTACTCGTATCGGCTATCTCAAACTGGCAGAACAAACACACAGACGAGCGTCTTGAAGAAGCAAATCTGTTCATCAAGGAAATTCGCGTAGACAGTGGCCGTCAGCTGAAACGTTTACGTCCTGCTCCGCAAGGAAGGGCGCACCGGATCAGGAAACGCTCCAACCACGTAACGCTGGTCGTTGCAAGCCGCAGCAACCAGGTGATCGATGACAATAATAATAGCGCAGAATAATCATGGGACAAAAAGTTAATCCAATTGGTCTCCGATTAGGTATAATCAAAGGTTGGGAGTCGAACTGGTACGGAGGCAAGACCTTTTCCGATAAGCTGGTCGAAGATCATAACATTCGCAAGTATATTCTTGCCCGTATTCCTAAAGGCGGAATATCTAAGATAATCATAGAGCGTACGCTTAAGCGCATTACGCTTACCATTCACACGGCCCGTCCGGGTGTTGTGATTGGTAAAGGTGGCGCAGAGGTAGATCGCCTGCGTGAAGAATTGAAGAAACTTACCGGCAAAGACGTTCAAATCAACATCTTTGAGATCAAGCGTCCAGAGCTTGATTCTGCCCTGGTAGGTGAATCCATTGCTCAGCAGCTGAAAGCGCGTATTTCTTACCGTCGGGCCATGAAGCAGGCAATCGCCAGTGCGATGCGTGTGGGTGCTCAGGGAATCAAGATCAAATGCTCAGGTCGTTTAGGTGGTGCTGAGATGGCTCGTACAGAGCAATATAAAGAAGGTCGTATTCCTTTGCACACACTGCGTGCTGATATTGACTATGCTATCTCTGAAGCAGAGACAGTATACGGCAAAATTGGTATCAAGGTGTGGATCTTCAAAGGTGAGATCTATGGTAAGCCAGACCTATCTCCAAATGCAGCAGCTCAGGCAGCTACCGGTGGCAATGACAGCCGTCGTCCAGCAGGCCCAGGCAAGCAGCGCCGAGATGGTGGACGCAATAGAAAGAAAAGAAAATAAGCTGTCTTTAATACTGTACGAACATGTTACAGCCCAAGAGAACAAAATTTAGAAAGCAACAAAAAGGTAGAGTAAAAGGCATTGCCCAGCGGGGCCATACGTTAGCGTTTGGCAACTTTGGTATCAAAGCACTCGAACCAGGCTGGATTACCTCTCGCCAGATAGAGGCAGCTCGTATTGCCATGACCCGTGCCATGAAACGGGAAGGTCGCGTATGGATCCGGATATTCCCAGACAAGCCCATCACCAAAAAACCTGCAGAGGTTCGGATGGGTAAAGGTAAGGGTGCTCCGGAGTATTGGGTAGCTGTAGTAAAACCAGGTACCATCTTGTTTGAGTCTGTAGGTGTACCTACGGAACTGGCACAGGAATCCCTGCGTCTGGCTGCGCAGAAGCTACCGATCAAAACGAAATTTATAGTACGTAACGACTTTGTAGGATAAGCCACGGTCATGAAAAACGACGAAATACGTTCATTATCGGCAGAGGATCTGAAAGAGCGCTTAGCAGCAGAAAAGGAAAACCTTACTAAGCTGAAGTTTGCGCACGAGATCACTCCGCTCGAGAACCCAACAAAAATCCGGCATTCCCGGCGGCTCATAGCCAAAATGGAAACTGAATTAAGGGCTAAAGAAATAAATCAGCAATAATGGAGCCTCGCAATCTACGTAAGGAAAGAGTAGGCAAGGTGGTAAGTAATAAGATGGAAAAAACCATCACAGTAGAAGTATCACGTAAAGTGAAACATGCTATTTATGGTAAATTCCTCGGTAAGACTACCAAATTCAAAGCCCACGACGAAAAGAACGAGTGTAACATAGGTGACACCGTTAAAATCATGGAAACACGTCCGCTTAGCAAAGAGAAGCGCTGGCGTTTAGTTGAAATTATAGAAAGGGCTAAGTAACCATGATACAGCAAGAATCAAGACTCACCGTAGCCGATAACAGTGGCGCAAAAGAAGTAATGTGTATTCGTGTACTGGGAGGTACCGGTAAGCGCTATGCTTCTGTTGGCGACAAAATAGTAGTATCTGTGAAGACTGCTATCCCTGCAAGTAATATTAAAAAGGGAACTGTTAGCAAGGCAGTTGTTGTTCGCACCAAGAAAGAGATTCGTCGTAAAGATGGTTCTTATATTCGCTTCGAAGAGAATGCTGCAGTGCTCCTGAATAACCAGGACGAACCACGTGGCACGCGTATCTTCGGACCAGTAGCAAGAGAATTGCGTGAAAAGCAGTTCATGAAAATCGTTTCTTTGGCTCCAGAAGTATTGTAATGGGTATGAAAGCAACAACAACTAAAATAACTAAATCTCACATCCGCAAAGGGGATACCGTAAAGGTGCTGACAGGCGCCGATCGTGGTAAAACCGGTAAGGTTGTAGAGGTGTTGCGCGATAAGCAAAAGGCTATAGTGGAAAGTGTAAACATGAAGCACAAACACCAGAAGCCAAATGCGCAAAACCCAGAAGGTGGTATTTCACAGCAAGAAGCACCCATACACATCAGTAACCTGATGGTAGTAGACCCAGCTACCGGTGAAGCTAGCCGCATTGGCCGCAAGCTAAACGATAATGGTAAGCTGCAACGCTATTCAAAGAAAAACGGACAATTTATCACCAATGGCTAATACAAGGTTAAAAGATAAGTATCTGAACGAAGTTGTTCCTGCAATGCAAGAGAAGTTTAATTACAAATCTGTTATGCAGGTGCCTAAGATTCAGAAAATTAGCATCAACAGAGGCGTAGGTGCCGCTGTAGCCGATAAAAAACTTGTTGATGTTAGTATCGACGAACTCACTACCATCACAGGTCAGAAAGCTGTGCCTACCAAGGCTAAGGTTTCCATCTCTAACTTCAAACTTCGCGAAGGCATGCCTATTGGCGCCAAAGTAACTTTGCGTGGAGAGAGAATGTATGAGTTCCTGGACCGTTTGATGACCATTGCACTCCCTCGGGTACGTGACTTTAAAGGCATCAACAGCAAAGGCTTCGATGGCCGTGGTAACTATACGCTAGGTATCACCGAGCAAATTATTTTTCCAGAGATCAGCATCGACAAAGTAAATCGTATCACTGGTATGAACATTACTTTTGTAACGACTGCTGCTACAGACGAAGAGTGCTATGCACTGCTGAAAGAATTTGGATTACCGTTCACAAACAAAAACGCTTAATCAATGGCAAAAGAATCAGTCAAAGCCAGAGAGCGCAAAAGAGCTAAAATGGTGGCTCAGTATGCAGAGAAACGTGCAGCACTGAAAGCAGCCGGAGATTACGAGGCACTGGACAAGCTGCCTAAGAATGCTTCGCCTGTACGTCTGCACAATCGCTGCAAGTTAACTGGCCGCCCAAGAGGTTATATGCGCAAGTTTGGTCTTTCACGTGTTACATTCCGTGAAATGGCCTCTGCTGGTAAAATACCTGGGGTTACCAAAGCAAGCTGGTAATTACTAAAAGAAAGATTTTATAATAAGAAAAAAAGTAGTACTTTTGCAGGCCATTACGGCATGTAAAACAACTTATATTTAGATGGATCCTATAGCAGATTACCTGACCAGGCTGAGAAATGCCATTAAGGCCAACCATAGAGTGGTTGAGATTCCTGCTTCTAACATCAAGAAAGAGATAACTAAGGTATTATACGAGAAAGGGTATATCCAAAGTTACAAATTTGATGATGAAGCCCTGATTGGCGGTATCATTAAGATTGCCCTCAAGTATAACCCGGTTACCAAAAACTCTGCCATCGTAAAGCTGGAGAGAATTAGTAAACCTGGTTTGCGTAAATACGCAAAAGCAGATGCATTACCTCGCGTGTTGAACGGTATGGGTGTAGCCATTGTGTCTACATCACATGGAGTAATGACAGATAAAGAAGCACGCCAGCAGAATATTGGCGGCGAAGTTTTATGTTACGTTTACTAAGATCGCTATGTCTCGAGTTGGCAAAAAACCCATAAGTATTCCCAGCGGTGTTAATATTAATGTTAACAAAAACCTGGTGACTGTTAAAGGTCCTAAAGGAACGCTGGAACAACAAATAGATACAGATTTTACCCTCTCACAAGAAGATGGTACACTTCTGGTTGAACGTCCTACTGAACAAAAGCGCCATAGGGCCCTGCATGGTCTTTACCGTGCTCTGATCAACAACATGGTTGTTGGTGTGAGCCAGGGCTACAAAAAAGAGCTTGAATTAGTAGGTGTAGGTTATAAAGCAGCTGTACAAGGTAATGTTCTTGAACTGAACGTTGGCTACTCTCACAGCATCTTTTTAGCAGTACCCGCAGAGATAAAAGTTTCTGCTGAAACCCCTAAAGGTAAAAACCCACTGGTTACACTAGAGGGAGTAGATAAACAACTGATAGGACAGGTTGCCGCAAAGATCAAATCTATCCGTAAGGTAGAACCTTACAAAGGCAAGGGTATTCGCTTTGTTGGTGAGTTTGTAAGAAGAAAAGCTGGTAAGTCTGCTTCTAAAAAATAAGTAAATGAGTAAGAACATTCGTTTAAATAGCAGGGACCGCATCAAAAAAGGAATCCGTACCAAAATCAGTGGTACCTCCGAGCGTCCCAGACTTTCAGTCTTCAAGAGCAACCGCAGCATATACGCGCAATTGATCGACGATTTACAAGGCCGTACCATTGCTTCTGCCTCCAGCAAAGATCTTGAAGTAGCAAACGCTACGATAGATACTGCTAAAACTGTAGGTGGTAAACTTGCTGAAAAAGCAAAAGAAGCTGGTGTTTCAGCGGTAGTGTTTGATCGTAATGGATATAAATATCACGGGCAGGTAAAAGCGCTGGCTGATGGCGCCCGTGAAGGTGGATTAAATTTCTAATAGCATCATGGCTCAAGCAACAGTAAAAACAGTAAAAGCTAGCGAAATAGACCTTAAAGAAAAGGTAGTAGCTATAAATAGAGTTGCCAAGGTTGTGAAAGGTGGACGTCGTTTCAGCTTTGCAGCTATTGTGGTAGTAGGAGATGGCCAGGGTGTTGTAGGTTATGGACTTGGCAAAGCCAATGAAGTAACGGATGCTATTGTGAAAGGCATCGAAGATGCTAAGAAAAACCTGATCCGCGTTCCCATTATTAATGGTACTGTACCTCATACAGCAGAAGGCAAATACAGTGGTGGCTTCGTGTTGGTAAAACCAGCGGCTGCCGGTACCGGTGTTATTGCCGGTGGTGCCATGCGTGCCGTATTTGAGAGCGCTGGTGTACACAACGTACTGGCCAAATCTAAAGGTTCTTCTAACCCACACAACGTGGTAAAAGCAACCTTTGATGCACTGACCAATATGCGTGATGCACATTCGGTAGCCATGCAGAGAGGGGTACCTATGTCAAAAGTATTTAACGGTTAATGTCATGGCAAAGCTTACAATAACTCTAGTAAAAAGCTCTATTAAGCGTCCTGCCAGACAAAAAGCTACGCTTCAGGCACTGGGCTTAAGAAAGTTGAACCAGACTGTAGAGCACGAAGGTACTCCTCAGATCCTGGGTATGTTAAATAAAGTTGGACACCTTGTTAGCTATAAGGAGGCATAATATCATGAAACTTCATACACTTAAGCCTGCAGAAGGTGCTATCAAGTCAGAGAAGCGCATTGGTCGTGGTACTGGCTCTGGCCATGGTGGAACTTCTACCCGTGGTCACAAAGGTGCACAATCCCGCTCTGGTTACAGCAAAAAAGCTGGTTTTGAAGGTGGTCAGATGCCACTGCAGCGCCGTGTGCCTAAGTTTGGTTTTAAGAATAATAACAAAATCACTTACAAGCCAATCAACCTGTACACGCTGCAACAGCTTGCCGAAGAGTTTAACCTTGACCAAATCAATGTTACTATTTTGCAGGAGCATGGTCTGGCCGGTAAAAATGATAAAGTTAAAATCTTAGGCAAAGGTGAGATCACCAAAGCCCTTCAAGTTGAAGCGCATAAAGTTTCTACGAGTGCGCAGGAAGCCATTGAGAAAGCAGGGGGCAAGGTGACTAAACTCTAAGAGATGAAAAAATTCTTCACCACCATACGTAATATCTTTTCTATTGAAGATCTGAGAACCAGGATACTGAATACCCTGTTTTTTCTGATCATCTTCCGACTAGGAAGTCATATTGTATTACCAGGTACTGACCCTTCTGTATTGAACCAGGAAGGCGGCATGGGTGGTATATTTGATCTTCTCAATACATTCCTTGGCGGTGCCTTTAGCAGGGCTTCTGTTTTTGCATTAGGGATTATGCCTTACATTTCTGCATCCATTGTGGTACAGTTATTAACGGTAGCAGTTCCTTATTTTACAAAATTGCAGAAAGAAGGGGAGTCTGGCCGAAAGAAAATTAACCAGATTACCCGGGTCCTTACTATTATCATCACCCTTGCCCAGGGATATGGTTATCTCTCAACAACCATCCCTGCAGAAGCAGTAACCATGGGTTCTACTTTCTGGTGGACCATGACGAATATGATTGTACTCACCGCTGGTACTATGTTTGTGATGTGGCTGGGTGAGAAAATTACAGACAGAGGCATTGGTAATGGTATTTCCATGCTCATTATGATTGGTATTATTTCGGTACTACCAGGTGCTTTATGGGCAGAAGGCTTAAGCCGTGGTGGTAGTGAATTACTGTTTTTCATTCTGGAACTGATTGCACTGTTCTTTGTGGTAATGGCTGTTGTGATGCTTACGCAGGCAACGAGAAGAATACCCATACAGTATGCCAAGCAGGTGATCGGTGGTAAGGTATATGGCGGTCAGCGTCAGTATATCCCTCTAAAGATCAATGCGGCAGGGGTTATGCCAATTATCTTTGCACAATCGCTGATGTTCCTTCCCGGCCTGATTGCAGGTATTTGGGCGGATACCAGTGATATTGCACAATCAATCGGCAATACCTTCAACACTTATACCTCTTGGCAGTATAATCTGGTGTTTGGTTTACTGATCCTGATCTTTACGTTCTTTTATACAGCAATTACAGTTAACCCAACACAAATTGCTGATGATTTGAAGAGAAATGGCGGTTTTGTACCAGGCATCAAACCTGGTAAAGACACCAGTCACTTTATAGACAGCGTCCTTACAAGAATTACCTTACCGGGTGCAATTTTTCTGGCACTGGTAGCTATCATGCCGGCATTGGCAGTACAGGCTGGAGTAAGTCAGCAGTTTGCTCAGTTCTATGGTGGCACCTCTTTGTTGATCATGGTCGGTGTAATTCTTGATACCCTTAACCAAATCAACAGCTATCTGCTAATGCGTCACTACGAAGGCATGATGAAATCAGGCAAGATTCGTGGCAAATCTGAAAATGTGGCTGTAGCTTAATGGTCTGGTTGAAAGGAGAAGAGGAGCTGGCCCTTATAAAAGAGGGAGCTGAGATTTTAGGTAAAGCTCATGCTGAAGTTGCTGCAAAGGTTAAGCCTGGTGTTACCACTGAGGTACTCGACAAAATTGCAGAAACATTTATCAGAGATCATGGAGCTACTCCTTCTTTCAAAGGGTACAACGGATTTAAACATGCCCTGTGTATTTCACCCAACGAACAGGTTGTTCATGGAATTCCGGGTAAGTATGAACTAAAAGAAGGAGATATTGTTTCCATAGATTGTGGAGTCTTTTATAAGGGATTTCACAGTGACAGTGCTTACACATATGGTGTAGGTGAAATTGATCAGAAGGTTGCTGAACTACTGCAGGATACAATTACATCCCTGTACCTGGGCATCGAACAAGCCGTTGCCGGGAGAAGGACAGGAGATATAGGATTTGCTATTCAGTCATTTGTAGAGGCCAAGGGATATAGTGTAGTGCGAGAGTTGGTAGGGCATGGTGTTGGGAAACATCTGCACGAAGAACCTGAAGTGCCAAACTATGGCAAGCGCGGCAAAGGCCAGCTCCTCAAAAAAGGGATGGTAATAGCCATTGAGCCGATGATCAATTTAGG
Organism: Cesiribacter sp.; assembly: GCA_030147305.1. Lineage (GTDB taxonomy): Bacteria > Bacteroidota > Bacteroidia > Cytophagales > Cyclobacteriaceae > Cesiribacter. Next base: position 53,484 of record JASLAE010000007.1, read on the forward strand.
CAAGCGCAATGTAGTTCAGGAAAGCGATGGTTGGACAATACGTACAGCGGACCGTTTACCTTCTGCTCATTTTGAACATACAGTTGTTGTGTTAGAAGGAAAAGCTGAAATATTGACAACACATAAATACATAGAAGAAGTACTCGCTAAATAGTATGGCCAAACAATCCTCAATAACGCAGGATGGTACAATTGTCGAAGCGCTCTCTAATGCGATGTTTCGCGTAGAACTAGAAAACGGGCACCAGGTAATTGCACATATTTCCGGGAAGATGCGCATGAATTACATCAAAATCCTTCCAGGAGACCGAATTAAGTTGGAAATGTCGCCATATGATTTATCGAAAGGAAGAATCGTTTACCGATATAAATAAGCAGCGATGAAAGTTAAAGCGTCTGTAAAAAAGCGTAGTGCCGACTGCAAGATCATACGCAGAAAAGGCAAGATCTACGTGATCAACAAAAAGAACCCTAGGTTTAAACAAAGACAAGGATAAGTATGGCCCGTATTGCAGGAGTAGACATTCCGGATAATAAGAGAGGCGAGATCAGCCTAACCTACATCTTTGGCATTGGCCGTAGCTCTGCTCGTACAATTCTGGAGCAGGCAAATGTAGATCTGAACAAGAAAGTGCGCGACTGGTCGGAAGACGAAGCTGGCGCTGTTCGTGCTGTTATCACCAACGAGTTCAAGACCGAAGGTGTACTGAAATCTGAAATTCAGCTCAACATCAAGCGTCTGATGGACATCGGTTCCTATCGTGGCCTGCGCCATCGTAAAGGTCTTCCTGTTCGTGGTCAGAAGACCAAGAACAATGCTCGTACACGTAAAGGTAAACGTAAGACTGTAGCCAATAAGAAAAAAGCTACTAAATAAGGTTTAGGACATGGCTCAAAAACGTAAAGACAAGGCTAAAAAACGCGTCGTTGTTGTAGAAGCAATAGGACAGGCGCATATCAAAGCCTCTTTCAATAACATTATCGTTAGCATGACCAACGGTAACGGAGAAGTGATCTCTTGGGCATCTGCGGGTAAGATGGGCTTTAAAGGCTCTAAGAAAAACACCCCATATGCTGCACAGGTTGCTGCTACCAATGCTGCTCAGGCTGCTTATGATCTGGGACTTCGCAAAGTCGAAGTTTATGTAAAAGGACCAGGTGCCGGACGTGAGTCTGCCATCCGTACTATCCAGAATGCTGGCATTGATGTAACGGCTATCAGAGACGTTACCCCATTACCACACAATGGATGCCGTCCTCCTAAACGCAGAAGAGTTTAATACCTGAAAGAGAAGTGATCTAATAATGGCTAGATATACAGGACCCACTACTAAAATTGCCCGTAGATTCGGAGAACCTATTTTTGGTGCCGACAAAGCACTACAGAAAAAGAACTATCCTCCGGGCATGCATGGCCGCGGCCGTCGTAAGAAACAATCTGAGTATGCTGTCCAGCTAATGGAGAAGCAGAAAGCCAAGCATATCTATGGTATCCTTGAGCGTCAGTTTGCAAACACTTTCGACAAAGCAAGCCGTCTGCCAGGCATTACGGGTGATAACCTTCTTCGGCTGCTGGAAGCACGTTTAGACAATACTGTGTATCGTCTGGGCATTGCTCCTACACGTCGTGCTGCACGTCAATTCGTATTGCATAAACACATCCTGGTGAATGGCCAGGTTGTAAATATACCAAGCTACACCCTGCGCCCCGGCGATCAGATCAGTGTACGTGAAAAATCTAAGTCACTGGAAGCCATCACCAACAGCGTAGCGGCTAGAACTGCTCAGCGTTACAACTGGCTGGAGTGGAATGCTTCTGACCTGACTGGAAAATTTGTAGCCCTACCGGCTCGTGAAGATGTTCCTGAGAACATTCGTGAGCAATTGATTGTAGAGCTTTATTCTAAGTAATTTTAAATCTTAATTCCTTTTCTTTATGTCTATACTAGCATTTCAGATGCCCGAAAAGGTTGCCATGGAAAAGGCAGACGACTTTCGTGGTCTGTTTACTTTCAAACCTCTGGAACCTGGCTACGGTGTGACAATCGGAAATGCACTGCGCAGAATTCTGCTGTCGTCGCTGGAAGGTTATGCTATTGTTGGTATAAAGATTCCTGGCGTGCTGCATGAGTTCTCATCGATAGAAGGAGTTGTAGAAGATGTAAGTGACATTATCCTTAACCTGAAGCAGGTGCGTTTTAGAAAAGTAGCGGATGTGGTAGACAACCAGTTTACCGTTCACGTGAAAAACCAAAAGCAACTCAAAGCAGGTCAGCTGGTAAATGCACAAAAAGGTTATCAGGTATTGAATCCTGAGCTGGTTATCTTCAACTCCGACGAAGCTGTAGATCTGGAGATAGAGATCTATGTAGAGAAAGGCCGTGGTTATGTTCCTGCAGATGAAAATAAGCCATCTGATCAGGCATTCGGCTACATCGCTACTGATGCAATCTTTACTCCAATCAAAAATGTACAGTATCGTATCGAGAATACTCGCGTAGAGCAAAAAACTGACTACGAGCAACTGGTACTCGACATCGAGACAGATGGCTCTGTACATCCTGAAAAAGCGCTGCAGGGTGCTGCGAATATTCTTATTCAGCACTTCATGCTCTTCTCTGATCAGAACATGGTACTTGAGTCTGGTGCTCAGGGCGAACCGGAAGCTGTTGACGAGGAAATGCTGCACATGCGCAAAATGCTCAAGACTGCACTCAACGATCTTGACCTATCTGTTCGTGCCTACAATTGTTTAAAAGCAGCTGATGTGCGTACCCTGGGAGATCTTGTAACACTTGAGATTTCTGATATGATGAAATTCCGCAACTTCGGTAAGAAGTCGCTGGCCGAACTGGAGCAGCTTGTCGCTGAAAAAGGACTGGTTTTCGGCATGGATATATCCAAGTACAAACTTGATGAGGATTAAGGTACAATGAGACACGGTAAGAAAATAAATCACCTCAGCAGAACTGCTCCGCATCGGAAAGCGATGCTTTCTAACATGGCAGCTTCTCTGATCTTACACAAGCGCATTACAACTACTTTGGCGAAAGCTAAAGCGCTGCGTAAGTATGTAGAACCGCTTATAACGAAAGCAAAGGACAATACTACCCATTCCAGAAGGGTTGCGTTCTCTTATCTGCAAAGCAAAGAAGCTACTTCAGAACTTTTCAGTTCAGTAGCCGATAAAGTTTCAACACGCCCCGGAGGTTATACCCGCATCATCCGTATCGGGAACCGCCTTGGTGATAATGCTGAAACCTGTATGATGGAGCTTGTAGATTTCAATGAGCTGCTAAAAACAGATACTGCTACACCTGCAAAAGGTAAAGCAAAACGCACCCGTCGTGCCGGCCGTGGTAAAGCTGCTGAAGGCACTGCCCCTGAGGCAAAAGCTACAGAAGCAAAAGCCACAGAAGCAAAGGCTAAACCAGCCAAAGGCGATGAAGATAAAAATGCTGATGCTTGATGCAAAATGCATTGATATATTTAAAAAGGGATTAGGCTTTGGCTTAATCCCTTTTTTATTGCCCTAAAAGGCATCATAAACTTATTTGATGTAAATTTGCGCTGATACTAAGGAAGCATGAAATACTACACGAAAAAGCCCGCGATTCTTATGTTAAAGGACGGAACTGTTTATTACGGTTCGTCCATTGGAAAAAATGGTACAGGCGGTGGAGAAATCTGCTTTAACACAAGTATGACCGGTTATCAGGAAGTATATACTGATCCTTCTTACTTCGGTCAGGTTATTGTGAATACAGCAGCACATATTGGTAATTATGGTGTGATGGACCTGGAGCAGGAATCTGCTAAGCCTACCATCAGTGGTTTGGTTGTAAACAACTTCTCCACCATCAGCAGCCGTAAAACCGCCAGTGACCGGCTGCAGGAGTACCTGGATAAAAATGGTATCGTAGGCATTGCCGATGTTGATACGCGGGCCTTGGTACGTCATATTCGCCAAAAGGGCGCCATGAATTGTATTATCTCTTCAGAAATACTGGATCCAGAGGTGCTGAAAGCCGAGCTGGATAAGGTGCCGGATATGGAGGGTCTTGAACTATCCAGTCAGGTAACGACTAAAGATACCTATGAGCTTGGACCAGAAGCAGGGGAATATAAGATTGCTGTGCTGGACCTGGGTATCAAGAAAAGCATATTGTCTAATCTTACAGAGCGGGGCTGCAGGCTTAAGGTATTTCCAGCCAGAACACCTTATGAAGAGATTGCCAAATGGGAACCTAATGGCTACTTTATCTCTAATGGACCTGGCGATCCGGGTGCCATGCCTTATGCAGTAGATACCGTAAAAAGTATGCTGCAAAGTGATAAACCTCTTTTTGGTATATGCCTGGGCCATCAGGTGCTGGGACTTGCCATTGGTGCACCCACCTATAAAATGCACCACGGGCATAGGGGCGCTAACCAACCTGTAAAAAATCTTGTTACAGGCCGTAGTGAAGTTACCTCACAAAATCATGGTTTTGCAGTTGATACAGAAGCAATCAAGGAGCAGGATCGTGTTACGGTAACACATGTGAACTTAAATGATGGTACGGTAGAAGGTTTTGAAATTAAGGACAAACCAGCTTTTTCGGTTCAATACCACCCGGAATCTTCACCCGGCCCGCATGATTCGCGGTATCTTTTTGATCATTTCATTGAACTATTAAACGAATAAACCTGAAACACTAAACCTATGAGCATTATTTCGCACATTCATGCCCGCCAGATTCTGGATTCGCGTGGAAACCCAACTATTGAAGTTGATGTAATTACTTCTAATGGCGTATTAGGCCGTGCTGCCGTTCCTTCTGGCGCCTCTACCGGTGCCCATGAAGCCGTAGAATTGCGCGACGATGACAAAGGCGTATACATGGGCAAAGGTGTTTTAAAAGCCATTGAAAATGTAAATGAAAATATTGTAGAAGAATTGGTGGGTATGTCTGTGTTCGATCAGAACCTGATAGACCAGACCATGATTGAGCTGGATGGCAGTGAAAACAAAGGCAAGCTGGGTGCAAATGCCATTCTGGGTGTATCGCTGGCAGTGGCCAAAGCCGCTGCTCAGGAAGCGGGCCAGTCGCTGTATCGCTACATTGGTGGCGTAAGTGCTAACACCCTGCCTGTACCCATGATGAATATCCTGAATGGTGGCAGCCATGCAGACAATGCCATCGATTTCCAGGAATTTATGGTGATGCCAGTTGGTGCTGATACCTTCTCTGATTCGCTTCGTATGGGCACTGAGATCTTCCATCACCTGAAGAAAGTATTGAAAGATGCAGGCCTGTCTACCAACGTAGGTGACGAAGGTGGCTTTGCACCAAACATCCGCTCTAACGAAGAGGCCATAGAAATGGTGCTTCGCGCTATTGAGAAAGCTGGCTTCCGGCCGGGCGAAGATGTGTTTATTGCTATGGACGCTGCTGTAACAGAGTTCTATGACGAAAAGTCTGGTCTGTATACCTTCCACAAGTCTGATGGCCGCAAGCTTAGCAGTGACGAGATGGCTGATTACTGGGTGAACTGGGTAAGCAAATATCCAATCCTGTCTATTGAAGATGGCATGTCTGAAGACGACTGGAATGGCTGGGCCCGTCTTACCAACCAGATCGGAAATAAAGTGCAGCTGGTAGGTGACGACCTGTTTGTAACAAACGTAAAACGCCTGCAGCAAGGGGTTGATCAGCGCATTGCGAATGCTATCCTGATCAAAGTAAACCAGATCGGCTCACTTTCAGAAACCATTGCAGCCGTTAATCTGGCACACCGCAATGGCTATAAGAGCATCATGAGCCACCGCTCTGGCGAAACAGAAGATAATACTATTGCCGACCTTGCCGTAGCACTAAACACCGGCCAGATTAAGACCGGTTCTGCCAGCCGCTCAGACCGTATGGCAAAATACAACCAGCTGTTGCGCATAGAAGAGGAACTGGGAGATGTGGCTTATTTTCCCGGCCGTAAGTTTTAATGATCAACGATCTGTAGAATACTTTATAAAACGGGCTTACTTAAAGCCCGTTTTTCTTTTTTGTGTATATTTATCTTTAGGTTCTTCAGCTATGTCATTACTTAGTAAAACTCCCCGTTTTCTGCGCAACATTTATGTGCTCACTTTTATTGGCTATCTTATCTGGATGCTGTTTCTGGATGCCAATAATATTCCTAATCAGCTGCAGACCCGGGTAAAGCTGGCGCGCCTGGTAGATGAAAAAGAGTACTATCAGGAAAAAATTCTGGAAGTAAACCAGGATCGGGAAGAGCTGTTGAGTGATGAGGCGCTGCTCGAGAAATTTGCCAGGGAAAAATACCTGATGAGAAAGCCTAAAGAAGATGTTTACGTTATCGTAGAAGAAAATGAAAAATAAATCATGCCTTGTCTTGCTCCTTTTTCTTCTGCTGTCCTTCACTGCCTGGTCGCAGGACGATGACTATTATATAGAAGAGGAGGAAGAAACTGAGGAACAAACAGAAGCGCAGGAAACCAAAGAGGAAGTAGCGCCGCAGGAAGAAGAAAGCAGCTGGCGGGATAAAGTATTTTTTGGCGGCGGCGGTGGCCTTCAGTTTTCTAATATTGGCACCTATATCACGGTCATGCCCTCGGTGGGGTATAGGATTACACCCAAACTGCATGCGGGCATTATGGGCACCTACCAGTTTATCCGCTACCGGCAAATAAAGGTATCTGCCAATAACTATGGAGCTAGCTTATTTGCACGTTATTTTGTGCTGCAACAGGTATATCTGACTACAGAATACGAGCAGATAAATTACCAGTATATTTATGCCGACGGGTCTAAAAGGCGCCAGTGGGTAGACCGCATGCTGGTAGGTGCCGGTTATTTTCAACCCAATCCCAGGGGAAGAGGCGGTTTTCATATCGGCATACTCTATGATCTCTATTATACTTCGCGTGCTGATTATCCATACCAGTCTCCGCTTGTCTATCGGGTAGGTATAATCTTTTAAGCCTGAGGCTCCAGCTGCTGTACAGCTAGTTTTACTGCTAGTTGCCTTAAGTCCTCGGCCACTGGGGCCAGTAGGGGTATACCTTCTTTCAAGCGGATCTGTTCCATCTCTCTTTCAGGATCGCCGGGAATCAAAACCTTTTCATGCCCTGCTATGGTTCTGGCAGAACGAAAACGCCTGATCCAGGTATCCATATTAGCTTTAAATTCCTCTGCCGGGCGGAATGCATCTATGCGCATGGCACCAAAGAAGTGACCTATACCTTCGCCTACCAGGTTGGGTGCTAGCGGTAAAAAAGCTACAAAAGGAGGAACCCAGGGACCATAATTGGCGCCCGACAATACGCCACTGAATATGTCCACAATACTTCCCAGGCAATAGCCTTTGTGACTGCCCCTTTCTATATCGCTGCCCAGCGGTAAGAGGGCACCACCCTCTTTAAGCTCATTTGGATTGATGCTGCTCTCCCCCGCAGCATCCTGAACCCAACCTGTAGGGGTGGGCTGCTGCTTTCGCTGCAGTATCTCCAACTTGCCATTAGCAGCTGTGGTGGTTGCAAAATCGGCTACAAAAGGGGGCTCTTCCCCGGCGGGTACGGCTACTGCAATAGGGTTAGTCCCCAGCATGCGTTCTGTGGCAAAGGTAGGAGCAACCAGCGGGCTGGCATTCGTCATCGCCATGCCAATCATGTTGTGGGGCAGGGCCTGCATGGCATGATAGCCGGCAATACCAAAGTGGTTGGAATTTCGTACGGCTACCCAGCCGGTGCCACAGGTCTGTGCTTTCTGAATGGCTAGGTCAATGGCTGCAGGACCGCTTACCAGCCCCAGCGACCCATCTGCATCCAACACAGCAGTGCTGGGCGTTTCGTGTACAGTTTTAATGTTGGGCCGGGCATTGATTCGTTTGGCCTCCCATAGCCTTACATAGCCAGACAAACGGGCTACCCCATGCGAATCTATGCCCCGTAAGTCTGCACTCAGCAGTACTTTTGCCGCCAGCTTTGCTTCCGGGGCCGGGCAGTTCATAGCATGAAAGATGTTTTCTGTGAACAGGAGCAGGTCCTGGTATGTATAGGTCGTGGTAGCCATATGCCTGTATTGTGCTTGCTCTCCCTTGCGGAGGCTTAAAAACGCGGCAATTTAAGGCTTTTATAAATGTTAGGAGAAACTCTGTCCTAAAAAGTTGGGCTTAGCCATGCCGGATTTTCTGCGCTGTGGTGTAGCAAGCGGCCGGTTGATGATCTGGCCTAACAATCCCTCTTTCAGGGCATAGGTCGATACACGTATGCTGTTGATATGATAGGTTTCCAGCACAAAACGAATAAGGCAGGACGCCACCACAATCATGTCAACCCGCAGGGGAATCATGCCAGGAATAAGCAGGCGTTCTGCTTTATCCTTGACCAGTAGCTCTTCATGAATAGCATAGTAGGCATTCATGGTCAGAGGTAATTCAGTGGCTATGAGATCTCTTTCTATATTATTTTCCTGGCAATAGATATCGCTTAAAGTGTCGAAAGAGCCGCTTGAACCCACAAGTACGGTAGGACTAAAAGCCGCAACAGCCTCGGTAAGCGGCTTTAGCTTTTCAGCTAAATATTGCTGCAGGCGCAACACTTCGGCTGGAAGCATCGGGTCGTGGTGATGAAAAAGGTCTAATAAGCGTTGGGCACCGATTTCAAAGCTTTGTTTGTAAAAAGCTTGGTGTGCATCGGCAATAATAAATTCTACACTACCGCCGCCAATGTCCATGATCAGGCTTTTATGCTGGCCAAGATTCAAGGCTCTGCGCACGCCCAGATAAATTAACTCAGCTTCCTCTTCTCCGGAAATTACCTGCACCTGAATGCCTGTTTCCTGGAAAATTTTCTGGGTAATGGCGTCGCTGTTGGTCGCGTTGCGGATTGCGCTGGTTGCAGTAGCATAAACCTCTTTAACTGCCTGCTCCTCTATGATTTTGCTAAAGTGCTTAAGCGCCGCGATGGCTCTTGCCTGTGCCTCTTCTATGATGATGCTGGCATTGATACCACCTTCGCCAATTTTTACCGCTACTTTTTCACGATGCAATAGTTCTGTCCGTTGCCCGTAAACACGGGCAATTAGCAAATGGAAGGTATTGGTACCTAAATCTATGACAGCTACTTTACGCATTTTATGAAAAAACTTCGGCAAATATAGCGATTAAGCAAAGATCAAGCGTTCGTTTATATAATCTGAACGCAGAAATCTTTTTAATTTATGATAATAAAGTCCTGTATTTTAAATCGCTAAAATTATGCCACTGTTTAATTAATACGTAATTAGCCCTACAAAGTGTCATTTTTGTGTATTTCGTGCTGCTGTATTATTAATTTGCCAGTGGAGATTAACCTTGGTAATGGAACTTCGTTTACATTTACCGATTCAGCAACAGACATGTGGGTTAGCTTTGCCTGATTAAAATTTATATTCTATGGGGAACAGCCTTGATAGCGCACCTGCCCTTATTTATATACCAGACATCAATGGATTTACCGCCTATATCAGCAGAACGGATATTAGAATTGCTAAAAAAGTAATACCGGCCCTGCTTGAGACAATTATTGAGCAAAACGAACTGGGGCTCAAACTGGTGGAAATACAGGGAGATGCTATCCTTTTCTACCGCATTGGGGATCCGCCTACTCCCTTTGAAATGGTTTCTCAGTCCAAGCGTATTTTTTCGGCTTTTACCGAAAAGCTTGAGGAACTGAGCAATCTGTTTCCGGAGGAGGCCATGTCGTTGCCCGACAGCCTGGGTATTAAAATCCTGGCCCATTACGGCAAAATTGCTATCACAAAAATCCGTGGCAATGTACGTTTAATTGGCGAGGACGTAATTATTGCCCACCGATTGTTAAAAAACAGTGTATCTGCCGATGAATACCTGCTCTTAACCGAGCAATACACGTCCAGGTTTGAAGAGGATGAGTTGGATAAGGTATTTGCCTTTGGTGAACTTCTCCACGGCCAGGACGAATATGAACACATCGGTGTGGTAAATTACCGATATGCAAGCCTTAAGCCGCTCTTCAGCCGCTCTGTTTAATTCCCGGATAACTTAATCATTGTAGCTGCAGCGGCAGCATACATTAGCTTCTTTTGCGGCGCTAAATACAATTCCGTTATTCAACAATCGTTACAGGGCCCTGGGATTGGGTGTATATAAAAATGGCAATAAATGCCAGCACCGTTAGCACCAGTGCTCCCATGAAAATGTTGTAAGAGATACGCAACATTTTATACTTTTGGGTTAAGACAAGGCCTAAAAAGTAAATATCGATGCTCATGCTGTCATAAAGCAGGGTTTTAGAGCGGCCCAGCTCCTGCATGTTAGCGATAAATTCCTTCAGCTTCATTTTGGTAAAATTGCCGAAGAAAAGAGAACTGCTCTGCTTGTTCTTGATCTTCTCCATGTTTACCTCTTTCTCGGTAACGTTAGGCCTTGCAGAAATTACTGCATAGATCACTGAAGTTAAGGAGCCAATGAGCAGAATGCCAATGGGAACGGTAAACCTGAGATTTTCAATAAAAGCCCTTTCAGTTAGTGTAAAGCCACCACCAATCACTGTAATAATTACAGACATAATGATGGTGTTGATGCTGATCATCATGTTGGCTTTGCTGTCGGCTATGGCACTTAGCTCTATGTGGTTGCGATAAGTAGCACGATACATGGTTTCTACCCCACGCTTCGGATCTTCGTCTTTAGCCTTCTTCGCTTTTGTTTTTTTCAGGGCTGTACGCTGTTTATTGATGTTCTTTTCCCGTCGCTCTCCATACGCCTTGCGAAAGTGATCAGTATAGAAGTTTGTACCCAGGATATACTGCTGCTGCATTTTATCCCATTCTGCCGGCTTAAAATGTTTATCAAGGAATACTTCCCATTCAATCCGCAGCAGCTCGGCCTTTCTAAAAAAGCTCTTTTTACCAATACTGATGCGGTCGGCATCATGCAGGATCTCCTCCAGCAGGTTTTTTGGCTGGTGCCCTGCTTTGGTAGAAGTGATCAACTGGTTAACCTGCTCCATACGCTGCTGGGGATACCCTTTTGCCTGCAGAAATTTTTCTGCATATGCTATGCTGGCCTCTTCGTGCCCTTCGTACGTTTTAATGTAACCCGTATCATGAAACCAGGCAGCCAACTCCAAAACCTCCTGCTCTTCTGCAGACAAGCCATAAGCTTCTGCAGCCTCTACGCAGGCTTCTACGGTTTGGCGCGTGTGATTGAGGTTATGATAAACGTACTTATTAGACAGTTCTGTAGTCAGCAGGTTCAGTACATGCGACTTTGCTTCATCAACAATGTCAGTAGAATTTTCTTCCATAAAAAACTGAGATACTCCGGATTTACTCCTTACAAACATTCATACATGGTGCTATGTTTTAGCATAAAAGCATTTTTGTAAACAAGCCTGGTGACTCCATACGGTAGCACAGCATCTGTTCATCAGCAATGAAATATCTTTTTATTTTCTTTTCTGTCATATTGCTCGCTGCCTGCGGACAAAAAAAAGATACCCAGGCCCCTGGAACAACTGACGGTCTGACTGCAAAGGACAGTTCTTTGCAGCAGGGTATAGCCTATAAGTTTAATAATCCAGATGAAATTTATACGCTGCCCGGTAGTTTGCAGGAAATTTCCGGTATGCAAATGTTAAATGATAACCTTATTGCCTGTATCCAGGATGAAGAAGGAATCCTATACTTGTTTAGCACTACGCACAAAAAAGTAGTTAAGGAAATTCCATGGGGGCAGAAGGGCGATTATGAAGGCCTTACCGGCAATAGTCAGGCATTGTATGTTTTAAGAAGTGACGGCACAATATTTAAGGTTAGCAATTACAACAGTAATACCCCGCCTAACGTACAAAGGTGGAAAACAGACCTGGATGCACGCTGTGATGCAGAAGGTATTGTTTTATTACCGGATAAAAATACACTCCTCGTTACCTGCAAAGGAGGAGACAGTGGTTTAAGGAACATATGGGCTGTAGATGTGCAAACACAGGAGATGCATGCCAGCCCATACCATCAGATTACACAGGATATGCTTGAAAGTAAAATGGTAACAGATGGTCTTGACCAGTTTTTATTATCGCTCAAAAAAACGTTCGATATTAAAGGAGAATCTGGCATATTAGCTCCCTCTGGTCTGGCCGTTCATCCGGTTACCAAAGATTTATACATTATTTCCGCAAACAGTAAGTTATTGCTGGTGTTTGCACCTACTGGAGAGTTGAAATTTGTGAAGGAGCTGCCAGCCAGTTTATTTATTCATCCTGAATCTATCACCTTTACAGCCGCAGGCGATATGCTGGTTGGCAACGAGGGTAAGGGCACAAAACCCAGTATTTTGTATTTTAAATATGATAAATAGATATAGATTTCTGCTTCAGTTTTTTGCAGCATTTATAATTGCAACGATCGTTGCAGCCTGTGGTGCTGTAAAGCCATTTATAGCAAAAGAACAGCGGCGTACCTGGCAGGATGTTGCGGCGCCCCCCGCAGAAGAACTGCTACATTCTGTATACCTTATAGGGGATGTTGGGGAACCAACTCTCGATGGGCCACAGGAACCTTCCCTGCGCCTCCTGGAGCAGCAGTTACGGGGTCAGTTTTACCACGACCAGGACGGTGGTGTCTCCCAGCTTCCGGATTCACTTAAATCTGCAATCTTTCTGGGAGATAATATTTATACCGATGGCCTTTCCGAACCGGGCGATCCCGAGCGGGAAGAAGAAGAAAAGTCTATCGAGGAGCAGATGAAGGTAGTGTTGAACTGGAAAGGAAAGCCCGTGTTCATCCCTGGCAATCATGACTGGAATTTTAGTTCTCCGGGCGGATTGGAGGCCATTATCCGACAGGGAGAATATGTGCGGCAGTTTCTGAACAATCCAAATGCTTTTCTGCCCTTTAGCGGCTGTCCGGGCCCGGTTGCCCTGCCGGTAGGAGAAAAGGTGGTGATGATCCTGATAGATTCTGAGTGGTGGCTTACTCCGCACCGGCGCCCCCAGGGTCCGGAGAACGGCTGTTTTATAGAATCTGAGCTTGATTTTATAGTGCAGCTGGATGACATGCTTAATCGCTATAATGACAAGCATATTATTCTGGCACTGCACCACCCACTACAGAGCAATGGTAACCACGGCGGCCATTACTCGCTGGGTGATCATATTTTTCCCCTGCGCCTGAAATGGGATAACCTGTACTTCCCGCTGCCTGTCATTGGCTCCATTTATCCGCTCGCCCGCATGTATGGAGCTTCCCGGCAGGATATTGCCAATCCAAAATACCAGCAGCTGCGCAACGCTATTGCCAGCATCACACAGGGGCGCACAAATATTGTCATTGCTGCCGGCCATGAGCACAACCTGCAATTGCAGAATTTCAACGATATCATGCACATTGTTAGCGGCTCTGGCTGCAAAGAAACCTTTTGTGTAGGCGGCCGCGATGCGGTGTTTGTACACAAGGAGGAAGGTTTCGCCCGGTTAAATTATTACCAGAACGGAGAGGTTTGGGTAGAATTCTGGATTCCGGAAGACGAAGGCGCCACCGGACGGCTTACGTTCCGAATGCCCCTCTATGCCCTGAAGCCTGCAGAAAATGAAGACGTACTGCGTGCAGAGACCCTCGATTATACAGACAGCACCAAAGTAATTGCCGCGAATCCTGAATACGACCAGGTTAGTAAACTGGGCAGAATTGTTTGGGGAGACCATTACAGGAAAGAATGGAAAACACCCGTAAAGGTGCCTTATCTTGACCTGAAGACAGCGAAAGGAGGCCTTACGCCTATCAAAAAAGGGGGTGGCAAGCAGACGCTCAGCCTCAGGTTAATGAATCCGGATACGGTGGAGTACCAGTTCCGATCTATCGATAAGATTCCTGATGCAGTACTGCCCGAGGGTTTGCAGCGAACGTTTGCTGCAGATGTGGTGCAGGACCAGATTTCCTCCGCCCATCCCTATGGGTCGCTTACCATACCCCCCATGGCCGATGCCATAGGCATGCTGCACGTTGGGCCGGAGCTATATTATGTGCCCACTACGCCCTTGCTAGGGCCCTACATCAGTGATTTTGGGGGGATGCTGGGGATCCTGGAAATGCGCCCGGACGAAGATCTTTCCGGTTATCGGGAGTTTGGTTATGCAGAGGAAGCTGTAAGTACCCGCAACATGCTGAGTGATTTGCTGGAGGATAACGACGATGAAGTAGACGATGAGGCCTTTGTACGTGCCCGTTTGTTCGATATGTTGATTGGCGACTGGGATCGGCACGAGGACCAGTGGCGCTGGGCCGAGTTTGAAAAAGAGGAAAAGGGAAAACGCTATATTCCTATACCCCGTGACAGAGATCAGGTATTTGTGAAATTTGATGGTATTGTACCCTGGCTTGCATCACGCAAATGGACTATTCGTAAGTTTAGCCATTTCGACTACGACTATGAAGATGTGCTGGGCCTCAACATCAACGGCCTTACGCTGGACAGACGCCTGCTTACCGGCCTGAGCCGTGAGCAATGGTTAAAAGAAACACAACACATTCAGAAAACCCTTACCGATGAGGTAATAGAGAAATCTATTCGTGAAATACCAGAAGAGCTGTTTAGCTTGAGCGGGCCGGAAATCATTGCAAAGCTAAAGAGCAGGAGGGATAAACTGTCTGAGGCTGCCGAGACCTATTACGAGGCGTTGGCTAAATATGCCGATGTATTTGGCTCTAACAAGCACGAAATGTTTGAAGTAGAGCGACTTTCCGATGGTCGTACCCGGGTACAGGTTTTCAAAATCAAAAAAGATGGAGATGTAAAACAGGCCATCTTCGACAGAACCTTTTTACCTTCTGAAACCCGCGAAATCAGACTTTGGGGTTTTGAGGGCGAAGATCAGTTCCGCATTAGCGGCACTGCAGACAGGGCAATTAAAATGCGCATTATTGCCGGTGCAGACGATGATGAATATGTAGATAGTTCTTCTGTAAGCGGCGGGCGTTCCAATATTTTGTACGATGATATCAGGGATGATAATAAGATAGAAAAAGGAGATGAAACCAATCTTCGTTTATCAAACAAGGATTATATAAACGAGTACGCTCCGCAGGAATTCTTCTATAATTATCTGGGGCCGCGCATATCGGTGCAGTATAATCCCGATGATGGCGTATTCCTGGGTGGTGGTGCAACCTACCGCACCTACGGCTTTAGAAAAGACCCTGCAGCTACTGAACAGACCATACTGGCAAATTATGCCGTAGCAACGGGTGCTTATAATTTCCGCTATGAAGGTGCCTTCTATCAGGTGTTTGGCCGGGCCAGCGATCTGCTGGTAAACCTTAATTACCAGGGGCCCCAATACGTGCTGAATTACTTTGGGCAGGGTAACGAAACCTCTTATGAAAGGCCCATTGACTATTACCGGGTGCGCTTCAATAGCTTTATTGCAGAATTGTCTGTGAACAGAAGAATTGGCAACTATGTGCAGTATGGTGTCGGGCCCCGCTATCGCTGGCTTAAGCTGCAGGAAAACATCCAGAGTTTTATAGAAACACCAGAAATACAAAACAGCGATTTATATGCCAGTGATGTGAAAATGCTTGGGGGAGAAGCCTATTTTAATGTAGAGGCAGTCAACGATATCCGAATTCCTACCCGGGGTTTCAGGTTTTTCAACATCCTGGACTATACCGGAGGTTTAAATAATGATAACGTAAACCTGTTGCGTCTAAAATCTGATTTTGCCATATACATATCACCAAATTCAAGAAGATTTAATCCAACCATAGCACTAAGGTTTGGGGGGCAGCGCAACTGGGGCGATTATCTGTTCTTCCAGTCGGCTTCTGTAGGCAACTGGACAAACCTTAGAGGCTTTCGCAACGATCGCTTTGCCGGTGATGTTTCTTTCTACCAGAATACCGAACTGCGCATCCCAGTGAGTGTGCTACGCAATTATGCTTTTACTGGCAGCTGGGGCCTGTACGGATTTATTGATCATGGCCGGGTATGGGCCGAGGGAGAAGAATCCAAAAAGTGGCACAGGGGTTATGGGCCAGGCGCTTATTTAAACCTGTTTCAATTCTTTGTGCTTACCGGCAATGTGGCTTTCTCCGACGAAGGACCTTACTATCTGCTCAATGCAGGATTCTTCTTTTAAACATGAAAGGATCGCAGAAGAAGTATAAGGGCGTGAAGGCATGCCTTACAAAGCAAGTCTATGTAAAAAAACATAGGGACTGCAAGCAAATGATACCTCAAAGAGATAATCAATTAAAATTACTTAATTACCAAGGCTTCCGTGTTTTCCATTACCTCCATCAAGCCCTCGTTGTTAAGGCTGGTCAGCTGCACCTGTTTTAGTTCGTTGATGAGCATAGGGTCGTACCTGGCAATTACGCGAACATAATTTTCTGTAAAACCGTGCATCATGCCATCCACTACATCATCCTCGAAAAGAACGGTAGCCGGGCGGCCTACATTCTCTTCATAGAAAAAGCGCTTCTTTTTTTCGCTGAGGCTGCGCAGCATACGGCTGCGGCGGTTGCGCTCTTTCATCGGTACACTGTGCGCCAGCTCAGCAGCCGGGGTATTGGCTCTCTCGGAGTAAGTGAATACGTGCAGATAACTCACAGGCAATTCGTTCAGGAACTGATAGGTTTCCAGGAATTGCTCCTCCGTTTCGCCAGGGAAACCCACGATCACATCAACGCCTATGCAGCAGTGAGGCAGTAGGGTTTTAATAGTAGCCACTCGTTCAGCATACAGTTCCCGCTGGTAACGGCGGTACATTGCCTTTAAGATTTCGTTGCTGCCAGACTGTAACGGAATGTGAAAATGAGGCACAAAGCGCTTGGATTGTGCTACAAATTCAATGACTTCGTTGCTGAGCAGGTTGGGTTCTATGGAAGAGATCCGGAAACGCTCAATGCCTTCTACATTATCCAGCGCTTTCACCAGATCAATAAAGCGTTCGTGCCTGCGCCCTTCCTGTATGCCGAAGTCACCTATGTTTACTCCGGTAATCACCACTTCTTTGATGTCGGTCGCGGCAATCTCCTGAGCAGATTCCAGGATCTGGGCAATGCTGTTGGAGCGGCTCTTGCCTCGTGCCAGGGGTATGGTGCAGAACGAACAGTTGTAGTTGCAGCCATCCTGCACTTTTAAAAAAGTGCGGGTGCGATCGCCGTAAGAATAAGCGTTTGTAAAAGTATTGGCTTCAGAAATATCGCTGGCCAGCACACGAGCCTCCTGCTTTTTCTCAAAAGTGCCCAGCAGGTCCAGCAGCCTGAATTTTTCGGCTGCACCCAATACGGCATCTACACCGGGTATCTCTGCAATCTCCCGTGGTTTTAGCTGGGCATAACAGCCAATAATAGCCACAAAGCCTTCCGGGTTGATCAGCTGTGCCTCACGCACAATTTTACGACATTTCTTGTCTGCATTATCTGTTACCGAACAAGTATTGATAATGAAGATATCGGGACGATCAGAAAACTCTACTTTCTGGAAACCGCGCTCTTCAAACTGGCGGCCAATGGTAGAGGTTTCGGAGAAATTGAGCTTACAACCCAGTGTATAAAAGGCAACTTTCTTCATGCACTGCAAAATTACACAATCTAAGCTTCATGGGCAACGCTGCTGAAATGGTGCTGGTTCCACCTCAGGCAGTATCTGTAGTCTACCATCTGGTCAGGTAGTTTAAGCGCAACCACGCTGCCGAAACATCTGACGGAGGGATTCATCAGAAGGGAGGTAACATCTCTTATGTTGATACTTCTGCCAGGTATTTTGTGTAAGGTTATCAGCCAGTCTCAAGGGAATTTCAGGACAGTATACTTTATCTTCACACCATCATTAGTAAAGCAGTTTGAGAAAGTATGAATGGAAAAGAGGTAAGGATTATTGTAGCTGATGATCATCGGATGGTGCGGAAGGCCTGGGAATTACTGCTTGCAGAAAAAGAAGAATACAAAGTAGTTGGCCATGCAGCGAACGGTGCTGAGGTATTGCAATTGCTGCAGGAAATAAGGGTGGATGTGGTGCTCATGGATCTTGATATGCCCGTTATGAATGGCATTGAGGCAACGGACAGGATAAAGAACTGCTTTCCCTGGGTGAAAGTAATTGCCCTGACCATGCAAAAAGACAGTGCCTATATCAAGCGGTTTTTTGCAGCCGGAGCCCATGGTTTTATCACCAAAAATGCTTCTGAAGAAGAGCTGCTGGAGGCCGTTGACGAGGTGATTCAGGGTAAAAGGTATCTTTCCCGGGAGGTTAGTGATGTGTTGAGCAATAGCTTACTGGAGCCCCAGGCAACCGGTAAACAAAACTTTTATGGTCTTTCAGAGCGCGAAATTGAAATCATAAAACTGATTGCGGATGGCAGCACCACCAACCAGATTGCAGATTTGCTCCATCTGAGTGTTAAAACCGTAGAGAGTCACCGCCGCAATATCTTTAAAAAGCTGCAGGTAAAGAATGTTGCCCAACTTATGACCAAAACCAAAGAGCGGGTGTTTTAAATACGCCTTTTAAGGGCCCAAAGCGAGCCCAGAGCGTTCTATTCCTATAATTGTTTTTTTGCTGGCCAATGAAAGTAGCTAGTCCTGTACTGTCTCTTGCTTCCACTGCTCTTTTCAGAGCACTTTATAAAAATGTAGGGGAGGGCGTGTTTCTTTACCACCCCGGGCAGGCACAGATCATAGAAGGTAATTGTGCATTCAGGGCCAGAACAGGCGTATCGGAAGGTGGCAATTTAAATCTGCCCATCGGATCCGTTTTTCGCCAATTATCCGGCGATCTATTGCCTGATGAAGTGCCGGAAGCCATTTTACTGCCTGCAGGCTTGCCCACATCTCCGGTGCAATTGCATGTTTCAGAAGTAACTTTAAATGGCGAACAAGTATATTTGTGTGTTATAAAAGAGTCCGTAAATCTGCACACATCGCACGTGCTGGCCGCAGCCGAAGTAGAGAAGAAAGCGCTACTAAACGAGATTTACCACCGTGTTAAAAATAATCTGAATGTAATCATCAGCCTGCTGAGCTTACAGCTAAACAGGGTAGAGGACCCACAGCTACGCCACCTGTTAACAGAAAGTAAAAGCCGGATTTTTGCCCTGGCCATGCTGCAGGAGCGGCTCTATTATTCTCCCCGGCTGTCTGAAGTAAAGGCCAATGATTACCTGACCAGCCTTACCCAGTCTGTTATTGCTACTTTTAAGGAACCGAAACAACGCCTTAATTTAACAACGCAAACCCATGAGTGCTGGTTAAATGTAGATATACTGGTGCCGCTTGGGTTGCTGGTGCATGAACTGGTCGCCAATGCAGTCTTACATGCCTATTCTAAAGAGGCAGCAGGCGAAATCCTGCTTCAGTTTAGTGTTCAGGAAGCAGGTAATTACACATTGGTGATTCAGGATTCGGGGAGAGGCTTCCCGGCAGGCAGTACATTTACAAGCTTTCAATCATTGGGAAGTAAGTTGATCATAAGCCTTTCGCGGCAAATAAAAGCCCGCTTACAGCTAGAGAGTAAACCCGCTGAGGGTAGCAGGGTAACCATAGAATTTACTGCCTAACAACCATGGGGGGATACAAAATACTTATTGTAGAAGATGAAATTATTGCAGCCATGGCCCTGCAGGAAACCCTGGAACGTAGTGGTCATACTGTAACAGCGGTGGCCAATACTGCACAGGAAGCATTAGACGCTCTGGCGGTTGCCGTGCCGGACCTGGTGTTCATGGATATTAACCTGGAGGAGAAAGACGACGGTATCATTATTGGCAAAAAGATACTCCAGCAGTATAAGCTGCCGGTAATTTTTATTACAGCTTATGCCGACCATGATACTATTGCCAAAGCCCGTGAAGTGTTCCCTTATGGTTACATTGTAAAACCCTGGCAGGAGAGGGAGCTGATGGCAGTGCTGGAAACAGCCATTTACAAACACCTGGCCGACCAGAAAACCATGGAACTGCAGGAAACCAGGAATAAGTTCTTTTCTATCATCGGGCATGACCTTCGCAGCCCACTGGCGGCCCTGGCTGTGGCTACGAGAACCCTCAACAAGCATATTGCCTCACTCTCGGTAACAGATATCAAAGAGTTTGTGCAGGACATTCATCATACGGTAGAAACACTTTACGCCTTTACCGATAACATGCTGGAATGGTCTAAAATTCAAAGTGGGCGGCTTGAGGTACGTGCAGAAACACTTGAGCTAAGCGTTGTGGTGGAGGAGGTGAACCAATTACTACGCGCTAAGGCGCATCAGAAAGCGGTAGCATTAACCTTTGATGTGCCAGCGGACATTTGGGTATTTGCTGATAAAAACATGTTACGTTCCGTACTGCTAAACCTGGTGAGCAACGGGATTAAGTTCTGCTATCCCGGTGGGCATGTACAACTGCAGGTGAGCAATGAAGCAGAGCATGTACTGATCATCGTATCGGATAATGGGGTGGGCATGGATAAGGCGCATGTTGAGGAGCTGCTAACCTTTACTGCTGCCATCCATACTTCCGGCACGCAGGAAGAAAAAGGGTCTGGTCTTGGGCTGCTGCTTTGCAAAGAATTTGTGGAAGCCAACGGTGGTATGCTCAATATTAGCAGCGAGCCCCAAATTGGCACCACTGTATGTGTTACCCTGCCGCAGGGCCACCATTAAGCATGCGTATCCGCTGAATCAGGCTTCTGCTGTTTACGGGTTTTACAAAGAATCCATCTACGTTCATGGCTTTAATCTGCTGTGCGGTTTGGGAATCTGAATTGCCGGAGACGATAAAAAAGTAGGGTGAAGCTATTTTTCTGATCTCAACAAGTGTATCCAGCCCGCTCATGCCATTCCCCAGCTTTATATCCATAACCACCAGATCCGGCAGCTCTTTTCTAATAATTGCCAGGGCTTCTTTGCCTGTTGGCGTAATATCCATGATCTCGAAGCCTGCATCTTCCAGTTCAGCTGCCAGCGCCATGCCAATAATGGCTTCGTCCTCAACAATTAATATTTTACGGATAATATTTCCCATAAAGCCGAGAAGGAAGACCCCAGACGAATTATTGCATTAAGCCGGCCAGCTAAAAGTAAAACTGGTGAATCGTTCAGAAGATAATTGCATGGTACCGCCTATCTGGCGTGTGAGGCTGCAGATCAACTGCATGCCCAGGGATGTAGTCTTTTGCGGATTAAAATCTGCAGGTAAACCCACCCCATTATCGGCAATGCTTAATTCAAATCTATTGGCGTGTTTGCTAAATCCAATCGAGATCTGGCCGTTTTGTTTGCCGTTAAAAGCATATTTATAGCAATTTGTGATTAATTCATTTAGAATGAGGGCACATGGCACGGCATGAACAATATCCATCTCTGCATCTTCAGCATCAATAACAATGATGATTCTCTTATCCAGAAAATGAAAAGAGCTGGAAATGCCTTCGGCCAGTTGATGAATGTATTCTTTAAAATTTATTTTGGCCAGGTTCTCATGCTGGTACAGCAACTCGTGAATCAGCGCCATACTCCTGATCCGGGACTGGCTGTCCTTTAAGATATTCTTGAGCTCGGCGTGCCGGGTATGGCGGGCCTGTAGGGTAAGCAGGCCAGAAATAATGGCCATGTTGTTTTTTACCCGGTGGTGTATCTCCTTCAGCAGCACCTCTTTTTCCTGGAGCGACTGCTGGAGGGTTTCCTCGGTGCGCACGCGTGCAATTACTTCCTGGCGCATTAGCCGCAGGGCGTGGCCAAGTTTAGAAGTCTTTTCTTCTACCTTTTTTTCCAGTTCTGCATTAAACTCCCGGAGCAGGGCCTCGGTTCTTTTCTGTTCGGTAATATCGGCAAGGGCGCCCGTCATGCGGATGGCTTTGCCTGCCGTATCATAAATCACATAGCCTCTGTCGCGCACAAATTTATAGGAACCATCAGCACACTTGAAACGGTATTCAATAACCCACTCTTTTTGGTTTTTTACGATGACATCGTAAAAATTACCCACCACCCGATTTACATCTTCAGGATGTATATTTTCAATCCAGAGCTCTAGCTTGCCAAAGGTATTTCCAAACGAATGCCCAAAGATGGTCTTATACCCTTCGCCATAATAGCTTATTTGTTTATAAATGTCGCAGTCCCAGATGGCATCATTGGTCGCTTTGGTTACCAGGCGATAGCGTTCGTTGATGATGCGCAGCGCTTCTTCGGCCTCCTGGCGCTCTGTAATATCAACCACATTGGCCATTATAGCTTTTTCCTGTTTGAACTGGAATGGAGACAGGTGAATCTCGACAGGATAACAGCTGCCATCTTTTCGGATGTGTTGCGTCTGGTATCGTAAACTTTTCTCTTTGCCGCTCAGCAGCAAAGCAAACAGCTTTTTGTACGCGTAATGGGAATAGTCGGGATTGATGTGAAGTGGCGTCAGCTTTTCCATTTCGGCACTGCTATAACCAAGGTTATGCAGCGCCCTTGGATTTACATAAGTAAAATGACCGTTTGCTGGTGTTATGATATAGACTTCATTAACACTTTGTTCTATGGCACTGCTTAATTTTACCACCTCCTGCTGCGCCTTTTTTTGTGCAGTGATGTCCCTGTAAATACCTATCAGGTACTTAATGCTACCATTTTCGTGTAAAAAGGTGTTCGCCCTCAGGTTAATGTCTACAATATTGCCTTTGGTATCGTACAGCTCAATGTCTCCTTCCCAGCTCCCTTTTTCAGATAATACATTTACAATCTCAAAAGGCAGATTTGGTTGAACAAAGATGCTGGTCCAGCTTTTATCATTCAGTGCTTCCAGAGTCCAGCCAAGGAGGGTTTCAAATGCCTTGTTTACATAAAGGCTTTGCACCATGTCTGCGGAAATGATGATCGCATCAGATGTATTTTCAATGGCTAACTTAATGAGCTCAATCTCCTGCCGCTGCTGCTTCTGTTCAGTAATGTCGCGGGCTGTCAGATACACAAGATTTTCTTCTACAACCGGTTGCATGGAGCAGGAAAGCCAGCGATAAGCACCGCCTTTACATGCAAAGCGCAACTCCAGGTTTTTAAAGGCCTGTCCCAGCATCATTTTTTCCCGGGTATTTATGACCATTTGCTGATCATCCGGGTGCACAAGTTCTCTGGGTAGCAGTGTTTTAGCCTCTTCGTCCGAGTATCCGAGCAACTGCTGCAAAGCAGGGTTAAATTTTTTAACAAAGCCATCGAAACAAAGAATGGCCAGTAATTCCGGGGAAAGCGCAAAGAAACGATCCAGCTCTTCATTCGATCTTCTTCTCTCCAGCTCACCTCCCAGTTTACTTAACAGTGTTTGTAATCGCTCGGGGTCTACAGGGGGTTGATTGCTAATGGAAGTAGAAAACAGATTGATGTTACCCAGCATCTTGTCCCGATAGATTACCTGTACACACAGCAGTGACTTCAGCCCGCAGGCCTCTGCCTCAGCTCTTCTGCGAAGATTTGTGTAGTTTCTGAGGTCGCCGGAATAAAACCACTTGCCATTCCTGAAAAGCTCTGGTTTGTCTGTTCGGATATCGAAAGATTTGTTTTCCGAAGAGGCCTTCATGATCAGAAATTTGTCATCAGACCACCAGGCACTTTTCATTTTAGTGAGTGGCTGGCCAAAGAGGGGCATCCAAAATTCGGCATATTGAAAACCGCCATAGGCACAAAGCATTTCCAATACGGTGGTAGTGCCCTCTTTGAGTGTACTGGCGGTGCTTAGGGCCAGGGTAGCATCGTTGAGCAGCTTAAGATCTTTTTCAAAATTAACTTCCGTGCTAATGTCCCTGAACCTTACAAAAAAGTAACGGGGTGCATTTTCATATAGCACAGGGGCAATGGCCACTACAGCAGAGAAAGGGTTGGCAAAACTTTCTATGATAGTTTTAAACTGCAGGTTTTTGCCCTGCAGCAGTATGGGTAGCGCTGTGCTGATCTTCTGCCGATCTTCAGGGGAGAGGAAGTGTAAAAAGTTTTTTCCAATTAGCTCTTCCTGTTTCATCTGGGAGATGGATTCTGCCAGCTGGTTAACTTTAATTATGTTACCATGCAGATCGGTCAGGAACACAGCATCCGAGTAGTTCTCTATAAGTGTGCGATAGAGCTTTTCACTTTCGGCCAGGGCTTTTTCGGCTTTTTTGCGTTCGGTAATGTCCTGGCAAAAGATAATGTTATGACTGTTTTTTCTGTCAGCATCCTGTACTGGTACAATTGTGCTGTAAACCCATATTGGAGTACCATCTTTTGCCTTATTTTGTACCTCACCTTTCCAGATCTGCCCGTTTTTAATGGCTTTCAGAATATTTTCCTCAGTAGCATCTGGTTCCTGGGCATTCACGATGATACCGTGTTTTTTCCCCTTGAGCTCTTCGGGCGAATATTTGCTAATCTTACAGAAGTTATCATTTACCCAGGTAATTCTGCCCTCGGCATCGGTAAAAGAAACAATGGAGGAAGCATTGATGGCTGCCTTCATGTCTTGCAGCTCTTTTTGTGCCTGTTCTACTTTTTCATCCATCAATTTTTTATCAGTAACATCACTGAAAAAAATCAGCAGGCCTTCCCCCGAAGGATAAAGCCTGCGTTCGAACCATTTCTGGTATCTGCTAAAAAAACTTGTGATTTCTGCGTATTGCTGTGATTCCCAGGCTTTAAGCGCTACCTGATAAAACTCGGTTCCCACTGCTTCGGGAAACTTAGTCCAGATATGTTGCCCAATCAGCTCATGTGGTTCATAACCAAGAAGCTCTCCAGCTTTTTTGTTCAGATAGGTATAATGCCAGTTATTGTCGAGCACCAGCAGCGCATCCGACATTTTCTCTAAAAATGGATACAAAGAAGTTTGTTCCAGCAATGCATTATGTGTGTTTGTAGTCATCACTTTTTTGCTCCAGCAATTAAATGGATAGGCGCTTTAGCAGGGCAGGGTGCAGTCATGACTGTCCGGATTGTAAAGTGATTTTCTTTTGAGGAGTACATAGTCCAGATGTAATGTTTTTCCGAAAAAACCAAAGAAGCAGTAAGGCTTAGTTTAGGGACTTCTGTGGCCGGCTGTCTTAAGCCAGCTAGTAAGCGCCCGTGATTGGGTTGATGGAAAAAAGCTAAAAAGGTTGAACCGCCGGGACTGTTGAAGGTGTATCCGCATGTCTTTAACAGGGTATCGTGATTGCAAATAATCGTACCTGTTTTATCTTTGCAAAATACAATTTTCATGTGCGAGTGCCTCTCTTGCCTTCCTGCCCGGTCCTGTCCTGGCCTGCTCTAACTTTTGTTGGTCTGCGAATACGCGTAAATCTGTTACATAAATATACTAAGGGTTTTTTTTCTTCGCCTTTAAGTGTAAGTAATTCAGGAAACTAGGTTCTGGCTCTTTAAGGGTAAACCCTGATGGGTGATAAGGGTAAATCTGTATTTTAAACAAAACGGTTGCCTTGCCCCGTAACATTTTATGCCTGCCTTAATACCTTAGCTATGCATAAAGAAAGCCAACCGATGAACAGAAAAAGTATAAGTTTTCTTATTCAGAGATTATACCTTCCGCTAGGTGCATTGGTGCTGCTTTTAGTATTTGGCATTGTGGTACTGCAGAGTGCCTGGGAAAAAGAAAAGCAGCTTTCCTTACTCTTAAAGGAGGTAGAGCATCTTCACCTGAACCTGCTGGATGCAGCAATCCTGGCTGAACAATATTCCCTTATGGGGGTGCCGGTAAAGGCGCTGCAAATTAACAAAACGCTCAGTCGCATTGAATCAAGCCTGCGGCCTGAGACCATCAATGAAAAGGTAAACCAGGAATGGCAGGCCGTAACTACAGCCTGGGATAACATAAAACATGTTGGTCTGAACCGAAATACGGGTGAACATGCTATTGACAAGGCTACAAAGAACCAGTTGAACATCGGGTTTGACGAGCTTCAGATAATCTGTCAGGGGCTTACCTCAAACCTGCGCGCTGAACTTGAACATATAGCGTTTGTAATTACAGTTGTGCTGATGGGCACCCTTACGCTTTGCCTGGGTATCCTGCTCTTCATGGGCTTATTTGTATACAAAGCTGTGCTTAAGCCACTCCGGCAGTTAGAACAGACTGCAGGGCAGCTGGTGCTGGGAAGGGTTAATGGATTACAGGGCAATAACCAGGTACTGGTTGAGCCAGTTTATCAGGTCCTGCTGCAGGAGGTAGAGAGTAAAAAGTACCTGGCACAAGCCTCAGAACAGATCGGGGATGGCAATTTTCAGCAGGACGAGCTGGCACTGCAGCAGGCAGGTTTGCCGGGAGCTTCTCTGCTAAGGCTGCGCGAGAAAATGCAGGCTTATTTCCTGGCTGAGCAGCGCCGTAACTGGAGCAGCCAGGGCTTAGAGCAATTCTCCAAGCAATTGCGGGAACATGGTTTGCAGATCGAAGGATTGTGTAAAGGGCTTGTGTCGGAGCTGGTGCCTTTTATGAATGCGAATCAGGGAGCTGTTTTTGTAGCAGAAACAGAAACACACGGGCAGGAAGTATTGCAGCTAAAGGCATCCTACGCCTGGGGAAGGCACAAATACATCACCAGGACAATCCTGCCAGGCGAAGGGTTGATCGGACAGGCCTTTCAGGAAAAAGATATGCTCCTGATCACTGATGTGCCAGAACATTATATCACAATAGGATCTGGTTTGGGAAGAACAAAGCCCAGGTGCATCCTCATACTGCCCCTTATTTCTAATGAGGTATTACAGGGCGTAATAGAATTAGCCTCTTTCAGGGTATTTGAGGCCCACGAAATTGATTTTCTGAAGAAGCTGAGTGAAAGTGTGGCAGCTGCCCTGGCAAACCTGAAAGTCAGTAGTAAGACCATCGATCTGCTTGAAAAAGCAAATGCTGCCAACGTGCACCTGCAGGCCCAGGAAGAAGAGTTGCGGCAGAATACCGAAGAGCTTATTGCAACGCAGGAGGCAATGCAGAAAAAAGATGTGGAGCTAAGTGGATTATTCGCTTCCATCGATTACAGCCTGCTGACAGCAGAGCTTGATCTGTCAGGGGCACTGTTAACGACCAATGAGAAGTTTAGGGGGTTGTTAAGCATCCATGGGAATGAAAAGCTACAGCACTGCTTTCAGCTACTGCAGGTGCCGGGCTGGACAGCGGAGCATGAGCAGCAGTTTATGGAAAGCCTGCTGCGCGGGCAGTCGCAGAACCTGGAGTGCCAGATTGTGCGTAACCCCAAGATCTGGATCTCAGCCTCCTTTACACCGGTTCTTAATACAGCCGGCAGGGTCTATAAAATAATGATGCTGGGAAGCGATATCTCCGAGAAAAAACATGCCGAGCTGGCCTATGTGGCGCAGGCTGAAGAAATTACGCGGCAGGAAGAAAAATTACGCCATTATACTGCCGAACTGGAAGTGCTGCAAGCCAGCCTGGCAGACAAGCTAAAAGCGGCTCACCTAGAAATGGAACTTCAGATCCGGGAAATAGCCCTGGAAAAGGAAAAAAATGTAGCCATTCTGGAGGGTTGTGTAGACGGTGTGGTGTCTTTTAATGAACGGGGCATCATTGAATTTTTCAATCATGCTGCAGAAGAGATCTGGGCTATCCCCCGCCAGAATGTATTGGGCAGCAACATTAGAAACCTTATTTCCATAGAGATACAATATAAAGGCGCTGCACCACAGGTATTCTTCTCTAAGGGGGGAAATAAAAAAGCACTGGACATCCGCACAGAAGTACCACTCTTCAATGGCAGCGGAGAAGAGATAGAAGCACTGGTCACCCTTACCAGGGTAAAAATTGGCAACACCTATATGTTTACAGCATTTGTGCAGAAAGTAGCAGTAGAACTTTTCTAACCCAAGATCCATGAAGTTTGCAAAACAAGAATTTACAGAACGGGTAAACAGGCTGGAGAAGCTGCTGGAAGAAGATTTTGGCGCACTTGCGGTTGCTTTCAGGAGAGAAGGCAACTACCTCCCCAACATGCATAACCGGCAGAAGCTGGTAGAACAATTGCAGTATCATGACATTATCAGGCAAAAAATACAACACGTGGGCCAGTTTGCAGAGGTCCTGGAGGTGGAGTTTTCCCAGTATAGTGCAGCCGTAGAAGATGCCTGCGTGCTCCCGGGCTTGCTGGAGCTTTCCATGGCGCTGCTGCAGTTTGCACGGCTTGAGTACGACGAGGTGCGCGATGAAATAAAAATTCAGCTGCTGGCACTCCATCTAAGCAATTGCCACCTGGAAGAAAAATACGAACAGTTTCAGGAGGAAATGCAGGATATGATTAAAAGTCTGGGACGTATGTACCTGCTCATTGACGCCCCGGACGATGCCCCTGATGCAGAGCTCAGCGCAGAGAAGCTGAGAAAGATCTGTAATTCCTTCAGCATGCAAACAGAGCGGGAAATCTTCCGATCACTCTTCAATAAAGAGATTTTGCCCCAGGATTTGCATGCCCATGAGGGTGAGGCAAATGATAACATTGAGCTCTTCTAGCCATGAACTATACCCTTTCCATAAGACAAGCGCAGGGCCTGCCAGACACCCTTATTCTTAATGGGCATTTAACCATTAGAAACAGCGTTGCCCTGCATGCAGCACTATTGGAGCATTCACAAAAGCAGGAAGGAATGCGGCTGGAAGTAAAAGAAGTAGAAGAGATGGATGCTGCATTTTTGCAGTTGCTGCTTGCTTTAAGGAAGTACCACGACGAACATAAAAAGCCCTTTTATCTACACCTGGCGCTAAACCCGGTATTATCCAGCCTGGTGCAGATTGCAGGCCTATCGAAGACCCTTAACACCAACCCCTCATAGTCATGGCAAAATCCATCCTTATTGTGGATGATTCTGAAACCATCCGCGAAGCGGTAAGCTTCACGCTCGAGAACGCATCTTACGCTGTTGTAAAGGCCCATGATGGTCAGCATGCCCTGGAACAACTGGAGCAGGGACAGTATGCACTCATCATCACCGACCTGCACATGCCCAGGCTGGATGGCATCGAGCTGATCAAAGCCATACGTGCCAGACCGGAACATCAGTTTACACCTATCCTGTTCCTGACCACGGAAAGCCAGACCAGTCGCAAAGAAGAAGCCCGTGCTGCAGGCGCCACCGGCTGGATTGTTAAGCCTTTTGTTCCCGAAAAGCTGGTAGCCGTTGTTCAAAAGCTGATCCGATGATTGAACATCTTAAGCAGAAGTACCTGGAGGAGGCGAATGACCTGCTGCTGGAACTGGAGAATACGCTTCTTCTTCTGGAGGAAAATCCTACAAATCCCGAGGGAGCTGAAACTGCTTTCAGGGTTATGCATACCCTGAAAGGAAGCAGCGGCATGTTCGGCTATCAGCAAATCAGTGAGCTGGTACATCTGCTTGAAAATGGATATGATTCAATCAGGAGTGCAAAATTACCAGTGCCGGGGCCGCTGGTGAGCCTGAGCCTGGAATCGGTCGATCATATCCGTGCTTTGTTGCAGGAGGGGAGTATCCATGATCCGGAGGTGCAGGCCGTGCATAAGGGGTTGCTTAAAAGAGCTGCAGAGCTACTCTACGATGTGGTTGAGGTGCCGGTGCAGGCAGCGGAGAATATAAAAAGCAGCGGGTTGAGCACATGGGCCATTTTATTTATACCTGCACAAAATCTGCTGCGCAATGGTAGTAACCCACTATACGTCCTGGAAGAACTGGCAGGTTTAGGTCAGCTACAATCTTTCATGTGCGCAAATGCACTGCCTGACCTCAGCAGGCTGAACCCCCAGGACTGCTGGATTTCCTGGCTGCTGTTGCTGGCAACAGAGGCTACGGAAGAGGCTGTTCGGGAAGCATTTCTATTCGTGGAAGATGCCTGCCAGCTGGAGATAAAAAAAGTCTGTGCGGGAAATCTACTGCCCACACTGGATGCGCAGATGCAGGAAAACATCAGCAGCAAGCTTGCTAAGGGCCTGGATGCAGCCGTTTTTGCTGAGCAGGTAGAGCTGCTGCTTGTCTCAGCATCCCCTGCTTCAGCTAAAAATCCGCAACCAATAGCAGAAGGCGCTGGAACGGCAGGTTTATCCGAAGTGCTGCAGCCCGCTTTATTTGGTAAAGAAAAAGGAGCTGCCACCATTCGTGTTGCCTCAGACAAGCTGGATGACCTCATGAATCTCATCAGCGAACTGGTTGCCAATCAGGAACGGCTCTCATTGCTGGCCGGGTTAAGCACCATGCCGGAGCTGAGTTCGGTAGCTGAAGAAATTGAAAAAATTACCCGGCAACTTCGGGATAAAACCTTCGATATATGCCTGGTGCCCATTGGCAGCCTTCTTACCCGATTTAAACGCCTGGTACGGGACCTTTCCCAGGAGCTCAATAAAAATATAGTTTTTGAGGCCGAAGGTGTAGAAACGGAGCTGGACAAGAACGTAGTGGAAGGGCTTTCGGAATGCCTGGTGCACATTTTCCGCAACAGCATAGACCACGGCCTGGAGGATGAAGCAGAACGCATTGCCAAAGGCAAGCCCGCACAGGGTCGCCTCCTGCTCAAGGCCTATAACTCAGGGACTAATGTAATCATCGAAATGCAGGACGATGGCCGGGGAATCGATCCTGAAAAAATAAGAAATAAAGCTGTTGAGAAAGGTCTTCTTCATAAGGATCAGCTGCTGACTGAACAGGATATGCTGGAGCTGATCTTTCTGCCTGGCTTTTCTACTGCACAGGGTGTTACCGCTGTGTCTGGCAGAGGGGTAGGCATGGATGTGGTGAGAAAGAAAATAAAGGAACTGCGCGGAGAAGTAAAAATCAGGAATAAAAAGGGGTATGGTACAACGGTCTCTATATCCCTGCCGCTCACCATTTCTATTCTGGACGGATTGTTGGTGCGGGTGGGAGAAACAGACTTTGTACTGCCGCTTTCATTTGTGGAAAAAAGCTATTCCGTTACAGCAGCAGATCTTGACGCAGCCATCAACAATCAGCTCATCCTTGATAAAGAACCGATCATTTACTTTAACCTGGCCGAAGCTTTTTCTTTTGGGTCTCTCAGGCAGTCGGCCTTTGGTGTAGTAATCCGCACAGGCCCCTTAAAAGTGGTGCTGCTGGTAGATGAGATCATTGGTGAGTACCAGGCCGTGTTAAAACCGCTTGGCAAGTTTTACCAGGAGCAGGATTTTCTTTCTGGTGGCAGCCTGAAAGGAGATGGTACCGTTGCACTGGTGCTGGATCCGCAGAAACTTATAGAGGAAATATCTAAAAACACGAGTGTTCACATATGAGTAAAGAGGCAGAAAACAGCATGCACTCCTACCTTTCCTTTAAGCTGGACAGGGAAACTTTTGGAGTAAATGTAAACAAGGTGATAGAGATACTTGAGGTGCCGCATATCACTAAAATACCCAAGTCTCCGGCATTTATGCGCGGGGTCATCAATCTTCGTGGTACCGTACTGCCGGTAGTTGACGCCAGACTTAAGTTTGGGCTACAGGAAAAGTCAGATACAGTAAATACCTGCATTGTTGTCTTCAAGATTCAGATGACGAGGGACGTAGTGCTGGTAGGTGCGCTGGTGGATGCAGTGCAGGAGGTGTTTGAAATGGACCATAGCAAACTAATGCCACCGCCCAGTATTGGCGGCAAGTTCAAGAATGATTTTATCATGGGGATGGTCCGCAATGAAGATGATTTTGTGATGATCCTTGAGGTGGACAAGATTTTCTCAACAGATGAAATCATCAACCTTTTACCCGAAGAAGAGGCGCTAACAGCTTAACACATTCAATTCTAATCCTAGTTAAACGGTGTCATGAATATTACCATCAAAACTCGTCTGATTGCTGCTTTTACCGTAATGATAGGGCTTATGGCCTTTGTCTATTATCTGGGGGCAACAAATACCAATACCATCAATCAACAACTCAAGTTTATTGTAGAAAAAAGTGCTGTAAAGCTCTTATTGTCCAGCCAGCTGGCAGAAGATATCCAGTTCATTACCAAACGTGAAAAGGATCTCATCCTTACCAAGGACAGGGAAATGCTGCAGGAAATTGCCGCAGAGACCGATCAAAGAATAGCTGAGCTGAACAACCGCCTGGAAGCTTTAAAGTCTGTAGAAGATGAAGGCGGTCTGGAAGATGTGGCTGTTTTAGAAGAAAGATGGCATGATTATTTAAAAGTTTATAAGAAAATCAAAAACCTGGCGGTAAATGTCAACACCGATTCTGCCAATGCCATGGCTTATGAGCTGTCCATAACAACCGGTAAAGAAGCGGCAATATCAACGATTGACCAGGCTTACTTCAGGGTTAAGAATAACAACAAGGAAATGGCAGAAATTGCTGCCCAGACAGATGCCCTATATGAAGAAGGCAAGAACCTGATGCTGTCCTCTCTGGTATTTGCCAGCGCACTTGCCCTGCTAATGTCTATCTGGATTATCACCAGCATCTCTAATTCCATTAACAAAGCCAAGTCAGCGCTAAAATCTGTTTCTGAGGGTGACCTGTCGGTTACCATTGAGGTGAAGAACAAGGATGAAATAGGAGAGCTTCTACTGCATCTGAAAGGAATGGTAGACAAGCTAAAAGAGGTAATAGGTTCTGTAACTTCTGCAGCCGATAATATTTCGTCAGCTTCTCAGCAAATGTCTTCTTCTTCCCAGCAAATGTCAGAAGGGGCCACGGAACAGGCAGCTTCTGCCGAAGAAGTTTCTTCTTCTATGGAAGAAATGGCTGCCAACATTCAGCAGAACACCGACAATGCGCAGCAGACAGAAAAAATTGCTTTGCAGGCAGCGGAAGATATTCAGGAAGGTAGCCGTGCTGTGAATCAGACGGTGGAGTCTATGAAGAAAATAGCCGAGAAGATCAGCATTATTGGGGAAATTTCCCGGCAGACCAACCTGCTGGCCCTGAATGCGGCTGTTGAAGCTGCCAGAGCCGGCGAGCATGGTAAAGGCTTTGCCGTAGTGGCTGCCGAGGTGCGCAAACTGGCAGAAAGAAGCCAGGTGGCTGCCAACGAGATCAACGAACTTTCTACTTCTTCTGTATCCATTGCCGATAAGTCTGGCCGTTTGCTGGAGCAGATTGTCCCCAACATCCAGAAAACGGCACGCCTGGTGCAGGAGATCACAGCCGCCAGTCTGGAGCAAAATACGGGGGCAGAGCAGGTGAACGGTGCAATCCAGCAGCTTAACCAGATCATTCAGCAAAATGCAGCTGCTGCAGAGGAGATGGCTTCCGGATCAGAAGAGCTTTCTTCTCAGGCAGACCAGCTAAAAGATACAGTGAGCTTCTTTCATACGGGCCATATTAGCCACAATAACCATAACCCAAGACCAAAAGCGAAAAGTAAAAGGAGCCATAGTGTACCAGTGGTGCACCTGAAAGGAAATGCTAACGGTCTGCCTAAACATTCTGCATCTGGCAAGACTGGCCTGCAGCTGGACCTGAATAGCCATGATAGTATGGACGCTGAGTTTGAAAGGTTTTAATGTTTGATGGTAATAAGTCGCTGGAGAATATCCAGCGGCTACTCTTTCCCATTAAGTGTTATTAGTCTAACAATCACCCCACCTTCTTATTGATTCTATCCCATGCAGCTTACTCAGCAAGGCTGCAGCCCATGTCTTTAAACAATCAGATCCAAATGCTTAATCATATTAAACACCTCCATACACCAGAGAAGATAGCGGCTAAGGCTTCTTGGGTAGCAAAGGCAATACTTGTATTGTCCCTGTCCGGGTTTGCTTCAGCCAACGCAGCCTATGCCCAGCAAACTCCTGTAGATTCTTCCAGTATCTGGAAAAAAATGCAGGAGCCTAAGGCAGTCAGCCTGGATAGTAAGAAAATTGCAATAACCCAAAGCCTTCAGCTATGGGATGTGTACACTGTAGAGACCCTGGGAGATCAGGGGCAGCAAAGCCAAAACGACCTTTACATTCGCAGAGGACGCCTGGGAGTGCAGGGTGACCTGCAAAAAAATATTGCCTTCAATGTGTCTTTTGCCTACGACGGCGTGGGCAGAGATAAAAAAACTGCGGGTAACGGCAGCCCTAATCCAGACGATAACCACGATTTCTTTTTGTGGGAGGCCTTTACTATGTGGAAACACAAGCCACTCCTGAATGTAACGGTTGGTTATTTCAGGCCGCAGGTGGGCAGAGAACATATGACCGCAGCGTTCAAGACCTCTTCGTTCGAAAAATCGCTATCTAATTTTCAGCCCCGTGCCCATGCCATTGCACGGGGTACCGGCAGAGAACTTGGCGTGAACATAGGTGGCTTGTATCTGGGGCAGGGCTGGAGCTTCAATTATAACCTTGGCCTGTTCGATATGTCTGGTGAGAAATTAATTGGAGAAGAGGCAGCTTCTTCGCCAATGTTTACCTCCCGGGCAGCTTTTACGATCGGCGACCCTGAAATGGAAAAGTATGGCATTGGCTATACGCATTCATACTATGGAAAAAGAAAAGGCATCACCTTTGGTGTGAACAGTACTTACCAGGACAGGACGCAGATATTTGCCAACAACAGCTTTTATGGTGCTGATGTGCTGGCCAACTGGGGACCATGGGATTTTACCGTGGAGTATGACTGGCTCTATCGTAACACCATCATAGACGAGGAACCGACCGATCTTATTCCCCAGGTAACTGTAGGCACCTCCGATCAGGTTTATACCTATAAACTGGCCTATAACTTTCTGCTGAAGAATGGTAAGGTACTGCAGGCAGCAGGCATGTATTCGGGGCAAAAGGCCCAAGATTTTGGCGATGCGCAGGGGCTAAATGCTCTCACAGGTGCTACCGACCAGCAAGTGTACGATCTGGGTATCAACTACCTCCTCCATAAGGATAATCTTAAACTTAACCTGCATTATATCTGGGGCGAAAGAGGAGACAAAGCGCCGCATGAGCATTATGCTTATCTGGCAACGGGTTTTCAATATCTGTTTTAAGTGATCAGTTCTTGCATCTTCATCTAAGCAGCATATTCTAGTGTTGCCATAGATTATCTACCCCTCTCCCAATAAGCTAAACACATATACCATCCCTACAAAACAACAATTATGAATATTCTATACAGATTTCAAATATGGCAGCGGCTCTACTTTGTGTTTGGCCTAATTATTCTGCTAAGTGTGGGTAACCTGGTATTTAACATGAACAGCTTAACCTCCTCTAAAGAATCAGTTGTGGGCATGTATTCTTCCCTGCAAAGTATCGGATTCCTGGTAGAGGCAGACAGAGATGCTTATCAGTCCAGTATTGCCATCAGCCAGAGCTTACAAAAGGAAGTGTATGAAAACCCAGAATTGCTGGAAGGTAAGATCAATGAAATTCTGGAAAATAAATCACAGGTAAAAGACCGGTACACCCGTTTCTCAGATATCTACAAAATAGAAGAGAAACCAGCATTAGAGGAGCGAAATGCGCTGTTTTGGGAAAACTACAATAAGGTTTCTGCTATAACAGATAAGATAGTTTATTATTTGAAAAAGGGTGAGTATGCGCAGGCTTCCAACTTATATTTTGGTAAGTATCAGCTTCACTTTGGCCCCATGCGGTCAGCCATGAACGATTTCACAGACGTGCTCATGAATGGCTCACAGAAAGCTTATACCAACAGTCTTTCTATCAGCGAAAGTATACGCAGCAATTCTCTGGCTATCTTTTCTGTCATTGTTGTGGTATTTGTAATTAGCGGATGGTTATTGACCAGCAGTATCGCCACTCCTTTAGCGAGATCTGTGCAGGTTACACAAAAAGTGGCCGAGGGAGATTTTACAGAAAAGATAATAGTACAGGGCAGTGACGAAACAAGTGCCGTGCAATCGGCCCTGAAGAAGATGATGGAGCGGATCTCGGCTACCCTGGAAGGAATTAAGAACAGCGCAGAAAACCTGCTGGATAGCAGCTATCAATTAAGCGCATCGGCGCAACAGATTTCTTCCGGTGTAAACGAACAGGCAGCGGCCAGTGAAGAGATCTCTGCATCCATTAAGCAGATATCGGCCAGCGTTGAACATAATGCCACTAATGCCACTAAAACAGAAGGGGTAGCCAGGCAGATGGTAGAAAATATAAAAGCTACCAATGATTCTGTGGTGCATACGGTAGCGGCCATGCGTGAAATTCTGAAAAAGGTAACAATCATTAAAGAGGTGGCCTCTAAAACAAATCTGCTGGCGCTGAATGCAGCCATAGAAGCAGCACACGCAGGCGCACATGGCAGAGGTTTTGCAGTAGTAGCAAGTGAGGTAAAAAAGTTGGCCGATCATACCCAGGCCGCCGCCCGGGAAATAGATAGTATCTCCATCTCCAGCATGGCAGTAGCCGAACAGTCTGAAAGGTTGCTGCATAATGTAGTGCCAGACATCAACAACACTGCCCTGCTTATCAAAGAAATTTCTACCTCTAGTGTAGAGCAAAGCCAGGCCCTTGCACAGATAGATTTGGCCATACAGAAGCTCACCAGCGTTAATCAGCAAAATGCCTCACTGGCAGAAGAGCTTGCCGCCAGCTCCGAAGAACTTTCCAGTCAGGCCACAGGCCTCTTAGCATCAGTTTCTGTCTTTAAAACAACAACCGGGGTCCGGCAACGATCAAAGAAGAGCTTTATCCGGAATATTGGTGGCGGTATAACAGATGAAAAGGAACTTGCCCGGCTTACGGCTGCAATTTCTTAACCAGTTACTTTTCGGAACCTGATACTTCAAAACTGATAAATGATGGTAAACCAGGCTTTTTATTTGAATGAAGTAGCGGGTGATCAAAAACTTAAGCGTATGAACGTTTCGTCCGTCATCACAGGCATGCCCAGTTTAACCCAGCAGGAATTTGAATTGCTGAGCGGCTTCATCTATCAGAATTTTGGCATTAAGATGCCGCAGATTAAAAAGACGCTGCTGCAATGCCGGCTGCAGAAAAGGCTGCGGATATTAAATATGGACAGTTTTGAGCAATACATTGATTTTGTATTCAGTCCGGAGGGTGTAGCAAAAGAACTGCAGCACATGACCGATGTGGTCACAACCAATAAGACAGATTTCTTCCGGGAATCTGCACACTTCGATTTTCTGCAGTACCTGAACTGGGAGGGCTTTTTAGGTGGCGACCCGGGTACAAAAGTGGTTAAAGCCTGGAGTTCTGCCTGCTCTAGTGGCGAAGAGCCCTATACGTTAGCCATGGTGCTGCAGGAGTTAAAGCTGCAATACCAGATTCTGGCCAGCGATCTGTCCGTGGAAGTGCTGCAAAAAGCAGCAGCGGCCATCTATGCAACAGAAAAAACAGTGCCAGTACCTTTTGGCTATAAGCAGAAATATCTGCTCAAAAATAAAGATCCGAAGAAACCACTGATGCGTGTGGTGCCTGAGCTACGCAAGAAGGTGCAGTTCAGGCAGCTAAACCTGATGGATGATTATTATGATGTGCAGGGCAGGTTCGATCTCATCTTTTGCCGGAATGTGCTTATCTATTTCGATAGGAAAACACAGGAGCAGGTGATACGCAAATTGTGTAGCCATTTAAGAGAGGGTGGCTATTTGTTTATCGGACATTCCGAATCGCTCACAGATCTTCGCCTGCCCCTGGTGCAGGTAAAATCTACAGTCTTTCAGAAAACAGCTGGTATTTAAGTCGCGCCGGCTACCATACCTTTTCTTTTTTTTACATTTTAGCGATCCAAAAATGTGGCTGCAGAAAACCGGAAGCAAGGCAACAGGGTAATCAGGTCTTCCCGGACTGAAAATGGAAACTGGGAAAAGACTGCAGCCAGCTGAAACGTAAACTAAAAAGACTGGAAAAAATGAAGAAAATTACACTCCTGCTCATTGTATTAAGCTCTTTGCAGATACAGGCACAAACAGTTGGCCAGGATAAACTGGGCAATTGGCTTATGTATTTTGGTAACACAAAACTTTCGCAGCATTATAGTCTGCATACAGAGGCGCAGCTACGGCTCTATGAAGCCGCAGGAAATTTCAATCAGCTGCTCCTGCGGGTGGGCCTGAACCGTCACCTGGGTTCGCAGGCCATGGTAACCCTGGGCTACGGCTACATTCCTACCGAAACCCTTCGGGAAGGGGACACAAAAGCCAGTACTATTGAACATCGCATCTGGCAACAGCTAATATTAACCAACCGCCTGAGCCGGCACTATTTTGAACATCGGTACCGGGTAGAACAGCGATGGGTGGCTTCCGATACAGAGCAGAATTACCTGAACCGCCTCCGCTATCGCCTGCTGTGGAATATTCCCCTTAATAATAAGGAGATGGCAGATAAGACCTTATTTATCTCGCTTTACGACGAGATTTTTCTGAATGTCCAGGACAATCCTTTCGATCAAAACAGGCTGTATGCTGCCCTTGGCTATAAATTTAATAAGGCCCTGAGTGTGCAGACAGGTTATCTGCGCCATCGGCTGGGCCCTAATAACTACAACCGCCTGCAGCTGGCACTCTTTATCAATACAGATCTGTCGGGTACTGCTTCACAGTAGTATCAATACAGGTTTGATATAGAGAGTGGTTAACCAGTTGTGCGTAACCCTGAGTATCAGCATAAATGGAATTTACGAATAAGCATTTTCTATATCCGGCAACACTGTATGCCAGCAAAGCTCCCACCCTGGTTACTACCATACTGGGCACCTGTGTGGCAGTTTGTCTGTTTGACCCGGTAGCTAAAATTGGCGGCATTAACCATTTTATGCTGGCACAGTGGGATGGATCGAGCCCAAGTTCCCCTAAATATGGAGATGTGGCCATTCGCAATCTTTATGATAAGATGCTGCAGCAGGGCGCAGAGAAAAGTAACCTGCACGCCCGCATTTACGGCGGGCTTTGCAGAAAAGGAGGGGGAGATGCCTTCAACATAGGCATTAAGAATATACTAATTGCTAAGAAAATGCTATCGCAGCTGCACATTCCTGTACGCGCACAAGATGTGGGGGGGCACAGCCCGCGCAAACTTGGCTTTCAGACCAATACCGGACTTGTAAAAATGGATTTGCTGCTACCCGAGGTAGTCATGGGCAATAATTGTTAGGCTGTGGGGATGGAAAAAATAAAAGTGTTTATCATTGATGACTCTGCGCTGATGCGGCAGGTCCTGAGCGATCTGTTAAAGGCAGATCCGCAAATCACAGTAATAGGTACGGCTGCAGATCCTTTTATCGCCGCCAAAAAGCTTGCATCGGAAGCCCCTGATGTGATTACGCTGGATATAGAAATGCCCCGCATGGATGGGTTAACTTTCCTGAAAAAACTGATGGCTCAGCACCCCGTACCCGTTGTCGTCATCAGCAGCCTTACCGCCAGGGGGTCTGAATCTGCCCTTAGAGCACTGGAGTATGGTGCAGTAGAGGTAATGAAAAAGCCCGATCTGCTGAAGGGCCAGGAAATGGAAGAAGTGAGGATGCGGCTGATTGATACCATCAAAGCGGCAAAGTCTTCCCGAATTAAACGCAGGGGGAATGCGGCTCCTGCACAGCAGACAGCGCCAAAGTATTCAGCAGATGCGGTCCTCTCGGCAGTTTCCAGGAGCAGCATGCTGAGAACAACTGAGAAAGTAGTGGCAGTGGGGGCTTCTACCGGCGGAACCGAGGCCCTGCGGGTATTCCTGACGTCCCTGCCGCTGGATTCTCCCGGCATTCTTATTGTACAGCATATGCCAGAGCTTTTTACCAAGTCTTTTGCCAAACGCCTAGACGAGCTGTCAAAAATTTCTGTAAAAGAAGCAGAAAACGGCGATACAGTGATACGGGGTAGAGCCTTGATTGCTCCCGGCAACAAACATATGCTCCTGAAGCGAAGCGGCGCCCGTTATTATGTAGAAGTAGTAGATGGTCCATTGGTAAACCGGCACAGGCCATCGGTAGACGTGCTATTCCGTTCTGTAGCCAGCTATGCGGGCAAAAACAGTCTGGGCGTTATTATGACCGGCATGGGTGACGACGGTGCCAAAGGACTGCTGGAGATGAAACAGGCTGGTGCGCATACCATAGCACAGGATGAAAAAAGCTGCGTGGTCTTTGGTATGCCCAAGGAAGCCATCAAGCTGGAGGCTGCAAATAAAATATTGCCGCTGGAATTGATTTCTGCTCATGTATTGGCACATTCATGAATAATTTGAATTTGCCCAGTGTTTGCTAATTTCAATTGGCCCATCAGGTTCTGGACAACTATATTAGGTTGCAGTGTATGGGGTGCCTGCCTGGCACAGACCCCTAAGCCAGTTGCCTCTCTTACGGTTTCGGGTTATATGGATGCCTACTATGCCTATTATACTGATTCTCTTCCGCCAAACAGTTTACAGGCCTTTACAACCGTATCGCCCCGTAGCAATCGGATTGGACTGAATGTGGCGCAGCTATCCCTGGCCTATGCTGCTGAAAAATTGAGGTCTACGCTAACCCTGCATGCAGGCGATATTGCGCAGGCCACCTGGTCTGAAGATTTTCCCCTGTTGCAGGAAGCCCATGTGGGGGTGTTACTCTCCAAATCCCTTTGGTTTGATGCCGGATTCTTTCACACCCACATTGGCACCGAAAGCTTCCTGCCAAAAAATGATATGCTTAGTTCTACTGCAGTAGCAACTTATAACGAGCCCTTTTATCAAAGCGGCGCCAGGCTTTCCTATGCTCCAGTAGAAAAATTGAATGCTCAACTCTGGCTGTTGAATGGCTACAACCGCTTTCTGGATAATAACAATGCAAAATCTATTGGACTGCTGCTATCCTACAAGTTCAAAGATAACCTCAGCATCAGCTACTCCAGTTTGTTTGGTAAAGAGTCTGATGAAGGGGTTAGACCTAAGCAGTTTCGTAGCTATCATAATGTATATTTAAGTAGCAACTGGAAGAAGAAGCTGTTCCTGATTGTAGGAGCGGATGTTGGTAATCAGACCAATTCCAGCCTCCTGAAAAACAATGAAGCTGCCCTTATGTATAACGGGTTGCTTACG
Source organism: Cesiribacter sp. (assembly GCA_030147305.1). Lineage (GTDB taxonomy): Bacteria > Bacteroidota > Bacteroidia > Cytophagales > Cyclobacteriaceae > Cesiribacter. The sequence goes on from JASLAE010000007.1 coordinate 94,407, forward strand.
AGCAGATACCAGTTTACCTCCGCTTTTTCTGCCACAATACGCGCAGAGTATTTTAACGATCCGGAAGGCTTTATCTCAGGAGTGCTGCAGGAACCTGATGGAAGCCTTCGGGGATTGCAGTTGTGGGGGATCACCGCAGGCGTAGAATATATTCCAGCCGAGGGAGCATACCTGCGGATGGAAACCAGGCATTTACAGGCAGAGAATCATATTTTTCATTCAGCTGGCGCATTAACCGGTAAGCGAACAGAGGTGCAGCTAACTTTTGGCATTGCCTATGATAAGGTATTTAGCTGGCAGGAATCTCCAGCAATACAATAGCTGGCTCAGTAAAATGGCCCTGTCGGCTTGTTCTTTAACAAGATGACAGGGCCATGCCTATGCTTTTGTTCTTTGCCTGTCTTTTAAATAATTTTTAAATGCTTTACCAGGCCGCATTTCCAACAGCTAATCCAGCTTTCGCAGTTTTTTCATATAGGCCACAATCATTTTGGATTGTTCATCAGAAATTACCTCGTCGCTGAAGGCTGGCATTACTCCTATACCTTTCCGGATCTGTAATCTGATCAGAAAACCAGGTAAGGGTTTATTGTTTAGGGCAGGGCCAAGGCCTGAGGCTCCCCCGGGATGGCATGAGTTGCAGTACGTGTCGTACAACATTTTGCCCTGTACAACTTCTTCTGCCTGCGTTTGCAGTGGTTCTGTATAAGGCACGCCTCTCCGGGCAGAGCAGGCGGCAGTTAATACGATCAGGAGTATGGCAAGGTAGCTTTTTCTCATGGCTGCTGGTTTTTGCTCACTCTCCAGATAACACCAGATTTCTCTGTGGGTTTAGGACCATCTTTGGTGACAGCCATAATACCAAAGTCTACAATATAGAGCACATCACCTTCGGGGCTGAAGGTCACGGATACAGGACGTTCAAGGCCTCCATTCTTCAGCAGACTGGCTGGTCCTGTTTTTTTGCCTTTGTTGGCGACGAAGTCTTCTACTTCTCCGGTTTCTACATTCACGCGCACCACCTTATACCCCACCGGATTCCAAACC
>JASLAE010000078.1 GCA_030147305.1 Cesiribacter sp.
ATTACAACTAAAGCCTGCGAATGCCATAGTAAACAGCATAAGCAGTCCAAATATTTTATTCAAAGTGTTACCTGAGCCTCTATTCATTTTATTTATGCAGTATTATTTTATTCGTTTATGCACAGCACGGATTAATCCTCCAGACAGAGGTTTTGGCTGTAATAGCAGATAAGTTAGAAGTAGATATTTGGTTGGAAGGGAGTTATAACTTATACGGTCATATACAAGCTAAAGTTATATTGTTGCTACCAGAAAGAGATACTGAACAATAATCAGGCCATCTATGAGTCCTGTAAAATACCAATAGGGTTTTTGAGCAGAAGATAAGAATAGCAAAGGTGCTGTGATAACCGTTAGCAGAATGGTAGCTACGGCCGTATGGCTAAACCACACCAGCATGATCAGCAGGTGCAACAGCAAAAAAAACAGGGAAAGCCAGCGGGTTTTTTCAATACCGATTACGCCTGGTATGGTAAGCAGGCGGCTGGCTTTGTCCTGCTTGTGATCCCGGATATCGAACGGTAAGGTAATCGCCATAATAAAACAAAACTGGGAAGCGAACAATGCACCTACCGCCTGCCAGGCTGCACTTGTCCAATAGAAGGGTAACCAGCTTCCAATCGTAGCCCACACAAATGCAATTACAAAGATCTTTATCAGTGGAATTGTCCTGAGCGACTTGTAATACCTGTGGATAAAATGGTCTGGGATATTATAAAGCAGTGATAGTATACCCAGGAAAGCCAACACAAAAATTGCAGACCAGCGCATGAAAAACAGCGAAGCAATAAAGGCTCCCAGACAAATGAGCAATAGCCGTTGTAGTGGCCTTCTGTGTTGGTTGTACCATGAAGAAGTACCTGTGACTCCTCTTTTTGCCGCCTGCGTATCAATAATAAACTGGGTAAGGTTATAAATAAGGCAGGTAGCACAGCCTACCGCTACCAGCAAAGCCACAGGAAAGGGAAGGTACCCGATGGGTAATAGCAAGCGGCCTGTTAGTACCATGGCAACAGCACACAACCCTATGAAAAGGTTGCTTCTTATTAAGAATTCTACTGTACGCTTGAAGTACTTCATAGCAAAAAAAAGCCCGTATGCATAAGCATACGGGCCTGATATTTTTAGGGTATTACCATTTAACCGTTGCTGAGTGCTTCGGCACCACCAACAATTTCCAAAATTTCTTTGGTAATGGCCGCCTGACGCGTACGGTTATAAGTAAGCTTAAGCTCTTTTAGCAATTCACCGGCGTTTTCCGTTGCTTTATCCATGGCCGTCATCCGGGCACCTTCTTCAGAAGCACGCGACTCCAGCAGCATTTTGTACAGCTGTATCTTGATAGACTTGGGAATAAGCTCGGTTACAATCTCTTCCTTCGATGGTTCGAAAATGTAATCGATATTTGTAATTGGCGTATCTGCTGTAGTTTCTGCTGGCACAATAGGTAAAAGTTGCTCTGCACGTACTATCTGCGTAGCCACATTTTTAAACTCATTATACACAACAACCACCTTATCGTATCGGCCTGCTACAAAGCCATCCATTGCATATTCAGCTGCTTTTCTGGCTTCGTCGAAGCTTAACTGAGAAAAGAGTGTTGAAAATCCAAGCTCCAGCTTGATATCGCGGCGTTTGTAAAATTCAGTACCCTTTTTCCCAATGGCCATCAGTTCCAGATTACGCTGGTTATGCTGGGGCCGAAAATCTTCATCCAAGAGTATTCTAACTCTACGGAAAATATTCGTATTGAAACCACCACAAAGGCCTCTGTCTGAGGTAAGGATGATCAACAGTATATTTTGTGCCTCCCGCTGCTCAGAGAATGGCGTTTCTACCTGGCTGGTAGATACATTTTGCAAGATCTCATTAAGCTTGCGTGCGTAAGGACGCATTTGCATGGTGGCATCCTGAGCCCTGCGCAATTTTGCCGCCGCCACCATTTTCATGGCTTTGGTGATCTGCTGCGTAGAGCTAACAGAAACAATCCTATTCTTTACTTCCTTTAAGTTAGGCATGCCTGCGGTTTTAAAAGCCCCCTCTGTTCTTCAGAGGGGGTTATGTCAAGCTTGTATATTACGCGGTATAACGTCTGGAAAGGTCCTTGGCCACCTTTGTGAGCACGTCGGTGATCTCGTCGGTATAAGCGCCACCGCGAATCTTCTCCAGCACATTACGATGCTGAGCACGCAGTAGACTTATGTATTCTTTCTCAAACTCTTTTACACGAACAACCGGCACTTTGTCCATTAAACCTTTGGTAGAAACAAAGATGATTGCCACCTGCTCTTCTACTGGTACTGGTGAGAACTGTGCCTGCTTCAGGATTTCCAGGTTAGCGCGGCCACGGTCAATTGTACGCTTGGTGGCAGGGTCAAGGTCTGATCCGAACTTGGCAAATGCCTCCAGCTCACGGAACTGCGCCTGGTCCAGCTTAAGGGTACCAGCCACCTTTTTCATAGGCTTGATCTGTGCGTTACCACCCACGCGCGATACCGAAATACCTACGTTAATGGCCGGGCGTATACCAGCGTTGAAAAGGTTTGTCTCCAGGAATATCTGACCGTCGGTAATCGAAATTACGTTGGTAGGGATATACGCTGATACGTCACCAGCCTGTGTTTCAATAATTGGTAGCGCCGTTAACGATCCACCACCTTTAACCAGCGGGCGAATAGATTCCGGCAGGTCGTTCATCTGCTTAGCCAGCTCGTCGGAGCTGTTAATTTTAGCAGCACGTTCCAGCAGGCGGCTGTGCAGGTAGAATACGTCACCAGGATAAGCCTCACGCCCGGGAGGACGACGCAGCAGCAGCGACACTTCGCGGTAAGCTACGGCCTGCTTGGAAAGGTCATCATAAATAACCAGGGCAGGACGACCAGTATCACGGAAGAATTCACCAACAGCCGCACCGGTAAAGGGTGCGAAGAACTGCATGGGCGATGGATCTGCTGCTGATGCAGCAACTACCACAGTATAATCCATGGCACCACCCTTTTCAAGAGCTGCCACAACCTGTGCTACGGTAGAAGCTTTCTGACCGCAGGCAACATAAATACAGAATACAGGCTCGCCTTTTTCAAAAAACTCGCGCTGATTCAGGATAGTATCAATCACTACAGCAGTTTTACCGGTCTGGCGGTCACCAATGATCAGCTCACGCTGGCCACGGCCAATGGGAATCATGGCATCAATCGCTTTGATACCTGTCTGTAATGGCTCTGTTACCGGCTGACGGAAAATTACACCCGGGGCTTTACGCTCCAGGGGCATTTCGTATAAAGGACCGGTAAGCGGGCCTTTACCATCTATAGGTAAGCCCAGGGTGTTAATTACCCGGCCTACCATGCCTTCGCCTACCTGAATGGCAGCTACACGGCCGGTACGTTTTACAGTATCGCCTTCGCGAATGTGGTTGTAGTCGCCAAGTAGTACAGCACCCACATTATCTTCTTCCAGGTTAAGCACCATACCAATGATACCGCCGGGAAATTCCAGCAGTTCACCAGACTGTGCTTGTGAAAGGCCATAAATACGGGCAACACCGTCGCCTACCTGCAATACGGTGCCTACTTCTTCCAGCTCAGCTTCTGTCCGGAAACCGGAAAGTTGCTCTCTTAATATTGCCGAAACCTCGTCTGGTCTTACTTCTGCCATTATGAAAGGTTTTTAATCTAGGTTATATACGAGCGTTCCTGTTCAGGAACACTTTTAAAATGCTTTTACGTAAGGGTTCTGCTTGAACTCTGCTTCCAGCTCTTCAAGCTTGGTGCGAATGCTCTCGTCGATCTGCCTGTCGCCAACGCGCAAAACATATCCACCAATCAGGGTTGGATCAATTTTCTCAACCAGTTCCACCCTGTTTCCTGTGAGCTGGGCTACAGTAGCACGAAAACGCTGGCGCAATTGAGGCGTCAGCGGAAATGTAGTGACTACCTCTGCCCGGCTGATACCGTTAATGATGCGGTACTGGCTTAAAAATTCAGTAGCAGTGGCCGGCAAGAATTCCTCCCGGTTTTTGCTGCTGATCAGCTCCAGGAATTTACCTGTAAGCATACTTACCTTGCCTGTAAACAAGGCTTTGAGCACAGCTTTCTTTTTATCGTTCCGAATGATCGGGTTTTTAAGCAGCAGCTCAAACTCTCGGTTTTCGCGTACTGTCTTATTAAAAAGCAGCATGTCCTGATGTACTTCCTCCAGCACACCCTTTTCCACTGCCAGGTCGATCAGTGATTTTGCATAACGGGAGGCTACTCTTACTTCAGATGCCATATATTATCTTAATGAACATTCAGGTTTTGTACGTAGTCCTGCACCAGGGCTTTTTGAGCAGTTTCATTGCTCAGCTCACGGCGCAGCAGCTTTTCGGCTATCTCCAGCGAAAGCTGGGCTACCTGCTGTTTTACTTCTGCAAGCGCCGCCTGCTTTTCGGTATTGATGGCAATGCGCGCTTCGTCCAGCTGGCGTTGCGCCTGTTTTTGTGCTTCGCCTTTAGCCTCTTCAATAAGGTTTTTAGCAGCCACGTTTGCTTCACGAATTATCTTTTCTCTTTCAGCACGTGCCTGATCAAGCAAACGCTCGTTCTCCGCCTTCAGATTAGCCATTTCTGCTTTGGCATTTTCGGCAGCACGAATCGATTCATCGATAAAATCTTCGCGCTGACGCAAGCCTTCCAGGATTGGTTTCCAGGCAAACTGACGCAGCAGCAACAGCACTACAAGAAAGGTAATGGCAGTCCAGATAATTAAACCAATGCCAGGATTTACTAATTCCATTTTTTAAAATAAATAGTATGTTACGCGACCAGAGATTGTTAAAAGTTAAAAACCGGCCTGACCCTAATGGTACAGGCCGGTTTTTGTTTTTACTGAGCTACGCCGACACCAAGGTCAGCTACGTTTAGGGCAATCAGCAGACATACTACCACACCAAAGAGGGCAACACCCTCAATAAGTGCAGCGGCAATGATCATGGCCGTTTGGATACGTCCACCAGCCTCAGGCTGACGAGCGATTGATTCCATGGCCTGACCACCGATGCGACCGATACCAAGACCTGCGCCTAACGCTACAAGACCGGCACCGATACCAGCGCCCATAACGGCTAAGCCTACGTTTAACAATAGAGCGAGTAACATAGGTAATTGTTATTTATTAAATGAACGAAATGGTTTTAACTTAAATAAGTGCTTTGTCGACCTGAGCTTCTTCTACTTTTGCATGCTCCTCATGATGGTGCTCCTCTACCGCGCCACCAAAATACATGGCCGCCAGCAGGGTAAAAATGTAGGCCTGCAGTAGCGCCACAAACAGCTCCAGAAAGTACATAAAGGTTGCAAACGCCACACTAATAGGGCTTACTGCCACACTCTGAAATATGAAGATCAGCGAGAATAAGCTCAGGATGATGATGTGCCCGGCTGTGATGTTTGCAAACAAACGGATCATCAGGGAGAAAGGCTTTGTAAAAATACCAATAAATTCCACGATTGGCATGATTGGCAGTACCGTCTTCAACCACCAGGGCACCCCGGGAGTATTGAATATGTGACCCCAGTATTCTTTGGTGCCGCTAAATACGGTAATCAAGAATACGATGAGCGCCAGCACCATAGTTACGGCAATATTCCCAGTAACGTTTGCAGCGCCCGGTAGCAATCCCAGCAGGTTGTTTATCCAGATGAAGAAGAACAGGGTGAGCAGGAAAGGCATGTAGCGGCGATATTTATGACCGATGTTCGGCCGGGCAATATCATCACGCACAAATAAGATAATAGGCTCCAGGAAAGACTGTAATCCCTTAGGTGCCGAAACTGCTTTGTTTTTATAGCGATTGGCAATGCTCGAGAAGATGATCAGCAGCAGCACAGCACTTAGCAGCATGGATGCCACGTTTTTGGTAATAGAAAGGTCTACTACCTGGCCGCCATCCAGCCGCTCCAGGTGACCATGCTCCACCCGGTAACCATTGTAAGAAACAGGCTCGTGGCTTTCATTATAAAACCTGGAAGACATGAATGTTTCCAGGCCGCGATCGCCGGAATAAACAATTACCGGCAAATAAAGTGTACCAAATGGACCATCCCAAAAATGCCACTCATAGGCATCGGAAATGTGGTGCAAGATCATATCACCGGCGCTAAAGGGCTCTCCTTCGCCTGAAGCCGCCGATGCCCTTGGGGTGCCTACGCCTAGTAACAGAACAATTAATAGACTGATGTTTAGTACTTTACAGAAAAATCGAACCGTTTTAGATACTTTCATCTTGGGGGTTTTCCAAATGCGCCCGCAAGTTAGTCACTAACGATGTAATTTCAAACAACTGAAAACACAAATAGAGGACAAAGAAGTTTGCCACAAACACCAGAACTGCCTGTATTCCTGTGACAACCACGACGGTAATGAAGATGATGGCAGCAAAAAAGCGGATGATCATGCTGGTAAAGAAAAAGGCACTGAAACTATTCTTGTAGTTTTTTGCACCCCAAATCACCAGAAAGCCCGTTAACAGGCTGAGCACGCCCAGGAATAGGAGCACCCACCATGCCAGCGGATGAACCGCCTGAGGGGCCATGGCTGCTATTGCCCATATTAAAAGGGCAAGCCCTGCTACCATCAAAAGCAGTCGCAGGGCATGCTGTGTATATAAGTTCATTGCTTGCTTGTTTTTAGCCATTGGTTGCCTGTATTGAGCCTAAAGCCAATACCCATTTTCGCTGCAAATTACCAAATTTCTAAATGATGCACAGCAAGCAAGTATAAATAGAGTCTTCTGTTTATTCTTTGGGCAGGCTTTTGATAGTAATGATCAGCGAGGCCGCCACAGACATGAGAGAAAGCACAATGGTAAACACCGGAAACTTCAGGTCCAGCCAGGCATCCAGTTTTATACCGCCCCAGACGGCCAGGCATATAACGCCTATCATCTGAAAAGCCAGGCCAGAATACTTTAAATAGCTGTTAAGCTGATTTTGCTTTTGCGGCTTGTTGGATTCGCTCAGCTTCTTCTCCTTTGGAGCTTCCATCCGTTCTGGTATTTATCTTAATTTCTTTGGCCTCAACACCCATTTTGCAGGCCCCATTAAACACAGCACCCGATTCCACAATCATTTTGTTGGTAATGATGTCGCCGTTGATCTTTGCACTAGGCTTCAGCACCAAAACCTCTGTTACTTCTACACAGCCGGTTACTTCGCCATAGATCTCGGCATTTTGGGCAAGTACATTACCGTCTATAAAAGAAGTATCGCCCAGCACTAGTTTGTTCTTTGTGGTAATATTCCCTTTAACCTTGCCGTCAATGCGAATGTTGCCAAAGGTTTCAATGTTGCCTAAAATGTTGGTTCCATTGCCAATGGTATTGGTTGCACTGGTCAACTGTTCCTCTGCAACTTTTTTCTCCTGCTTATTAAACATAACACCACTTATTTTTAGAATGATACAAATTCTTCGGGATTGATGGGATTACCATTATACCACAGTTCGAAGTGCAGGTGCGGGCCGCTGGTAAGCTCGCCGGTGTTGCCAATGATGGCTACAATCTCGCCTGCCCGTACAAAATCACCTGCTTCTTTCAGCAGGGCCGAATTATGCTTATATAAAGTAATCACATTTGCCTTGTGCTGTACGGCCATCACATAGCCTTCTTTCTGTGTCCAGGAGGCAAACAGCACTGTGCCATCTGCCGCAGCTTTGATGGGTTCATTCTGTTTGGCCACCACATCTACACCCAGGTGCTTGATTTTAGCATCATAGGGCGCTGTGATCAGGCCGCTGGTAATGGGGGTAATAAAGTACACCTCCTGCAGCTCGTTGGCAGAGTTGCTTAACAGCATGCGTTCTTCCAGGCCCGATCCCTCAAACTCTGCACGCAACATAGAATCTACCGTAGCCATGCTATAGAGCGTTTCCTCATCTGTTTTAGCAGCGATGGTGGTGGTTTCAGGATCTACCACAACGGTATCGCTCACTTCGCCGGTAGCCACCCGCTGAAAAGCATGAATGTAGTTGTCTTTCTGGGCTACCTCGGCCTGCAGGGAATCTACGGCCAGGGTAAGCGCAATAAGCTGACGGTTTGCCTCTACTTCTACATGCCTGGGATCTAACCAGGCAGCCAGCAGCGTTGTCACTAAATACAAACTAACCACCAGCATAATCAGGAAAATGACAACCAAAAAAAGTATACCTTTGGCATAAGTAAAGCTAAAGGTAGTCCGCTCCGCGAAGTTTTCCTCGTTGCGCAAAATCAACAAGTATCGGTTTGATAACCACTCAGATAAGGTTTTGCGATGCTTCAAGAGCGCTTTAGATTAGGTTGCTATTAATTGACTAAAATTAAGGTAAAAGTATTGGATTCGCCTTATTGTGCTTAGGCGATGTACTAAAAATCCAGATATTGTCGTTAAATTGGATTAAAAAGGTTTTTGGCTTGTCAAAGGATCAAACTAATATAATTAAACTGCTATTTTTAGCAGGAGGCCTAATTGTAATGTTAGGCGCTTGTTCTCCCGATAGCACTGGCTTTTTCGGCAACAGGTGGCATAATACCACTGCCCGCTATAATGCTTACTTCCTGGCCCTGCAACAACTGCAGGCAGTAGAGCAGCAGATTGCAGAAAGCCACACCCGCAATTTCAACCAGGTCCTCGACATTTATCCGCCCCTGGATACGGTAATGGCCCAGCAATATGCAGAGCCACTGCAGGAGGCCATGAAAACCGCCTCGCTCGCCATTGAGCGCCACAAGAACAGCAAATGGGTTGATGACAGCTATCTGCTGGTTGGCAAAGCCCGCTTTTATGGCCGCGAGTTTGAACCCGCCATTGAAACTTTTAAGTATGTAAATACCAAAAGTAAAGACGACGCAACCCGGCATAAGGCGCTCATCTTCCTGATGCGCACTTTCATGGACGACCAGCAGCTGGCCAATGCCAAGGGCGTGTCTGACTACCTGCGTAAGGAAAAGCTGAATAAAGAAAACCAGCGTGACTTCAACCTGATGATGGCTCACCTTTACCGCCAGCGCGAAGAGTGGGAACCCATGGTTGCCCATATGGAAGAAGCCGTTGCAGCTACCTCAAAAAAGGAGGGCCGCGCTACCTACCACTTTATTCTCGGACAGCTGTACCAACAGCTTGAGCAGCCGGAAAAAGCCTACCAGCATTTTGGACAGGTACTGCGCAGTAACCCCGATTACGAACTTAGCTTTTATTCCCGCCTGCACATGGCACAGGTAGCAAATCTGGCCGAGCAGCAGGATGAAAAGCGCATTCGCCGTTATTTCAATAAATTATTGAAAGACCGTAAAAACAAGGAATACCGCGACAAGATCTATTACGAACTGGGCAATTTCGAATTCAGGCAGGAAAACAAGGAAGCTGCACTCAACAATTACAGAGAATCTATAAAAGTGAGTGTTAACAATCCGCGCCAGAAAAGTTATGCCTTCCGTAAGCTGGCAGAAATCTTTTACAATGATGGCCGTTACAAAGATTCAAAGGTTTATTACGATAGCACTGCCACTACTACCCCACCAGATGAGAAAGATTATGAAGCACTGCAGGAACGCAGCAAGATCATGACCAATCTGGTGGCGCAGCTGGATGTAATTGAAGAACAGGATAGCCTGCTTAGGCTGGCAACCATGGACCAATCTGCGCTGGAAGCCTATCTGGATGAGGTGGTACGGGAAGAGGAAAAAGCCAGAACACAGGCGGAACGCAAAAACAGGCAAACCCTGAATCAGGTAAATGTACGTCCTGGCTTTAATACCACACCAGATAACTTTGGTACATCTGGAGAAACCGGCAGCAGTGTCTGGTATTTCTATAACCCATCTTTATTAAGCATAGGCCAGTCTGACTTTGTGAAAAGATGGGGCAACCGTGCCCTGGAAGACAACTGGCGCCGCAAAAGCAGTGCTATGACCAACAATGGGCCTGCTACTCAGGCGCAACGGCAGGAGGAGTTTGCGGATGCTACGGCAAACCCTGTGGAAAACCCGGCTGAGAGGTTGGCGGCTCGCCGTACCGAAATGATGGCCAGCATACCTATGGCGCCTGAGCAACAGGAGCAGGCGCTACAGGAGGTAGAGACTGCTTTTTACAACCTGGGCAAGATTTTTCATTTCGATTTAAAAGAGTTTGACCCTACCGTAGAAGCTTATACTACCCTGCTCGAGCGTTTTCAGGCCTCGGAACACCGGCCAGAGGTCTTATACAACCTCTACCTGCTTTATCTTAATAACAATGCAGATAAAGCCAATAGCTATAAGGATGAGCTAATCCGCCAGCACCCAAAGAGCACTTATGCAAAGTCGCTGATCAATCCAAATTACGAGCGTGAGGAAGATCAGATAACCAACCAGCTGAAACAACTGTATGCCCGGGCGTATACGCTTTACCAACGCCAGGCCTATACCCGAGCCGACAGTCTGTTACAGGCAGGGCTGCAGCAACACCCAAAACATGAATTTAATAACAGACTGGACTTGTTGCGTATTCTCATCGTTGGCCATACAGAAGACCTGCCCTCCTACCAGCAGGCGCTTACCCAGTTTATGGATAAGAATGAAGACCCGGAGCTGGAACAATATGCTGCAGATCTTTTACAGACAAGCCAGCAGTTTACCGAAGATGCGGGCAGCAGCACGGCAGAAGGGAGTAAGTACGAAGAGAGCCCTAATCAGCCTCACTACTTTGTGGTAGTTTATAGAACTGCCGCCATTAAAGGCAATTCCCTTCTGAACACCCTCGATACCTATAATGCGCGTGAGGAGGCAGCCAGAAAATTAAGAGCTTCCACCATCTTGCTTACAGACAAAAGATCCATGATTTTTGTAAGCCAGTTCCCCGACAAAAAGGCTGCGATGCTTTACTTCAGAGCACTGGAGAGAAATAACCCTTTTAGCAGCGATTTTGAGAACGCAGGCTTGGAATACTTTGTTATTTCGAAAAATAATTTTGGCAACTTGTACAATACAAAAGATGTAGGCAAGTATATTGCTTTCTTCCAGAAGTTCTATTACTGATTAGACTACCCCCTTATTAAAAGCATTAAAAGCCTATGGCCACTGTAAAGCCTGTAAAAGAGAAAAAGACTAAAGCAAAGAGCGGAAGCAGGACTCAGCACAAAGTAACCAGAGTAATTATCATAGGCCTTTGGGCATTGTTCCTGATGGTTGTTATTGGCCTGCCAATTTATATTTATTCTGTAAGCTCTAATTTTCTGGGCTTATATGGAGGGATGCCCAGCTTTAAGAGCCTGGAAAATCCCGAAAATGACCTATCCAGCGAGCTCTATAGTGCAGACGGTGCCTTATTAGGCAAGTATTTTCGCAAGAACCGGGTTAACACTACGTATGATGAGCTTTCGCCAAATCTGGTAAAAGCGCTCATTGCCATTGAAGATACCCGCTTTGAGGATCATGCCGGCATAGACCCTGAAAGTATGGGCCGTGTAGCCTATGGTGTGGTTAAATATGCTGTAACCGGAAACAGAGAAAATCTTGAGGGTGGCGGCAGTACGCTCTCCCAGCAGCTGGCCAAGAACCTGTTCAGCCTGCGTAGCGACGAACGTTTCGAAGGTAAGCTCTACGGCATCAACCGCAACATCGACATGCTCTTTAACAAAACCAAAGAGTGGATCATGGCGGTGCGGCTGGAGCGTTCCTATACCAAAAAAGAGATCCTGGCCATGTATCTGAATACAGTAGAGTTTGGTAGCAACTCTTACGGGATCAAAACAGCTTCTCAAACTTTTTACGGGAAGAATCCAAATGAGCTGGATGTGCAGGAAGCCGCAACACTTGCTGGTATTGTACAGGCACCTTCCCGTTTAAGTCCTATTTACCATCCCGAAGCTGCAACCCTTAAGCGGAACACGGTACTCAATAAAATGGCCGAACATGACTACATCAGTGCAGCCACTGCCGATAGCATTAAGGCGCAGCCGCTTTCGCTCACTTATAATGTAGAAACCCATAATGCTGGTTCTGCACCCTACTTTCGCTCTGTTATCAAAGATTTTCTGACCAAATGGGCCAAAGAACATGGGTATGATATCTATGAAGATGGCTTAAAGATCTATACTTCTATTGACAGCCGCATGCAGAAGTATGCAGAAACCGCTGTAGGTGAACACATGCGCAAGCTGCAGGCTAAGTTCGATAAGGAATGGGGCGGAAAAAGCCCATGGGTTGACGAAAGCAACCGCGAGCTTAAAGGCTTTATAGAAAGCGAAGCTAAAAAAACAGAGCATTACCGTAAGCTTGTGCGCAAATACGGCAAAGATGCCGATTCCGTACAGATTGTAATGAATACGAAGCGGCCAATGCGCATTTTCTCTTATAAGGGAGAAATTGATACACTTATCTCACCCATGGACTCTGTACGCCATTACAAGCGCTTTCTAAATACGGGCTTCATGGCAATGGATCCTTACTCCGGAGCCATCAGGGCCTGGGTAGGTGGCATAGACTTTAAGCACTTTAAGTTCGACCACGTAATGCAAAGCAAGCGGCAGCCGGGCTCTACCTTTAAACCATTTGTTTATGCAACAGCCATAGAAAACGGTTATTCTCCCTGCTACACGGTATACGACGTTCCCCAGAGCTACGATACCGGCAGCGATCCGCCAACCTGGTCGCCCAATAACTCCGATGGCAAGTTTACCGGCCAGCCTATTACCATACGCGATGCCATGGCCCAGTCTATTAACTCAGTGACGGCGAACATCATGTATAAAATGCGCCCCGAGAACGTGGTTGCCCTGGCCAAGCGCATGGGTATACAAAGTGAACTGGAGCCTGTTTTAGCCCTCTCTCTGGGTATTAGCGATGTATCTGTATTTGAGATGGTGGGTGCCTACAGCACTTTCGTAAACAAGGGAGTTTATACACAACCTTATTTTATTACCCGCATCGAAGATAAAAATGGTAATGTACTGTTTGAACCGCAGCCAAAAACCATAGAAGCCCTGAATGAAGAAACTGCTTACCTGATGCTGCACATGCTGAAAGGCGGAACCCAGCTAAGCGGCGGTACTGCCCTGGGTCTTAGTCCAGAACTGCGCCATAACATAGAAATAGGGGCTAAAACAGGTACAAGCCAGAATGCTTCCGACGGCTGGTTCATGGGGGTAACGCCTGAGCTGGTAGCCGGTGCCTGGGTTGGTGGCGATAACCGCAGCATCCGTTTCCGCAACTGGCTTTCCGGACAAGGTGCCCGTACGGCCATGCCCATCTGGGAGCAGTTTATGCTTAAAGCATATAATGATCCTGATCTGGAAATTGACAAAACTACCTTCGAAGCACCAAAATCGCCTTTAAGTATCGAGATTGACTGCGGTCGTTATTATCAGAATTATGGGGGCACTCAGCCAAACCAACGCGATACTACTGATGCCATCAATACCGAGCAGCCAATCGATATGGACGAGGTATTTTAGAAAACATTTATCCCAGTATCACAGTAAACTTTTACGGCTGTAACCCAGACCGTAAAAGTTTTTGCTGTTTTTGGAGGTTTCTATATGCATGCATCCTTCTATACACCCGACCAGATTAACATGCTCCCTGCCGAGCCGGGTGTTTATAAATATTATGATGATGAGCGCAGGCTGATCTATGTGGGCAAAGCCAAAAGCCTTAAAAAGCGGGTAAGCAGCTACTTTACCAAACAAACCGGGGTAGACCGCAAAACGCGTAAGCTCGTTTCAGAAATTCGCTTCATTGAATTTACCATTGTCAATACCGAATTTGAAGCGCTGCTGCTGGAGAATACACTTATTAAGGAGAACCAGCCTAAGTACAACATTCTGTTGCGCGACGACAAGAGCTATCCTTATATCTGTGTTACCCACGAGCGTTTTCCGCGCATTATTGCTATTAGAAGGCACGAGCCCGGCCTTGGTACCTATTATGGTCCGTTTGCCTCAGTAAAGGCCATGAACAATGTTTTCTACCTGCTTCGCAGCCTTTACCACATCCGCACCTGTCGCTTAAACCTTTCGGAAGAAAACATCCAGAAAGGTAAATTCAAGGTTTGCCTGGAGTACCACATTGGCAATTGTAAAGGTCCCTGCGAAAACCTGCAACAAGAGCCGGATTATAACCAGGATATAGAACAGGCCGTTCACATCCTGAAGGGGCACCTGGGCCAGCCCCGGCAGTATTTTAAGGAACGTATGCAAGCGGCAGCAGGCCAGCTGGCGTTTGAGGAGGCGCAGCGTTATAAAGACAAGTACGATCTGCTGGAGAAATATCAGGCAAAATCTCTGGTTGTGAACCCTAACATTGCCGATGTTGATGTATTTGCCATCACCTCTGATGAAAAGTGCGCCTTTATCAACTACCTTAAGATTATAAACGGTGCGGTTACAGTAACCAAAACCGTAGAGGTAAAGAAAAAGCTGGAGGAAAGTGACGCCGATATTCTGGCCCTGATCATGGTAGAAATGCGCAGTCGATACAACAGCCTCACCAAAGAGATTATTACTAACATACCGCTGGAGATAGAAGTTGATGATCTGCAGATTACGGTTCCTAAAATTGGTGATAAAAGAAAACTGGTAGAACTGGCGCTTAAAAATGTGCTCTATTTTAAAAAGGAGCGCATGAGCACAGAAGTAGACCAGCGCAACCAGACACACCGGGTTGTTTTGCAGCTGCAAAAAGATCTGCAGCTCAAGCACCCGCCGCTACGCATCGAATGCTTCGATAACTCCAACATCCAGGGTACCAATCCGGTTTCGGCCATGGTTTGCTTTATCAATGGCAAAGCCGCAAAAAAAGAATACCGGCATTATAACATAAAAACCGTAGTAGGGCCCGACGATTTTGCCTCTATGCACGAAGTGGTGGGCCGGCGTTATCGCAAACTTATTTCCGAATCCCTTCCCTTCCCGGACCTTATTGTGATAGACGGTGGTAAAGGACAGCTTAGCGCAGCAACAGATGCCTTGAAGGAGCTTGGTATTTACGGTCAGATACCCATCATTGGCATTGCCAAACGCCTGGAAGAACTGTATTTTCCGGAAGATCCCTATCCGCTGCACATCGATAAAAAGTCTGAATCACTGATGCTGCTGCAGCGCATACGGGATGAAGCACACCGGTTTGCCATTACGCATCACCGCCAGAAAAGAAGCAAAGCCGCCTTTAGCAGCCAGTTAGAGACTATAGAGGGTGTTGGTGAATCTACTGTTACAAAGCTGCTACAGCACTTTAAAACAGTGCAGAACATCAAAGAGGCCTCCTTTGAGGAAGTAAGCAAGCTAGTGGGCAAAGACAGGGCACAGCGCGTAAAAAATGCCCTTAATCCGGCCAAAGAACCTACAACACCAACAGATGATAACAGCAACTAAACTAAGCTAAGCGCTGGTAGCTTACCACTGGCAATTTTTAATTACTGACTTAATCTTATTATCGACTGGATTTATCTGGATTTATCCAGAGCCATTAATTTGCTTTAGCTGTGATAGAAATCACTAGCAAATCGAGGCCGGGGATCCTAAGACTTTATCATCTATAAAAAGAAAGCGCCACCTAAAACAGGTGGCGCTTTCATATCAGATGTTATGAACGTGTGCAAATATTAGAATTCCCAAAGTTCATGCTCCATTTCGAGCAGCTGCATCTCAGTCCATTGTGAGGCCATTAAGCCATCTTTAGGACTGCGGTTGTAGATGTCGATCAGCATTGAATCATCAGGGTTGGCCACTTTGGTGATGCGGCCGCTAAACAGGCGTAAAGTAAATGCGTCTGCCAGGTTCATGTGTGCAGCACTGTTGTGAGGGTTAAACCAGATGGCTTCACCTGGCATGCTGCGGAACAGCGCCTCTACATCTTTGTATTTAAATACTGCTACAACACGCTCCAAACCAGTTTCGAACTGCGAGGCAGGTATTACAAGCTTTACACCCTGAACATCCCAATACAGGCGGCTGCGGCGCTTATCAAAGATCATATCTTCCATCAGCTCCAATATTGTGATCTGACCAGGCAGAAATTCATTGGTATTACTGGTGGACGCCGTGGTATTGCCTGTAGCAGCAGTATCGGCAGCGGCATTGTTGGCAGTTCCATTGTTATTAGCGCTGCCATTGTTATCCCAGCCACTGTTGGTATCCCAGCCATCATTGGATTCTTCTGTAAAGCCCATTGCCTTTTCTTCTTCTGTCAGAGCAACTTCTGTATTGGGCATTTGCAGGTTATCCAGAAAGTCTTCACGAGACATGCGCGTCTTCAGTGAATCATTGGCATAAGGAGTCAGAACGCCTGCCTTCACTGCTTCCAGCATGATCTTGCTGATCTCGTTGTTGAAAGCAAAGAAAGGCTTATTCTGTTTTTCTTTCAGGTCGATACGACGCCATACCCTCTTTTTGAGCAGGATGTCCGATTCGCGGATAGGCCTTACGGAGTTTTCGTTATACTCCTGGCTTTTCTCTTGAGCTACTACCGGACTGGATACTGCCATAAACAGCGCCAGCGCACCTATAATCCAAAATCTTTTCATATACACCTGTTTTAACAACAATTAATCTGCTATTGGAATGGTGAAGGTCTTGGTACCCATAGAGACATCCATAACCTGGTCTCTAAAGTTCATTCGCTTCACTTCAGTCACTTCTATTACTAGTCTGTCACCCGCTTTTGCCTGGCTGCGCCACTGGCTCAAATTAAATTCCGGGCCACTTACCTTTTGGTTTGCAACAGGACGGTTACCACGGGCTAAATATACGGTATATCCAGTTACGCGGAAACGTGCATCTTTAGGTAAGAACTCTTTGAAGCTGGCGTCTGCTTCCGCACGCATAACAAGACGGCCTAACTGAGCAGCTTTGATACCTTGTTTCTGGTCCAGTTCACGAGCACCATCGGTTGGAAAAAGTTCTGGCTTAGGCACCAGACGTACTCCAAAGTTCTCGCTACCAATAAGGTTACCACCACTGCTAACGTTTAGCTTAACGTTTTTAGCGTTTGGCACTACAGTTACAACGCCACGTTTGTTGCCTTCGTATACTGCTGCACCATCTGCAGAGAAATTAGGCTGGTAAGCATTACCCAGCGCAGGTACCTGTACGTTCAGCTCGTTACCGCACTGCAGGTAAAGGGCCTGTACAGAAGCAGACTGCACCTGAATAACCGGCTTCGCTACAAAATATTCGTGCGTTTCGGTATACGTGGTATCTCTACCACCAGGCAGCGTTACTTTAATCTCTGCTTTATACGTCTGTCTGGATAAGCCTTCTTCGTTGTAAGCACCAGGCTTAGCCGCGAATTCTACTTTACCAAAACCACCTGTTACGGGTATTTTGTTACCATTAACATACATATCCGGTGTTATGTTAGAAGAAGAAGCAGCAATAAACATGTCGGCAACATATTTAGCACCAGCCGCTACTACTTTCGATTCAGGACGTACCATCGGTACAATTCTGTCGAACTTCACGTCTTCTGCACCTACACTACGGGCCAGTTCATCCAATACTGCCTGCTCACGCATCAGCACTTCTGTTTCGAACTGTGTAATGGTGGCAAGACCAGCTACCAGCGGAGTACTGCCAAAATTCAGTTCGGCAAAGCTCTTTCTCTTCTGGTTAGGGTCGTTTGCGAAAATTGGGTGCTCAGCGCCGCTATAGGCAATGGGCTCAACTTTTACACCAGACGTCTGCTGCAGAAACTTAGCGTAATCGTTCAGCATGGTTTTCATTTCTTCGCCCTTGCCTTTAACGATCATGATGTTTGCAGTTACTTCTTCGTCGTTGATGTTTTTAGGTGTAACACCGTCTTCATCAACACCACCTGTTTCAGTAACAAGCGTAGCTTTTGCTGCATTTAGCTCAGCAATCACCTTTTGCGTGCGCTCGCGAACCTCGCGGGCTTTATCTAATACTGCTACGTCTGCTTTGCGCTTACCGGCATCGTCTACTTGTTTTTGTATACGAGACACAACATCGGTATTGCCAGCATTCGATTCAGTTACAGTATTTTCAAGGCTTCGGTTAATGAAGATGAACTTTTCGAGTACCGTATTACTCACCTGTAGGGCGAGCAGGGCTGTAAGCACCAGGTACATCATACCGATCATCTTCTGCCTAGGCGTTTCTTTTCCTCCTGCCATAATTTGTTTCTAAGGTTTTAACCTGTTAATAAATTGGTTTAGGGGAAACTAGCGGGCCTGCTGCTGTCCGCCGCCGCCACGCATAGCTGTTAGCATGCTGCCGTACACATTGTTCAGCGAGCTTAAGTTAGAAGTAAGGGCAGAAAGCTCTTTCTTAAACTGCTCACTTTCACGGCTGGCCTGTGCCATGTTATCCATAGCACCGGAGATGCTTGCATAGAACTTGTTCATCGCCTTTACGTGGCTGTTGGCATCCTGCAGTTCCATTTCGTACACTGCGTTCAGGGCGCCCAGGTTCTTGGTTACGTGCTGTACCTGGTTGTGGTATTCTTTGGCATCTTTACTGGCGCTGGCCATAGCAGACATAGCTTCTACAGTAGAGCCGTAAGACTTGTTCATTTCTACCAAAGATTTAGAAGCACCACGTACGTTGGTTGCATATTCTTCTGTAGCTACAGCGGCATTGCTAAGGTTTGCCATTTGTTTGGCATTAACCGCCAGCTGCTGCATACCTGTTCCAAGGCTTTGGATTAGCTCAGGACCAATTTTGTTGCTTTCCAGCATATGATCCAGCTTTTTGGTGATAGAACCGTTGCCATTATCTTTTAAGGCCAGGCGGTTAGCAGGCTCACCATCAAAATCGTCTGCCAGTTCTGGATATACGCGAGACCAATCAGGATCATTATGTTTAGGCTCAAATGCACTTAGGAAGAAAATAATTGCTTCTGTGCTCAAACCGATGAAAAGCATTTCATTGGCACCTTCCCAGTGAAGGATTTTGAAAAGCGCTCCTACGATTACTACAGCGGCACCAATGCCGTAAATTTTTGGCATGATAGAACCATATAGGAGGTTCATGAATCCACCTTTCTTTCTGCTCATTTTCTTATTAGGGTTAGGGTTTATGATGAAGCTTGTTGTTAGAAATCTTGCTTTGAACGACCAATGTGGGTCATGGCGCAACGGAAGCCGATGTAAGAGCGGGCAGAGTCCTGATACTCGAAGCTACGGGTACCTGTCTGCAGGAAATACGATACGTCTTTCCAGGAGCCGCCACGGATCACCTTGCGTGGTTCGTTCTCGTCAAAATAGGTCGGGTTTAAGTCCCATACCAGAGGTACAGAAGCCGGGTTAAAGGCATCTTCGCACCACTCCGACACGTTACCGGCCATATCATAGAGGCCAAAGTCGTTTGCGAAGTAAGATTGTACCGGAGAGGTATAGGCGAACCCATCG
Source organism: Cesiribacter sp. (assembly GCA_030147305.1). Taxonomy (GTDB): domain Bacteria; phylum Bacteroidota; class Bacteroidia; order Cytophagales; family Cyclobacteriaceae; genus Cesiribacter. Next base: position 19,358 of record JASLAE010000078.1, read on the forward strand.
TCGTAATAGTTACCGCGGCCTGGCTTAAAGTTTGCCAGCATACAGCCTTTGGCATTACGGATGTAGGGGTTACCCCAGGGATAGGTGGCCATATCGCGGCCGCCACGTGCAGCGTATTCCCATTCTGCCTCAGAAGGCAGGCGGAAGCTTGGCATTACGAACTCACCTTCGCTGATGCGGTAGGAGTTCAGATAATCGGTACGCCACTTAGAGAAGGTCTTTGCTGCTACCCAGTCTACACCAACAACTGGGTAGTCGTCAAATGCAGGGTGTATATAGTAATACTCCGTGAGTGGGTCGCCCATGTGGTGCGTAAAGTCACGCATCCAGACGGTGGTATCGGGGTACAGCTCGTTGAAGATATAATCTTCGCCCAGTGTACTGATAGAATCCTCTAGCATTGACATCATGAACTGACGATACTCGTTATTGGTAATCTCGGTATCATCCATGTAGAAACTGCCAATGGTGATCTGCTTGTTGAAGTTTATCTGCGTAGCGGCAATGTCTTCTTCAGCCTGTCCCATGTGGAACGTACCAGCGGGCACTACTACCATTCCATAAGGAACAGTCATAACCCAGCCTTCGCGGCCCTGAACACCTACCAGCTCGCCATAATCTTCAGTTGATCCACCACCGAACAGGCTGCAGCTTTGGAGAGAGGCTGCCGAAGCTATTAACACGAAGCAGGCAATAGCTTTCCTGAGGGATAGCACTTTATTCATAACACCTTTTATTGTTTAACATCTATTAAGCACCTGTATGACCCAAAATTATCGGGTCTTTCATTCCCATACCTGTCAATACCGGGCAAAATATGTAGCTTGTAATATTTTACCTGAATTGCAGAAAAATCAACACACCTGTCTATTCTTAACTTTTATAACGCAACACCTTGATCCTTATTGGCTTATTCGTGCCTAAATCTTGGATCTCTGATAATTTTTTTTCTGTTCGGTTTGGCCTGGGGCAAAGTATAACTTAAAGTAACTTCATGAGAACCTGCCCCGGACTTAGCGTCTTTTCCCTTGACTACCAGATCAAAGGAATACCCAAAACGCAAAGATTTGTCCTTTAGTACGCTATAACCCGTAATAATGTTTATAGATTCCCCTTGTCTAAAAGATAATCCTGCCCAATATTTATCGTCCAGGTTACCTATTGTCGAGAGCGTAAAATTGTATGAATTAAAATCTGATTGTACTAACACAGATGGCGTAATAATAATTTTACGTCCGTACTCATAATCATAACCGAATAACACATTCATGTGGGTCTCCAGCGGGTTGGTTGTAAAGTCGTTCGCATAACTAAACTCGCTCTTTAACAAGTGGCTGAATGCAACCCCACCAAAAATTTTCTCAGACTGCACGTAAACACCGGCACCAAAGTCGGGCTGCATTTCGTACGCCTGCCCCAGCACCAGGAGCGGATCATCCATCTGGTTGGCCAGAAATTCATCGGAATCTATTGATTTGGCAATGACCCCAAATCGGGCACCAAAGCTAACTTTTGTTTTCAGCTCCTTTAAGTGCAGGTGATAGGCATAAGAGCCTTGTGCCTGCAGGGTAGACTCCGGTCCAAGCCTGTCCTGAATTATATGCACGCCAAAGCCGCTGCTCAGGCGGTAGATTGGCGTATTAAAACTAATTACCTGCGTAATGGGGTTCCCCCCACCATAACCTGCCCATTGCGTACGATGTACCGCTGTTAGTTTCGTTAAGCCCTCTACACCTGCATAGGCCGGATTGTAAAATAAGGTATTAAAGGTGTATTGGGTAAACTGGGCATCTTGCTGGGCCATCAATTCTCCGCCACTCAGGATAAAAATGGCCATCAAATACCAGTATATCTTCCGCATAAGCCTATTATTCAGCATATAATATAAATAAAAATCCGGATTAACCGGATTTATTGCAATTTAAAAATGTATAGGAGAATAGCCGTCTGAATGTAATATTTCCTATTTTATTTTATTAGCCTTTTTTATATATAGCTCCAGCGCGCCCGTCATGGAGGGGGCATTAGGCTGTGGTGCCTCAATATCCAGCTGCAGGCCTGCATCGCGCACTGCTTTGGCGGTTGTTGGTCCAAAAGCGGCAATACGGGTATCTTTCTGCTGAAAGTCCGGGAAATTCACATAAAGCGAATTTATTCCTGAGGGACTAAAAAAAGCAATAATGTCGTAATTAACATCTGCCAGATCGGAAAGATTGCTGGCGACCGTCCGGTAAATGATCGCCTCGGTATACGCAATTTTATTCTCCTCTAAGAAAACGGGAATATCCTCTTTTCTGATATCTGAACAGGGGAAAATATATTTTTCGTTCTTATGCTTTTTTAGGATCTCAATAAGATCGTTTGCAGTCTTAAAGCCTGTAAACACTTTCCGCTTGCGCACCACAATGTACTTCTGCAGGTAGTTAGAGGTTTGCTCCGAAATGCAGAAGTATTTCATGTCTGCCGGAATCTCTACCTTACTTTCCTGTGCCAAACGAAAAAAGTGATCTACCGCATTGCGGCTGGTAAAGATTACAGCCGTGTGCGCCAGTATATCAATCTTTTGTTTGCGAAAGTCTTTGATGTCGGCAGGTTCAATTTGAATGAAAGGCCTGAAGTCTATCTTCAAATTGTATTTCTCAGCTAGCTGGTAGTAAGGAGATTTACTGTCGCTGGGCTTAGGCTGTGACACCAGTATGCTACGGACTTCTTTCAGTTTGGGCTCTTTTTCCTTTTTTGTCATAGAGATAGAACTGTTAGCTCGGGGAGTATCTGGTTAATCAATAAGTAGCTTAAGGCCAACCAGAAGCGGCAGTATTTCTGTGGCGCAAAGGTAAGAAAATAAATAGGTTTTTCTAAACTTGGCCAATTGCATTAACTTAAAAAAGATAAGGCCTGTGCGCAGGAGGGCAAAAACCAGCAGCACCTTCAACAATATCTCGGCACCAACCGGTATTTGCAGAGGCAGGCTTAAAAAAACTACGGCTACTGCACCCAGCAGTACAGAAAAGAACATTTGTGAAATGCGCAGAAAATCGAAATAGTGAACAGCGGCAAACTCCTGGAAATTAAAGACTCCTGCTGTTACCTGCAACATAAAATATTTGAGCAGCTGCAGCATCAACACCAGCCCGGTAAGCCGCAGCCAGCTCCAGAGGTAAGCACCAAAGCGGGGATCGGGCCCCAGCCACTCGTGTTCCGGCCAATACCCGGCAGCATTCAGGAGCACCAGCAGAATAAAGCCAAAAAGCCCACTGTAGAGCACAATAAACAACAGCTGCCCGGGTCCGCCCAGTTTATAGGAGAAAGCTGAATTAAATGAGCTGCGGGTGGTAAGCACTTCCCCTAAACTGTAATAACTCTGGAAAACCCGTGGAAACAAATTACGCAATAGTGCCAGCCCGGCCATGAGCAGCACCAGCACCAGCACAAAGAAATCTTCGAAACCACGTGAGGGGCGTCCCTCTACCTTCAGGTAACTTTCGCCAATATGGCTCTCGGTAACCAGCAGCGTTTGCTGCCCCACCACCGCCAGCTGTGCTTCCTCCAGGGAAAGGGGCTGTCGGTACAGGGTTACCAGGCAGCTATCGCCATAAAGCTGTCTCAGGCTGTCAATGGCATACACATGCGAGCCGGACTGCCTGTAATTAGCCACAACATTCTGATTGATAAGCAGAGAAGAACCTTCTACTGCTCCTACCAGCAGCAAATAGCTCTGGTACTTATTGAGCTGAAGCCAGAAATTAGCAGCATTAGAAGGGAAAGCTGTGCCCCTTACGTGGGGCAGGTAGGTTTCATAATCATCGTCGTAGACCAGCAGATCTGCCTTTAGGTCATGTACCAGTGCATATTGCCGGCCCTGTACCTGCAAAAGCTGAGCAAACGCCGGTAGCGACAGCACTACCAGCAACAACACCAACCAACCACTACGCTTTGGCATATAACTTTGGCTCACTTCTTCCCAACAATCCCAACATAACACTAATACACAATGCCAGGATAACTTGTGTCGCCAACAACACAGTATTGCCCCATTCGGCGAATTGAATCGTAATAACAATTATACCCAGGTTGATCATCAGCATAAGGCTTACTACCATAATCTGCGGCAGGCTTAATGCCAGGAAACGGTGATGCAGGTGGTTTTTATCTGGCGAAAAAGGGGAACGCCCCTGACTGATGCGGATGGCAAACACCCGCAGGGTATCAAATACGGGTATAAATAAAATGGCAACAGCGGTGGCGGGGGCTGCCGGTACCGCCCGCAATTCTATGAATTTAACAGCCAGGACTGCTATCACAAAGCCTGAAACCAGCGAACCGGTATCACCCATAAATATTCTGGCTTTGTACATATTATAGCGCAAAAACCCCAGAATACCGCCCGCCAGGCAAAATGCCACAAAGGCATACTCAATGCTATGGAAGAAAAAGAATGTGCCGAAGCAAAGCGATATGAGCAAAATAATGGTGCCAGCCAAACCATCCAGCCCATCAATAAGGTTGATGGCGTTTGTAATACCAACGATTACCAGAAAAGTAAAGAAGTAACTGATGCCCAACTCCAGCTCCCAAACGCCCATAAAGCCCTGCAGGCTTGTAATTCTGATTTCGCCCATGAACATGACAATGAAGGTGGCGATGATCTGGACAAAGAATTTCTTAAAGGCAGAAACAGAGATAATATCATCTTTGATGCCAATGAAAAACATAACGATACAACCTGCCAGCAGCTGCTGAACGCCTCCGCCAAACTTGCCAAAAATGGTGACCGCCGACATAAAACCTGCAAAAATCGCCAGGCCACCCAAGCGCGGCGTGAGCATCTGGTGAATGGTGCGATGATTAGGTTCGTCGAGTAATTTCTTTGTATGGCTGATGTGGATAACAGAAGGAACGGTAAACAACGAAACAATCAGCGCCCACACGAATGCAATCAGCAAGCTCAGGTACATAAAGACGGCTTTATTCCAGCATCAAAAATAGTATTATTTTCCGGCACCACCAACAGATCAGAAGCGACTGGTATAACCAAAATGCACTTGAGAATTACGTATAGAAAAGGGCTGATTTTGCTGATGCCCAAGGGCATAAACCAGACTAAAAAGGCCTGCTCCTCCTTCCAAACTCAAGCCAACTCCAGCTCCAAAAGGCCAATCCTGGTAGGTTCCAGTAGGGATTTTATAAGTTAGCCAAGCCTGATCGTAAAACAAAAAAACATAAGAAGAATTTCCGAATTGTTGTCTTAATTCTGCCTGAAACAGTACATAGTTACTGGCAAAAAGTGACTTTTCCCGAAAACCTCTTAAAGACTGTAAACCCCCAAGCCGGTAGAGATCCGGCAAAAATAAATTCTTATCGTACAGCATGGCACCTTCTGCCACAAGCGCTACCACAGTACCGCGGGCCAGTGGCAGGTAAGACAGCGCATTAATGGTCGCGTCTACCTGCAGATTGGTGCCAAGGCTGCCTGTTGTTCCATCTGCCAGGCGAGATATTTGTTTTGGTCCGGCCAGCACCCCGGCGCCTAATGAATACCCCCTACGCGGAAAAAGAGCATTGTCGAGCTTTCTGTACTCCCCCCTAAGCCCGTATTTGTGCACCCTGAAACTTGCCAGGTCGGGCCCTGTAGCTTTATCGAGCAGGCGCGAATCTTTGAACTGGTAAATCAGGCTAAGCAAAACCCCTCCTGCCTGCTGGGATTGCAAGGCCACGCTGGCATGCCGGTTCAGGAACTGCTCCTGTTCTTTCAGCAGGCCACCTGCCAGCGCCAGGCTTATCGATGACTGGAGAATATAGGGGTGCCGGTAAGCCAGCTCCAGCTGCTGAGACGCTTCGTTGAGGCGCTGCCAGTTTAGGGCCATGGTTTTACCACCCCCAAATGGATTTTGCAGGAGCAGATCCAGCTGGCCGGTAATCAGGATCCCGCCTGTGGGTTTAGACTGCAGCCCCAGAATACCGTCTACCCGGTTGGCAGGCCGGGGTTTTAGGTTCAGCCATAGCTGCGCCTGTCGGTTCTGAAAACTTAACCTGGGTGCTTCTGCCAGTTGCAGATAGGGCAGGGTCTGCAGTTTTTGAACTACCTCGTCGATTCGCTGCTGGTTAAAGGCTTCCCCTGGCCTGATGCCCAGATGTGCAGCCAGAAATCTTTGCTTTATATTGACACTGCCTGTTAGTTGTATGGAATCAAAGGTGATGTAGGGCCCGGCCTCGTAGTAGAGCGCGGCACTAATATGATTTGCATCCACCATCAGGGAATCGAGCCGCACCAGGGCAAAAGGATATCCCCGCCGCTCGCCCTGTTCCACCAGGCGTTCCATCAGCCGGCTTATCTGGGTATAAGAAAACGGTCTCTGCCGGTAAAAACGATCGCGATAGCCTGCCAGCTGTAGCTGTCGTTCTTCCACATTGCCCTTTTTTAAACTCAGCAAAGTATACGGCTTGCCTATGACCACTTCGGCAAGGGTAGTGTCTGCTGTCCGACGGATATTTGTTAAATATGCCCCTAAATAGGCATCTGCATACAGCTCACGCAGAAAAGCATGGGCCTGCTGAAGTGCAGCTACAGAATCTGTGTGCTGGCGCTGGTAGCGGTACTGGTCCAGCAGGCCTGCTTCTGCAGCCCTGGCAGGCAACAACTGCAGCACATGCTGGCTGTAGGCTGAAGGGACCGTCAGCAGCCAAAGGCTTAATGCTATGGTAGCAATGCTTTTCACAACCCCTAAATAACATATTTTTAGCAAGTCTTTAACAAGAAAAAAGCGCACTGGTATAGTGCGCTTTCTGGCTTTGCTCTAATGTTTTGTACTGCTACTCACCAAAAAGGTTATTGCGCACTGGCCTGCTGGTTGCCGCCTTCCAGGGTAATCGTGCGTGTAACAGGATTGAAAGGGCTTTGCACCAGATTGCCATTGTTATCGAGCAGCTCCAGTTTAATGGTAGCCTCGCCCATGGGCAAGCCGGTAATATAATATGGCTTCCATTCATTGATCATGAACTCCTGTCCATTGATGGTAGCCCTTACTTTGTTGCCGTTTTCTGCCAGATCGGTATTCACCAGGTAAAAATCAAGCATAATGCGCTCCGTATCTTTACCAGTATACTCTCCCTTAGGCCGGCTGTAGAACATATGCGGGGCATTCAGGTCTACATTTTTGTTTTCGGCATTACCTACTGTAAACTGGCGTAATACATATGCCTGGGGGTTTTTGATGCTCTCATGATAAGAACGGCTCAGAAACGAAAGCTCCACATAATGGCCCTCACTCAGCTCCTTCTGGTGCGTAGTCTCATACAGCGCATCATAAGGCTCGTTGTTTACAATAAGATGAATATGCTGTCCCTTTTCAGAATTGGCAATGTGGTTGGCATGCTCAGCTTCTGTCATTTTGGTGAGCTCGTAATTCTTTACATTATACTGGAAAGTAACAGGGCCAGCGCTAAGTTTATCACCATTGTTTGGCTGGGTCTGTTCCAGCATCGCATCCGCAAATTCAGGAGAATCCTCCCCCTTCGTCAGGTTAATACTACTTGTATTAGCGCCTGCCTGTCCGGTTGCTGCAGTATCAGCAGTGGTTGTGCTGTTTTCTGTTTCTCTATTGGTGCCGGAATCACATGCAGTTAGCATGGCTCCTGCCATTAGAAAAGAAAAAAATAATGACTTTTTCATGGTAAAGCTTTGGTTGGCTGTGTCTATATCTCTTACAAAGGCAAAAAAAGTGATTTTGTTTGAAAAATTACTACTTTGCACCCCTCATCTATTTGATAAAAAGGGAAAGAAAAGAGCAAAATATTATGAGCCAGGTATTATACGATGAGGTTCCCTCGCTGGACCTTGCTGATTTTTTAAGCGGTGATGCTACACGCAAAGAACGCTTTGTACAGGAGTTAGGCCGCGCCTATCAGAGCATTGGCTTCGTGGCAATTAAAAACCACGGACTCAGCGATGCACTCACGGAGCGCTTATACGCTACCATTAAAAAATTCTTCGCTTTGCCCGATGAGGTAAAGATGAAGTATCACCTGGCCCACCTGGCCGGACAACGTGGGTATACCCCCAAAGGTAAAGAGCATGCCAAAGGCCGTAATACTGGCGACCTGAAAGAATTTTATCACGTTGGACAGGAGGTTGAGGGAGATGACCCTATCCGCAGCCAGTATCCCGACAATGTGTGGCCTGCTGA
>JASLAE010000091.1 GCA_030147305.1 Cesiribacter sp.
CGACAGTTTTGGCAACTGTACTACCTTTAATCTGGGTGATTATATAGAGCTTATTTCTGACACCTGCGAAGCCGATATTGAGGGTATGGATTATGATGGCCGCTACCTCTGGATAATTGGTTCGCACAGCTACAAACGTTCTAATATTAAGGGCAAAGGGGATAATCCTGAAAAAGAGATCAGCAGACTTACCAGGATCAGCATGGACCCAAACAGAATTCTGCTGGCCCGCATTCCCTGCATCCCCGATGAAACAGGTGAATATCGCCTCCATCAATCGTGTGCCGATCCTGAAAAACCAGAAGAAACTCTTATTGCAGCCAGGCTAAAGCACGGCCAAAAAAACAGCCAGCTTAGCAAAGTGCTCAAAAAAGACGATCACGTGGCTCCTTTCCTCAAGATACCCGGCAAAGACAATGGTTTTGACATAGAAGGGCTTGCAGCATTTGAAGGACGGCTTTTTATCGGCCTGCGGGGTCCCGTGTTACGGGGTTGGGCTATCATTCTGGAGGTGGCGCTGGAGCTCAACAAAAAAAATGAACTAAAGCTTAAAACAATCAATAAGAGAAAAGACCGCTACCGGAAATACTTTGTGGATCTGTTTGGTATGGGCATTCGTGAGTTGGCAGCAGAAGGTGACGACCTGTTAATTCTGGCAGGCCCCACAATGGATCTGGATGGTAGTATGGCAGTGTATCGCTGGAAGAACGTCTTAGGCAAGCAGGAAGACCACCTGATCACCAAAAAAGAAATTGAAGAAGTTGTAAGCTTACCCTATCGAAGCACAACCCATGGCATTAATAAAGCAGAAGGCATGGTGATGCTGGAAGAAAGGAAACTCATGCTGGTTTACGACAGCCCGGGTAAGAATCGCCTGGAAGGCGATAATGGTGTTTATGCTGATGTTTTTCAGTTACCGGCTCAAGCAGCTCATTCAGACCAGTCCGAATAAAGCTGGCTCTTTGTCAGTCCTTCATGGCCTGCAGCATATCCTGCAGGGAAGCGGCTGCATCTGCAGGAAGCTTTAGATAGCTGGCCACCAGGGCATAAATTGGCAGGGGGTTTCCGCCTGCCGCTCTAAGGCTTTTAAGAGCGGTGCTGCCTGCAGACTTGGAGAGTTTTTCTCCATGTTCATTCAGCAGTAAAGGATGATGCAGAAAGCTTGCCTGGGTAAAGTAGCCAGCTGCCTCCCGCAACGCATTATCCTGCGTCTGTTTAGCAAGCAGCTGTGCCAGGTATACCTGCGCCGCCGTCGAGTTATACAAATCTTCACCTCGCACAATAAAGTTGATGTTCCAGTGCATATCATCGGCAAGAGAAGCTATTTGATAGGCAGGATATCCTTCTTTTCGGCGCACAACAAAATCACCCAACCGTGATGCCAGCGAAATACAGTAATTACCCCTCTCCGCTTCTCTAAAACATATTTCCTCCTCCGGGACAGCTACCCGCCAGGCTGCGTTGAGGTTATTAAACGAAATTTGCCGCTGCCGGCAGGTGCCGCTGTAAAGGCCCGTAGCTGACTGGTCCCGGATCTGGCTACGGCTGCAGTCGCATGCATACAAATGGCCCTGCTGCTGCAAGACCTCCAGCAGCTGATGGTAAGCGCCAAACCGGTGCTCCTGGGAAAAATGTTGCCGGAAATGGTCTGGGCTCACAGGTCCTTCATCCCAATCAAGCTGAAGCCAGTCCAGGCAGTAAAAAATATCATCCAGGTACGCACCCCTTGCACGGCTGGTGTCGGCATCGTCTATGCGCAGCAGCAGCTTACCTCCCCTTTTGCGCACCAGTAACCAGGTAAGCACAAATGAAAAAGCGTTGCCTTTGTGTAAAAAGCCGCTGGGCGTTGGTGCCAGCCGACCTTTTAAGGACCTAAACTGCTCATTATGAATGGATAACCCCATTGTGGATAAAGATTTAGAGAAACCTCCTTTTACAGCCACTCGAAATTTTGTTAATTTAGATAATCCGTACAAGTCGGATGCCCTATTTTCTTAACAAGCTTAAACAGATTATGTATGCTGTTGAATGCCACGATCAGGCATGTTGTTAAGCGATTAAGGGCAGTACAAAGTATTGGTTGTATAAATAGCGGTTCCATGGTGCATTAAAACATCAGACTACCGTAATTTGCACCAAATTATACAGGAAGCAGAATTAAGTTAAACAGCATAGGCACCGTGGCGTACAAAGAGAAAAAAATTGAGAAAAAATATTTTTCCATTGGTGAAGTAGCCACCGAGATGGGAGTTACAACCTCGCTGATCCGGTTTTGGGAGAATGAATTCGACATCATAAAGCCCAAGAAAAACCGCAAGGGTAACCGCCAGTTCACCAAAGAAGATATAGATAATGTAAAACTTATCTACCACCTGGTGAAAGAAAAAGGCTACACCCTGCAAGGTGCCAAAGACATGCTGAAGAACAACCACAATCGCATCCAGGACAAGCTAAAGCTAATTGACTCGCTTAAAGAAATCCGGGTGTTCCTGGATGAGCTGAAGAACAGTATGCCATAAATGGAGCAGGAGAAGCTTTATCAGGTAGCGCTTACACAGGTAGCCGGCATAGGACCGCTCCTGGCTAAAAACCTGATAAGTTATTGCGGCTCTGCTGAAAGTGTTTTTTCTGTTAACCGCAGCAAGCTGGGGCGTGTGCCCGGCATTGGTGACAAAACCATTCATAATCTGACTTCTTCCCTGCCCCTGAAGGAAGCCGAAACCATTCTGACCAAAGCAGAAAAGGAAGGGGTGGCAGTGCTTACTTATAGCGAGACAGCTTATCCCAGCCGCTTAAAACAAATTGCCGATGCCCCCATCGTGCTCTACCACCGGGGTGCTGCGTCTTTAAACCATCCCCGCATCATAGCCATTGTTGGCACCCGCCGTGCCACTGCCTATGGCAAAGCTGTAACCGAATTATTAATAGAAGGCTTAGCTCCTTATAATCCTCTGGTTGTAAGTGGCCTGGCCTATGGCATCGATATCATTACACACAGGGCTTGTTTAAAAACAGGTCTGCCCACCCTGGGCGTAATGGCTACTGGCCCGGACAAAATATATCCCCCCGCGCACCGCACCACAGCGGCTGAAATGATTGTTGCAGGAGGTCTTCTCACGGAATATCCTTTCGGCACGGAGCCCGATGCCTATAATTTTCCGGCCCGTAACCGAATTATTGCTGGCCTGGCCGATGCTGTTGTAGTAGTAGAGGCTGCCGTAAAAGGAGGCGCCCTGATTACAGCACAGCTGGCGCTGGATTATAACCGGGAGGTTTTTGCTGTTCCTGGCAGCGTGTTTAGTGAGTACTCTGCCGGCTGTCATGCCCTCATCAGCAAACAGGAATCACATATGTTTAGCACTACCGCTGCGCTGGTGGAGGAGCTGAGATGGAACAGTGCAGAGGAGCCAGTAAAGAAGAACCCCCTGCTGGCTGAGGATCTAAGTCCCGGCGAGCAGGCTGTGGTAAGTTTGCTGGACAGCCAACCCCAGGGTTATCACATCGATGAATTGAGCTGGCGCAGCCAGGTACCGCTCTCTCAGCTGGCTGGTGTCCTGTTGGAGCTGGAGCTCAGGGGGCTGGTACGGGCATTGCCGGGGAAGAAATTTGCCCTGAACTATTAATCCATTCGCTATGGAACCCACTTTCAAAATCCCTTATGCTGCTGTATACAAACATGAAGGCAGTGTACAGTAATAAATTACCAGGTTGAAAAATTGATAATAAAAAAAGCTCTGGCTTACACCAGAGCACACGTTCATAACACCTGTCTATTTCAATTATCCATTAGGCATTAGTAAGCCTCTCGTACAAAACACTTCTGATTACATTTTTCTCTGATCACTTCATAAGCCTTGATGTCACCTAACTCCCCTGCTTTGCTTAAATCTAAACAACCGGCTTCTGTCTGGCCATGTTCAATGCGTAACACGCCACGCAGAAAATAAGCATCGATGTTTTTGGCGTTCATTTCTATAAGCTTGGTGCAGTCGTTAATGGCATCTTCATAAGCTTCGATCTGCTGCTTCGCCATGCCGCGGCTGTAATACGCCTGCTGGTGGCTTGGATCTAATTCAATGGCTTTAGAGAAATCATAAATAGCACCATAATAATCCTGCAGCTCAAACTTTAAAGTACCTCTGGTAAAGTAAGCATCTGCCATATCGCTGTTCAGCTCAATTGCCTTGTTGTAATCTTTCATGGCACCATGCAGGTCATCAAAAGCCTTCTTGGCATTGCCACGCATATGATATGCCTGTGCAAAGGTAGGATCGGCCTCTATGGCTTTGTTAAAATTCTGGAATGCTTCCTTATAGTTCTTAGAAGCATAATAACTGCTGCCGTTCTGTAAAAATGCTACAGCATCGCCCTGGGCAAAAGCACCAAAGGAAAGCAGTACAAGCGAAAGGGCGGTGAATAAAGATTTCATAAGCAAAAAGCATAACTGTATTTACCTCTAAATACAACAGCTAAAGTAGGGGGTTCGCGCTGCCTAATCTAACAGAAAGAGTGTGAATACTTGGCTATGTAAGGTTTAGTTAAAATCTAACGGTGTAACTACTTTCCTAAAAATGGCTTTCAAAAAAAGCGAAAAGATCCCCTTTTCGCTTCAATCAGAATAATGCCTGCGCAATTAAATATTTCTGCGCCCAAAACCAAAATTATACTGCTGCCCATACATAGACTCGATGTATCTGAAATACCAATAGAGCTCATGGTTTAGCTGTACGCCATAATCTACGTCAGACCGATAATCGATGCGATTCTCAAATGGGTAATCTACTCCGCCACTTAATGGACGATCTGCCAGCATATTCCATTGCTGCACGTAGCTCTTGTTCCAGTCTGCATAATAATTCGGTGAATAATGCGTGATAGGTCTGCCATAGGAGGCAAACCATCGCTGAAAACCAGGGTCTATGATGGTAAGCTCGTATTCTTCGTCATCGGCACCCTGCAGCTGCACCACATTGGCCGAAGCTGGCTTATCCACGGCTACAGGACCACCCCCTGCACAGCCGCTTATTACCAGCAATAAGATTCCTATATAAATAATACTCTTTTTCATGCCTATATCTCCTACAATAACAACGCCAAAAACATTGTAATAGTTGATATTGAGGCGATTAAGCGATAATATCTTAAAAATTCAAGGGCAGTCTCCCTGTCTGAAAT
>JASLAE010000109.1 GCA_030147305.1 Cesiribacter sp.
AGCCTTTGGAAACATAAAGATAAGGTGGCTGCTTGTTATACCATCCGTTGACGTAATTACCTGATTTGCGGGGTAATTTGGGTACCAAAGAAAAAAAACGTACCTGCCCGCCATGGTTATGTACTGCAAATATATACCTGATGTTTAGCTGCTGAGCAGCCGTTCTGCCTTTGTTAATCCATTCAATCTTTTGTAGCACTCTTTCCTGCTGTAGTGGGCTATGGATCAGCAAAAAATGGTTTGGTTCCCGCCCTGTCTCACGAACAGCTACTTCGAAACAGGATTCCCCTTCAATAAAATCATCCAGCCCTGTTACTACAAGCCTTTCTCCATCCAGCGTAAACGCAGTGGTTTGATTTACCAACAGCCTGCAGTTGTATTGTTCGTACAGGCGACACAAAGTATTAATATCAATTTTATCTTTGTGGTCGTGATTACCCAGTATGGCAACTTTGGGAATGTCCTGGCGCAGCTGGCGGAAAAATTGTGTGACGGGCGTAGTGCTGGAGTGCCCGTCCAGTGTGTCCCCTGCAATGAAAATCAGGTCAGGAGATAGTTTATTTACCTGCCTGGCTAGCCTGCGATAATAAGGCCAAAAATGCCGCTTGATGTGCAGATCTGTGAGCAATAAGAGGCGTAAGGGCTTCTTTTGATTTCTATTGCCGATCTCGAAGGATTTAGTCTCGAAAAAATACTTTTCCAGGAACAAGGCATCCAACAGCAGCGCAGCTCCTATAAGTGATATTGCCGTGCTTCCCCATCTTAAAACAGTTTTGTTCATCCTTTTCAGTGCTTCCAATGAAACGTTCTTTGCATAACTGCATTGGCGGCACAGTTTCCTTAAAATATGGAGAAACTTAAACCTATTAGTTATATTCTTGAGTAAGCGCCCATAGATAAGCACTACATTTTATAAATAAAAAAGGCCTGCGGAGCTCCACAGGCCTTGTTATAGAATTGGCTGTTCTCTAGTAAACAGTTTTGTTAATGTATTGGGCCAGTTCTTTTCCGGCTTTGGCATAGGCTTCCTGAATCCTGTAGCCAGCGTCATAGTCAAATCCCATTACATCGCGACCCGGTGCTTTGTCTATCTTAACTACAGCAATGGCCTCCTGAGGTGCTCCAGTCTTTACAAAAACTGCTTCCAGGTTAACGTAGGCTGGTTTGCGCATTACACCAACATTAAAGCCAGGCTCAGTGAACAAAGTGTTAAGTACCAGGGTATATTCTGCATCGGGGTAATTACCCACAACCACATCATATTTTTCAAGTTCTTTGTTCATCAGCTCTTCAAACTGCGGCTCGTATTTGGCCGAACGGTCTGCAACCCAGTTCTCCTTCCACTGATCGCCTTTACCGGCTTCTTTCTCGTTGTAATCATTTACTTTGTCATCTACGTACTCCTGCTCCTTGGCATACTTGCCTACAGCCATGTTATCGTAGGCATAGATAACGTTAATCGTTTTCTGATCTTTCAGAAAATCCAGTTTGCCCTGAGTAACTTTGATCTTTTGGGCAAAGCCAGCAGATGCTGTCAAAAGCATCAGGGCTACCAGCATGTAATTTTTTAACTTCATGATTAAGGGTGTTAATGGTGCGAATTTGGAAAATTTATTATCATTTATCCAGTATTCAACAAAAGATATTTCGCCATATATCACCATTAAATCAAAGAACTGTCTAAAACAGCACATTTTTTGTTTAACGCTTATGCGTTATTATCCAATAATGTTAAATATTTATAAATTCATTAAATTGTCCATAACACCCGCTCTGCTTAGTCAATTATAACCAACGCATTCACATTACCAAACAGGCATAAAATAGGCCTCCTGCATGCTGGGCTATTAACTAAGATGCTATATTATGCTTGCTATTTTCTTTGACTGTGTTCCAGCTGTGCTTTGCGGTCAGCGCTCTGCCTTTCTATCATCCAGACAGGATACGTCGATGGTGGCTGGCTGATGTTATCCAGTTGTTGCAACTCTTCTGAAGAAAACTGCACGGCAACTGCTTTCAGGTTATCTTCCAGCTGTTCTGGCCTTTTAGCGCCTATAATCACTGTAGTTACTGCTTGCTGATGCAGCAGCCAGGCCAGCGCCAGTCGGGCAACGGTAATTCCTTTATCCTCAGCCATGGGGTGCATAACTTCCAGTATATCGAAGGCCTTTACTTTGTCTACAGGCGGAAAATCGAAACTGGCCCTGCGGGCATCTTCCGGGGCATCCTGATCTCTTCTGAATTTACCACTGAGTAATCCCCCGGCAAGCGGACTCCAGACCATCAGCCCTAATTTCTGGTCTTCCAGCAGGGGAATCAGCTCATGCTCCAGGTCACGACCTGCAATGGTATAGTAAGCTTGTAAGGAAACAAACTTTGCCAGCCCTTCGCGTTCAGCATAACCAAGTGCTTTCATGATTTGCCAGGCAGCCAGGTTACTGCAGCCGATGTAGCGTACCTTTCCGCTACGCACCAGATCATCCAATGCCCGCAGCGTTTCCTCTATGGGCGTGAAGGGATCAACACCATGAATCTGGTACAAATCTATATAATCAGTTTTGAGGCGGCGCAGGCTTTCTTCTACCTGCCACATGATATGGGCGCGGCTCAGACCGGTCTCATTGGGCCCCTCTCCCATTTTGCCCCTTACTTTTGTAGCCAGTACCAGCTGATGCCGTTCAAGCCCCAGTGATTGGATGGCTTTGCCGGTTATTTCTTCAGAAAGCCCCTCGGAATATACATTGGCCGTATCGATGAAATTAATGCCGGCCTCAACTGCTCCCTTCAATAAGCCTTCTGCATGTTCCTGGCCAAGCTGTCCAATGGCAGTCCAATAGCCTTTGCCTCCAAATGTCATGGTACCCAGGCACAACTCCGAGACCAAGAGCCCGGTATTTCCTAATCTTTTGTATTTCATAAAATGACGGATATGATATTGTATTGCCGCATTCTGGTGCGGCATAGTATTCTAAAGGATCAGGCGGTTCGATTGTTCAGAAATCCGGGAAGAGAAATAGAATGCCAGTGCAACAATAGCATCCGATAGGTAAAAATGCTTGATAGTGGCACCAGATAAACACTTAAGACCTGCAACTGGTGCAGCTTAACGGGTAAGTAAAGTAATATTGCCTGCTATAACTTGTTGCTTGGGTTATGCTGCTGAATGACATCTGTGATGTTGAGAGGGCTTATAAACAATTTAAGCGCTGCCCAGTATAGAATAATATGCCTGAGCAATTAGCTGGCTGGTTCAGGCGCTTTCCTGATAGCCTACAGTCGTAGCCGGCTACAGGCTATTAATTTAGAAGCTTATATTTTGTCCCGCCGGTAATAATTATGTTGTTTAGCGTAACTTTTTAAAATATACATGAAAATCGACAAACACACCGTAGCATCAGTAACCTACGCGCTGGAAGTAGAAGGCGAACAGGTTGAAAAAACTGATAAGAGCAACCCACTCACTTTCCTGGTGGGCGTTGGCATGATGATCCCTGGTTTTGAAGAGCAACTTGTGGGCAAATCTCCAGGCGATAGCTATGACATTACCGTACAGCCAGAAGATGCCTACGGCGAAACCGATCCTCAGGCAATCGTTGACCTGCCAAAAGACGTTTTCAAAGTCAATGGCGAATTGCAGGAAGATCTGCTTGTCGAAGGGAACGTTATTCCCCTGCAGGACCAGAATGGCAGCCCCCTGCAGGCCGTCGTGCTGGAAGTAGGCGAAGAAACAGTTAAGATGGACTTTAATCATATGCTTGCAGGCAAAACACTTCACTTTAAAGGGGAGGTACTGGAAGTTAGGCAGGCAACCCAGGAAGAAATAAGCCACGGACATGTGCATGGCCCGGGCGGTCATCATCATTAAGGCTTAGCCCATAAAAAAGCGGCTTCTGTAAATTACAGAAGCCGCTTTTTTGCATATCAAGCCCTAGTACATTTAAGCTTGTTTCACCAGTTGTACTTCAGCCTGCAGGCGAATTTCGTCACTAACCACCACGCTACCCGCTTCGGTTACCGCATTCCAGGTTAAGCCAAAGTCTTTGCGATTAATTTTGCCATTAACCGTAAAACCTGCTTTTGTCTGGCCATAGGGGTCTACTACAATGCCGCCAAACTCTACATTAACAGTTACAGGCTTGGAGGTACCCCGGATGGTCAGATCGCCATGCAGTTTATAGTCGTTACCGGAAACCTGCTCATAGCGATTAGCCACAAACTTTATTTCACCGTGGTTTGCCACATCAAAAAAATCCGGTGATTTAAGGTGTGTATCGCGTTGTTCGTTATTGGTGCTTATTGAATCAACATCTGCAGTGAACACTACACTTTTAGCACTGTTGAATTCCTGATTTTCTGTTTCTGCTTCAATATTAAAACTACTGAAATAACCTGTCACAGTAGTAATCATCAGGTGTTTTACCTTAAACTGAACCTCACTGTGCATGGGGTCTACTTTCCATTTTACATTTGCCATTTCCTGAACTTTTAAGTTTAAAATTTGATTTAGGGCGTGCTTTAAAAAGCACTTATATGTTTTTAGGATAGCTACTGTTGCTTGTATTGGTTAATACCTGATAAACAACAACGCTGCATTGCCTTGCAAATATAACACAAGAAAATTAATTAATGTTCAAACATCATATCTAAATTTATCAATGCGTTTTATCGAAAGGATTTCTGCTTCAAATTCTACCGGCTTTATTACTGTTATTGGCTTTATGCTATATTAGGTGCAAGCTTCACCTCCCCATTAATATGCACACCCTAAGCCCACCGCTGAAACCGCAGCAAAACCTACTACAGCAAGTTTATTTTATACCTGCGGCACTCGCTACTGGTTTGTTTCTATTTCACATGCTGTTTAATCTGCTGGATAGTTATGGCATTTTTCGTGATGAATTCTACTACCTGGCCTGCATCAAGCGGCTTGACTGGGGATATGTAGATCAACCGCCCCTCTCTATCTTTCTGCTTGCCCTGCAGACGAAATTAGTGGGCGATACCCTACCTGCCCTTCGCCTGCTTCCTGCACTGGCAATATCAGGGACGGTATTTATTACAGGTATGCTGGTGCACCGCTTGGGTGGTGGCTTGTTTGCCATGCTGCTGGCTTGTGTGGGAGTAATTGCTGCCCCTATTTACCTGGCCTTTGGCAGCTACTACTCCATGAACAGCCTGGACATTTTCTTGTGGGCAGCGGTTGCTTATGTGCTGGTACTGCTGGTAGAAGCACCCAACAGAAATCGCTGGTTGTTGCTGGGATTATTACTGGGACTGGGTCTGCTTAACAAAGTCGGCTTTCTCTGGCTCGGCGCCGGCATATTTACAGGCATGCTCTTAACACCCCTGCGCAGGCAATTATTAACCCCCTGGCCCTATCTAGCGGCAATGGTTGCCTTACTTTGCTTTTTGCCCTTTATCCTCTGGAATATCGAGCATGATATGGCACATCTCGAATTTATTCGTAATGCAGTGGCATATAAATATGCAGGCATCAGCCGTCTCGATTTTATAGAAGGCCTGTTGCTTTTGCTGAACCCCGCAGCCATTATATTATGGCTGCCAGGGCTGTGCTATCTACTGTTTAGTCAACGGGGTGGTAACAAATACCGCATCTTGGGGTATGTTTTTAGCTTCTCCTTTCTGGTTTTGCTGATTAACGGACACAGCAAATCGGAATATCTGGCTGCAGCATTTACGCCCCTGTTAGCAGCCGGTGGTGTTTGGCTGGAACAACAACGGCAAACAAGGGCAGGCCGCTGGTTTTCCTATATTGCGCTGGGTACCATCATAACAGCTGCTTTCCTGATAGCACCGATGGCTCGACCCATGCTACCCGTTGAACCCTTTATAAGCTATGCTGCTACGCTTGGTATTGCACCTGACAATACAGAGGGAAAAGCTTTAAAGGAATTACCACAGTTTTATGCCGACCGCTTTGGCTGGGCAGAATTGGCTGGCGGCGTAGCAAAAGTATATCAAGGTTTATCTGCTGCAGAGCAAAAGCAAGCGGCCGTGTATACACAAAATTATGGTGAAGCCGGTGCCCTGGAATATTACCAGCGGCTGTACCCGTTGCCACCTGTAATCAGCGGACACAATGCCTACTGGACCTGGGGCTGGGGAAAGCAGGAACCTCTAATTTTGATTGGTGTTGGTGGCAGTACAGAAGATTATCTGGAGAGCTATGATGAAGTAAGCCTGGTTGCCCGCCACCATTCCAGGTATGCCATGCCGTATGAAGACAAGCTGCCTATCTTTCTTTGTAGAGGGCTCAAAAAACCAATGAAGGAAATTTGGCCCGGTACTAAAAACTTTAATTAAACAAAGTGACCGCATGCCACTGCAGTGCACGTGCAATAATTATAATGTATAGTATAAGGGCTAGTATTTGCGTTCTATTGTCTTAATAGCTGCAAACTATTAACTTGATTGAAAACTGAAAGCGTAAATAACGACATCATGCATAAATATGTGTTTTACCTCCTGGCTTCTCTCCTGATCCTGGGGGCTTTACAAGCCGGTGCACAGGAAGAATATCCCTATGAACCAGCTTTTTATGTTGGCCAGTCAGGCGATACTTTACCTTACAGAATTCTTTACCCCCTAAACTTCGATCCTGAGGAAGAATACCCTTTACTTTTTGTGCTTCATGGTGCCGGTGAGCGCGGCAAAGACAATAGCTCACAATTAATTCATGGCAGCAAGCTTTTTTTGCAGGAAGATATCCGCAGGGACTATCCTGCCATCGTTGTATTTCCCCAGTGTCCTCAGGAAGATTTCTGGTCGAATGTAGTCATAGACAGAGATGCCCGCCCCTTAAAATTCGAATTTCAGACAGATGGTAAGCCAACCAAAGCCATGAAACTGCTGGAGGAGCTTGTGGACGAAATAGCTGAACAGAAGTACATTAATAAAAAGCAGATTTATGTAGGCGGACTCTCGATGGGAGGCATGGGTACGCTTGAATTGCTGCGCCGCGATCCAAAACGCTTTGCTGCTGCATTCGCCATCTGTGGAGGAGATAATCTGGAGAACGCCAAAAAATATAAAGGGGTGCCCCTATGGTTATTCCATGGCGCTAAAGACGATGTAGTACCCGTTAGATTTTCCGAAACGCTTGCCGAGAAATTAGAATCACTGGAGGCCAAAAGCATCAAACTTACACTTTACCCCGAGGCTAACCATAACAGCTGGGACAAAGCATTTGCTGAACCAGAGTTCATGTCCTGGTTATTCTCTAAACGAAAAAAATAGCGCATTAGCAAAGCTGTTTACATTAGCCGAAATGGCAACTATGCCGTCCTTGAAGGTAGGTGGCCAATGAACTTGATATATGTCATAAATCCCCACTGGCTAATTTTGCTTTACCGTGGATTACACTACTGGAAATCCAATAGTTTGTACATCATAGCTGGCTTACCTGGCTGTTTTTATCTGCAAAGGCATGATCCTGCTTGGCCTTGGCAGGTACCAGACCCTGAGCTAAAGACTCCGGAAATTCTACAATCAATATGGAAGGGAGGAACAGATGGCGGAAGCTAAAGTAACACCTGATATCACTCAGGGATAGATTGTTTTAAGGGCCAGAATAAGCTGCTCGGGATCCTGCAGGTCTGCACTGGCAGTGGCAACATATCTGCGAAGCTGTTGCATTTTCTGTTCATTATCAACCACTTCTTTAAGCCGCTTGAGCGTACGCCTGTTCTTTTTTTGCAGGCTGGGTACGGCTGCAAATAATTGTCCCCTGGTATCATATTTAAAATTTACCAGATGCAGCGATCCTTTAATGGCCAGGAATACCGCATCTTCTACACTATAAGCTACCGAAGCACCCGTATACCCGGGCATGCCAAAGCTGGGGCCTATTTGCTGCTCGCACAATACCAGCTTGCCCTCATGGTCCTCGTCCTCACAAATCTGTAAAGCACCTTCCGACTGACTTACAAAATATTCAAGCAGCTGATGATTTGTCTGCTTATGCAGCACTGCAAAACCATTACTCTCATGCAAGACCCTGAAAAAACTAAAACTGTTGTTAAGCGGCAGTGAATAGTAGAGGTAATCTTCATAGACAAAATGCAGTACCTCGGCTGCGGAATAGGCTACCTCACCACCAGACCTTCTTACGGTCACAACATCTGTTAAAGGATTGAAAGATAGCTCTTCTATCGAAGGCTCTTTGCCTTCAAGACTAAACCAATTCTTTTCAAAGGGCTGACTTTGTGCCCACGTGCTGGTGCTCAAAGCAAAAAATGCCAGAAGGAAAAAGATTCTCATGTATATGCAAAAATTATCAGTGGAGTAAGTGCGCCTGAAATAAACAGCCTTCGATAAAGAAAACTTACATTTAATCAGTTTTAAAATTTTCTGAAAAATTAGAAGTATAAATCTGATAATCCAAATTTATTTCAATTTATACTTAATATTATAACAAAATGTTGTGAATACAAGGACATTTTATGACATATATATCCTTAAATATTGCATAAAACACTAATGAATCAGCTGATCCTTTTAAGTATTGCTACCCACTTTTCATTAATTGACTGATTATCAATCAGCTCCAATTTTTTAATAAAATTGCCTTCGATAGATGACAATAGCGCTAGAAATCATCGACACCCAACAAGGCAACTCCTTTCTACCTTCATACTATTGATAGTTGCTCTTTGCTGTTTGCTCCGGCTAATCACCCATGCACAAACCGATAATGATTCGGCACCCGAAAATCCAGTGGCTATCCTGGACTCACAGCACATAAAGAAGAATGGTTGTGGAATGGACGAGCCTTCGCGAAAAGAGGCTTGAGGCCTGCGTTATCCAGTACGCTGCTGATGGCGAAAATTTTAGGGAGCTTTGCAAGCATTCCCAGGCAGTAAATATCAAGAGGCTTCAAAAACTTTCAGGCATAACAGACTATAGCCTTATAGGTGCTGGTAACAGAAAAGGCCCGGTACTGCTACCGGGCCATCCCTCATGCTTAGATCTTGCCGAGAAACGTTCTAGTCCAGGTGTGCACTGCCGCTATTAGGCACCAGATTTATTTTGGCAAAACGCTGCAAGCGCTTGCGCTGACCGAAGACAACCACTTCTCCGTTCGTAATCTGCTCACATACTTTAGGGCGTATGATTACACTGGCATCTGCCGCCTTGAAAAGAGGCTTCCTTACCTGGTTTCCCTTGCTGTCCATTTCTACCAACACTGCCAGGGCCTGGCTCTTGCTGAGGGTCATATGATGCACCTTCCCCTTTTTGGCAACAAGGTTTTTAGGATGGTCATTAAAAATAAAATACATTTTATCCTTTACCACTGCCATGGTATAAGAGGAGTAAAATCCGCCATCATTCGCTGTTCGCTGTCTTTTAGGGATCTGGTGCGCCCAGTCTATCTCACCAGCCGGATTTATGTTAATAACAATAATATTGTTGTAATAGTAATAGGTCTTGGAAGTAGCACCCATATTCGGACTGTTGGTGGTAATAACACGGATATAGTACTGCTCTCCCACCAATATGGCTCCGCCATCGTCCCTTAATACAATATCATCCAGATCGTACTGAAACAATTCTACATTCTTACCATTCTCTATCTTTTCTTTAGTAGCCGCGGCTTTAGCTTCGCTTAAGTCCTCTGTTAAAAAGTCGGCATCAAAGTCCTTAAAGCTTTGCTGCTTCACCAGCTTTGACTGGGCATCGATGGTTAGGAAAAAACTGCCTTTGATGCTGGAAGTTCTTTCGGGAGAAAAGAAGCCAGCACAAACAATGTCCTGGTTTGGCAACACCGCAATCTGCATATCATTCAGGTATTTTCCAGGAATGTCTACAGCATATTCAGTGAAATCATTGCCCTCGTTGCGGTAACTCAGCACCTGAAAATTAGCATTGGGGGCTCCCCTGCGCTTGAGCTTGCGCTTTTCTTTAAACAGCCGGCCTAATAGATGAATGTTACCGGCATTGTCTACCTTGTAACGTTCTACTTCAAAAAGTTTTTCTTCATAAGGCAGCTCTACCTGTTTCTCCCACAGCTGATTCATTTCCCAATCCAGCACATGGAAGCCAAAGCGCTCATTTTTATCATCGTCATAAGGCAGGTTGTAGAATACCAGATATTTGGTTGAATCCGTAGAAACTGCAAAGCCGTAATTTCCACTGTTGCCCCTGCTGTGACCAGTATAATCGATTGCAGCAATCTGGCGGGGCTCACCTACTGGCATAAGCGTTTGCTTGCTGATGGGCTGTACGAACAATTTCCGCTCTTTGTCCTGCTGATCTGCGAGTGAGGTAAAGATAAAAAGCCTGTTGTTATAGTGTACGATCTGCTCCAGGTAGAGCTTTTTATTATTGTGCTTCAGTGCTACTTCTACTGTTTGGGTTTTGTTCATGCCCGTATCGTAATGCTCCAGGGAGAAAGTAGAGCTGGACCCATAAAAGCCGCCGGTCTTTAGGCGCAGGGCATAGAAGCCCGATTCATCATGCCCAATAACATCATAGAGCGTAGATCGTCTGGATTCTTCCTGCGGATCGCCCCACAAAATGTTTACATCGCTGCCAAGCTGCTGGGCCAGCGCCATTGAATAACAGCTGCACAGGAACAGCAAAAGCAAGGAAATTTTTTTCATCTAATCTAAAGGAAATTGGGTAAACACATCCAAGATACGCCGGAGCCTTTATCTTTTTGCATAGGGAAACAAAAAATGCTTACTTGTATTCCCTGCTGCTTAAGGGAGGACTGCACTTTTGTTCAACCACCTATTGAGGAGATAAAGAAAATGCTTCAGTTCAAGACCTTGGAGGGTATTGCTCACGAAGACATCCGCCTTACCTTTAACGAAGCATTTCGGGAATATTTTGTGCCCATTTATCTTACACCAGAACAATTAACACAAAAGTTATGGGTTGAAGGTTTTGAGGCCAGGCTATCGGCAGGCGCATTTGAGGGTGACAGGCTGGTAGGCCATATGCTGCATGGGGTTGGCCAATGGAACCAGCTAACAGCTGCATACAATGGCGGTACCGGGGTATTGCCCAACCAGCGTGGTCAACAGCTTACGCAGCGGATTTACAACTTTATCCTACCACACCTGCAGGATAATGGTATCCATTTGAGCCTACTGGAGGTAATTCAGGAAAATGTAAAAGCCAGGCGTATTTACGAATCTGTTGGTTTTTCGATTGTTCGGGAGCTGGATTCCTTCAAAGGAATAATTAGCGGCGCTTTGGCCAGACCAGAGGTAAGAGAACTTAATGCCCCTGACTGGGAGGTACTGCAAAGCTTCTGGAGTTGGCAACCCAGCTGGCAACATTCTTTGCAATGCCTGAAACGAGCAAACAGCAGCTATAAATGCTATGGCATCGAAAGGGAGGGGCAACTGGTCGCCTATGCTGTCATTAACCCACTCAACAGACGGGTGCCAAGCTTTGCTGTTGCGCCTCCATGGCGCGGCCAGGGGTTAGGCCGGCAACTCCTTCAGCATCTGCAGCAGCTGTATGCACAGGAACCACTAACCTTCATTAATATCGAGCATGAGGCAGCCGACACCATTAAATTCCTGCAAGGCCTGGGCTTACAACCATTAATCAGGCAGTTTGAAATGACCCGGATGTTCAGATAAAGGATGCGTCTGAAAATAACGGGGACCCTAATGGTAGGAACCAGCTTCAGAAGCCATCTATCCACCATTTTCATCCATTCATCATAACATCCTGTTAGCATTTCCATCATTATTATACATTAGCTTACGGAAAACCATAATTGTTAAAATTCATGATTGATAATTTAAGAAGAGGATTCTTAGTCTTGTTGACGCTCATGGTAGCGACCGCTGCCCTGGCTCAATCAGATGCTTATCGCTACAGCCTTGATTTAAATCAGGTAAAAGATGACCAGCTACAGGTAGTGTTGCTAACCCCTGCTATTAACCAGAAGACTATCACATTCTTTATGCCCAAGATCATTCCCGGTACATATCGTGAGAGTGATTATGGTATGTTTGTCAGTGATGTAAAAGCATTTGACAAAAAAGGAAAAGAGCTGCCGGTCTCGCAACTGGACCAGAACAGCTGGCAGATCAGCAAAGCCGATAAAATGGTGCGCCTGAGCTACTGGGTGGAAGATATTTTCGATACCCAAAAAGAAAACCAGGTATACATGATGTCGGCCACCAATATAGAGGAAGGCAAAAACTTTGTAATTCACCCTCCCGGCTTTTTTGGCTATTTCGATGGGATGAAAGAACAGGCTTTTGAGCTCACCGTCACAAAACCAGACAGCCTCTACGGTAGCACAGGACTTATTCCTGTGAGCAGCACCGCCAGCCAGGATGTTTACCAAACCAGGGATTATGACCTGCTGATGGATTCTCCCCTCATGTACAATGTCCCTGACACCACGTTTATAGATGTGGCCAATGCCAAAGTGCTGGTAAGCGTTTATTCCCCAAACAAGCAGGTAAAATCTGAATACCTTGCCAAGCAATTCAACAAATTACTACAGGCTACTGCAGATTATCTGGGGGGTGAATTACCGGTAGAAAAGTATGCTTTTATCATGTACTTTGCTGCTCCTGGCACAGCTAGCCCACGCCAGGGGGCTCTGGAACATAATGTGTCTTCATTCTACTACATCTCTGAATATCCGCAGGAGATGATGGCCCCACAACTGGTAGACATTGCCGCCCATGAATTCTTCCACATTGTAACACCTTTAACGGTTCATTCTAAGGAAATCGAAGATTTCGATTTTAACAAAGCTGTGCTGTCCAAGCACCTGTGGCTGTATGAAGGAGTTACAGAGTATTTTTCGGATCATGTACAGGTACGGAACAACATCATTTCCCCTGCCCAGTTCCTGGAAAAACTTTTGGAGAAAATCAACAATTCTACCACCAGCTATAACGACACCCTGCCCTTTACAGAACTGAGCACGGAGGCTGCCGCTAAACATGCAGACCAGTATGGCAATGTTTATGAAAAAGGAGCGCTGATTGGTGCCATGCTGGACCTGCGCCTGCTGGAACTTTCCAAAGGAGAAATGGATCTGCAAAAGCTGCTTCAGCAATTAAGTGATCGATATGGCAAAAATAAGCCCTTTGATGACGACGAGCTGTTTGGAGTGATTGAGCAGATGACGTATCCAGAAATTGGCGAATTTCTGCGCCGCTATGTAGGTGGCCCGGAACCACTACCCCTGCAGGAATACTTTGCAAAAGTAGGTGTGGTCTTTGAGAAACAACCAGATACTCAGGTAGCTACACTGGGCAAAGTTAACTTTGGTTTTAACCAGGAGCAGGGACGCCTGGAAATAGCAAACACCGCCAGTATGAATGAATTTGGCAAACAACTGGGGTACCAGAAAGGCGATCTGCTATTACGCCTGCAGCAGCAGGATCTTACTCCCGCCACTGCACAGGGCATTTTCGAAAATTATTCCGCTAACACAAAAGCGGGTGACAAGGTGGAAATAGTGGTTGGCCGCAAAAACGAAGCAGGCGCTTATGAGGAAGTTACACTCTCTGCTCCTGCCATGCTGGTGGCTGCACCAGGCAAATCAACC
>JASLAE010000160.1 GCA_030147305.1 Cesiribacter sp.
GAGATGAATCTGAAGCAGTTGGCCTATGGAAAAAACTTGTATAAATAAGGGATCATCTGCAGAAGATTGGCCTATTTTTGTAAATTTGCAGCTGCAAAACTATACGTATGGGAAGAGCATTTGAATACCGCAAGGCGCGCAAAATGAAGCGCTGGTCAACCATGGCCAAGGCCTTTACCCGCATCGGAAAAGATATTGTGATTGCTATCAAAGAAGGTGGTCCCGATCCGGAGTCCAATGCCCGTTTGCGTGCTGTGCTGCAAAATGCCAAAGCGGCCAACATGCCCAAAGATAACGTAGAACGCGCCATTAAGCGTGCTACGGACAAAGATACCTCTAACTACGACGAAAAAGTTTTTGAAGGTTATGCCCCTCATGGCATTGCAATCCTGATTGAAACTGCTACAGACAATAACAACCGTACCGTTGCCAACCTGCGCAGCTATTTTAGCAGAACAGGCGGCAACCTGGGTACCAGTGGTTCTGTAGATTTTATGTTTGAACATAAGTGCCATTTTAAAATTGCCAACACCGGGCAGGATATTGAAGAGCTGGAGCTGGAAATGATTGATTATGGCGTAGATGAAATCTACGCAGAGGAAGATGGCATTATGCTCTATGCTCCGTTTACAGAATACGGGCATGTATTAAAGGCCATTGAAGAAAGAGGATTTGAGGTGATCAGCTCTGGCTTTGACCGTTTCCCAATGGATACCAAAGAGCTAAGCGAAGAGCAGCGTGCCGATGTGGACAAGCTCCTGGAAAAACTTGAGGAAGACGACGACGTACAGCACGTTTACCACAACATGAAGGAAGAAGAAGAGTAGGGCTTAGACCCAACTTCTTAGACAAATAAAAAAGATTTATCCAGAGAGCATAAAAATAGCCCGGCTTTTAAACCGGGCTATTGTCGTTTAAGTCCCTTACAATAGCAGGCCTAGCTGCTTTTTTGTTTTCACCGGTAGTTTATCCCTTACCAGTTGATAAGCCTGGCGGATGTATTGCTCCCATTCGTCAGTAGTTAGCCGCCCCGCCTCTTCGACCAGTACCCAGTGGTAGCGGGCCAGGTATGGGGCCGGAATAATACCTGCCAGGCCTGTCAGGTTGCCATAGGCTTCTTCCGTTGTTTTGAAAGAAGCTGAAAATGCCTGATCAAGCCCTGTTAGGCAAAACATTTTTCCGCCAATCGGGAAACAAAGATCTTTTTCCCACTTTATATCTTCCGTTACGCCCGGCAGCTGCAGACACAGCCTGCGAAGTTTTTCTATATCCATACTCGTATTAGCCTGATAACTGGCAGTTAAGCATCCAGTGTACACCAAACTTATCGGTGAGCATGCCAAAGCGGGAGCCCCAGAATGTGTTGTCCAGGGGCATGCTGACTTTACCACCTTCTGCCAGTTTATTAAAGATATCTTCCTGCTCTTCTGTATCCTGAAAGGACAGGTTAAAGGTAACAGTATTGCCTTTTACTACCTGGTGTTTGGGAGAACCATCACATCCCATCAGGTGCACGGGCGCTGCCAGTAGCTCTATATGCATGATCTTCTTTTTGAATTCATCAGCTACCGGCATGGGAGAGTCGCCAAAGCGCTGAATGATCACAATTTCACCTCCGAAGCAGTGCTGGTAAAAGGTAAAGGCCTCTTCGCAGGTGCCATCAAAAGTCAGGTAAGGGTTAAAACCTTGCATGATTGTTAGTGAATTGGTTTGGCATACAAATTACAGCTTCTGCAGCTAGCAGCGGCTGTACAAGGCAGGAAAATGTCAACGAGCAGAACGCAGCAGCTAGCCAGGGTTAGTCCCGAACAGCTTTTTGCAGGCCGATGAGAAGTGCTGAGGGTTGGCATAGCCATGCGTATCGGCGGCTTCACTTACTGTTAAGCCCCCTTCCGGCATCAGCAGGCGGGCATGCTCCATGCGCAGCCGATCGAGTTTGTTTTCGGGTACTGGTAAGGCCGGCCCGTTTTTTTGAAGCTACCCTTCGCATAACCTATGGGCTGGCGAATGATGGCTTAACCAATGAAAAAGGCATACCAAACAATATCTGGCACCTGGCCCTGCTCTTTGAAATGGCGAAACGTATGCGCCCCTGCTCCCCCATAAGGCACAGCTGGTAATCAGCAGGGTGCTGGCACGTATTGCTCGCTGGTTAGGCAAAGACCGGGCGCTGGAGCATTACTATAAACTTCCTTCAGGTATTGGAAGATGAATAGTTAGGGGATGAAATGGAGTCTGTCAATGAAAAAATATCACCAACATACGTTTTGGACGCTATGAGCAGCCTTTGCTATTTCTGCCATCTATCAGCACTGCAGGGCTTGAATAGCCGAAGTACCAGAACACGATACATTCGGCAAAGAAGCTATCATATGGTCTTGTACAGCCATAGGCCTCAGCGCTATCAGCCTTATGAACAAAACCGGGACAGCTATTTTTATGATCATGTTTTGTGCCTGGCTGTACCTGCTTGCTTTTTCTTACTATTTTCCGGTGGTATATCTCCTACGGACCAATGGCTTCTGGGATGTAGCAGAATCTGTTGTATACATGGGCCTTTTCCTGGCAGCTGTTTTATTCACTGTGCAATCCCTCAGAAACCGTAAACGGCTGCAGCAGGGCTAAAAACCGGAAATCTACAGGCCAATTAGGCAAAATAGAGAAGTCCTGGTACTGTATAAAAACAGAAACCCTCAGACCCGGTGCCAACAAATCATCAATCTCTAAAAACCGCTGTACTTGCTCTGTTTAGGAAGCCATAAACGCAACTGTAACGTGCAGCATTTATGGCTTTTGCTAGTTGGTTACAAGGCTGATTTTCAGCTTTATGAGTGGCTTTTTACATACGTAGAAATACGTATTTTCTCCTTTCAATATTTCTACGCACAAAGACCTGCAGGCGCCCGCCTAATTTTGTGTCAGTAATCAAGATCAATTCAATCAGCTGTCTCCCTGATCTATTGCTTCAGCATACAAAAGCAAAAGACTCCGGGCAAAGCAGCCCTTTGAGCAGTAAAAAAATTAAGCCTTTAAATATCAACACTTTTTAGTATCATGAAAACCCTTAATCAGTTCTTAATCATTTTTTTCAGCATGCTGCTTTTGTGGGCATGTAAAGACGACGAAGCCCCAGCCCCAGCGCAAGAGGGTAATCCTATAGCCAATGCAGGCAGCAATGCCACGGCAACTATTGGCCAGAAAGTAGTTTTAGACGGCAGCCAGTCATCAGATCCGGCCGGTGCTACCCTTACCTACTTGTGGGCAATCAAAACAAAACCGGAAGGCAGCACGGCAACTTTGGTTGACGGCGATAAAATAAGAGCGGAATTTACGCCTGATTTCGCCGGTGCTTACACCTTTGAGCTAACGGTGAACAACGAAACCAAATCTGCCAAAGACGAAGTAACGCTTACCGTAACACCACCAGACTACGCCGGTTGCACACCTGTATCCCAATCGATTAATGAACCAACTACCTGGGCTAAAATTGCTCCTCAGGGCATGGTAGACTATTGCATCACCGAAGATATATGGGTTAATGCTACCCTTACTATTGAGCCAGGCGTTATCATAGAATTTGAAGATGGCAAAAGGATGAATGTGGACGGTGGCGCAATTAAAGCCATTGGTACAGCCACTAACCGGATTGTATTTACCGGTAAAGAAAAAACCCAGGGCTATTGGAAAGGCATTGAAATGAGTGGTGTAGACAATGAAGACAATGAATTAAGCTATGTAGACATTGCTTATGCAGGCAGCTCAACGCATGTTTCTGGCTACAGAGCAGCTTTATCGCTCCGCAACAGTTCTAACATCAAAATGAAGCATACTGTGATCAGCCACACGGCCGGCTATGGTATGGTTGTGCCAAGCGGTATGCTGCTGGAATTTGCGCAGAACAGCTTTAACGACAACGCAGAAGCAGCCCTGTATATCACTTCGAATCTTATGGGTAAACTGGATGATGAAACCCAGTTTGCTGGCAACAATGGCCGGGATGGTGTTGAAGTGGAAGGCGGTTCCGTTGATTACGAAGATGAAGAATTGTGGCCAGCCCTAAGAGATGGCTCTAAATACTACATCATGGACAACGTATTCGTCAACAGTGGTGTGAAAATCGAGGAAGGTGCCGTACTGGAATTTGCTTCAACCAAAGGAATACAAGTTACTGGTCAGGATGCTTACCTGCTGGCCGTTGGAACTGCCGATAAGAAAATTGTTTTCACAGGCATCAGTAAGGAAAAAGGGTTCTGGAAAGGTATTGAGTTCAGTTCCACAACCAACACCAAGAATCAGTTTGATTATGTAGAGGTTTCATACGCAGGCAGCACGGTGCACACAAGCGGATACAGAGCTGGTATTTCTACCAGGAATTCATCCACGTTTGCTATCACTAATTCTACCATCAGTAACAACCTGGGGTATGGTATAGGAATTGACGGTGGAGGTTTTGAGCTTTTTGCCAACAATACCCTGAATGATAATACTATGGCTGCCATGATAATGCCAGCGAACGTAATTGGTAAACTCGATAAGGCTTCCCGCTTCAAAGGCAATAACGGCAAAGATGGCATTGAAATCTTCTCAAGCTCTGTAGACTTCACCGAGGAACAGGTTTGGCCTGCTTTCGAAGATGGTGCCAAGTATTTTATCATGGATAGAATTTTTATCTACTCTGGTATAAGAATAGAAGCAGGCGCTATCCTGGAATTTGCTTCAGACAAAAGTCTGTACATAGAAGGTAGTGATGCTTATTTATTTGCCAGAGGCACTGCGGACAAGAAAATAATATTCACAGGTGCAGAGAAAAGCAGAGGCTACTGGAAAGGCATTGAGTTTAGCTCTACGCAGCACATTAAAAATGAATTTGACTATGCCGAGATCACTTACGGTGGTAGCAGCACCCATATCAGTGGCTATAAGAGCAACATCTCTATGCGTAATACTTCCAGCATTAAAATATACAACTCCAGAATTGCCGATAGCAACGGTTGGGGTGTAGCAGCGCCAGGCAGCTCAGTTATTGAGGTAGATGCCGCCAAAGCAAATACCTTTGCCAACAACGCCGAAGGTGATGTAACTGAATAAACAGCTGCTTAAAGAACAAAATAGTTTAGTATAACATAGTGTAAAAAAGCCTGTCCGGTTTATGGACAGGCCTTTTTTGTGTTATGACAGACTAAAACAGTACCCAATTATTTACCTCTTTTCCAGTTATCTTTTTTGGGGCCGCGTGCTTTGCGCTCCTGCATTTTTTGTTTCCGTATCTCCTGATACTTGGCATACTGCTCTTCTGAAAGGATTTTCTGCAGCTCGGTCCGTGTGTTTTGGTGCAAAGATTTCATCTGTGCTTTTTTATCTTCTTTGCTCAGTGCAGTATTATCCCTCAGGGCCTTCATTTCTGCTTTTCTGGTTTCCTGCAGGGCCTGCCACTGGCTTACTTGTTCCGGGCTTAGCTGTAGCTTTGCTTCGTACTCTTTTAAATTTTCATGCCATCTGCCTGTTTTACCATGGCGTTGGTGCATTTCTGTTTTTTCCCCTGCATTGGTGGGGGCCGGCCTGGTTTGGGCCATCGCAGTTACAGACAACAAACCAAAGGCTGCAGCTACTATCCATTTCATCTTTTTCATTGTTTTCCTTTTTCGAGGTGTTGAATTTTCTTTTTTTTTCTAATCACGGGTTCCAAGTACCGTGCCAGCTTTCCAGTGCTATTGTTAACATAGGTTAAGTCACGCCACTGAGGAAGAATTAGGTGAGGTAAAAGTTAAGGGTTTGCTGTTGTTGCTGCTCAATCCTTTATCAAATGGATAGTTGCCCGGGTTTTATGCCTGGTATAGTTGTATCCATAAAGGAAGGCTTTCCTGTATATTTAGGTTGGAAGGATGTGAGGATTTATTAGCTTTTTACAAAAGCCGTTAGATTTTTGGGTAGTTCTCTAAGATTAATCCAATCGGCAGTAGCTAACTAGGCAGAAAAGTACTAGTAATAGAAGCTGTTTTGTGCAATTTATCTTGTGGATAAATAATTGTTGATTTACATAAAATGTAAATCGATATGCGAAACACAAATCTGATGATGCTGGCCATTATACTTTTCATGGTATGGGGCTGTAAGAAAGATGAAGAGGCTGTTGTAACAGGTGTTGTCAAAGGCGTAATCACTGATGCCGATACAGATGCAAGCCTGGAGGGTGTTCGGATTATAGTATTTGAATCTAATACTAATTCTCCCATCAAATCTTTAACTACGGGTGCAGATGGTGCTTACAGAGCCGATCTGCTGGCGGGCAATTACTATCTTAAGTTATATCGTCAGGGCTACGATCAGGTGCCACCCAAAGGCATGAGCCCGGTGCCCTTCAACGTCTCTGTAGGCGGCGAAGTGGCAAAACCCTACGAAATGAACCCAAGCAGTGTACAGGATGGTGGTTATGTAACGGGTAAAGTAGTAGAAGGCAGTACTGGTAAAGCAGGCGTGCTGGTAGTGGCAGCAAATGCTGACGAAGGCTTTTCTGCCGTAACCGATGCCGCCGGTGATTATTTTATCTATAACCTGCCTGCAGGTAACTACCAGCTAAAAGCCTGGGTGGCAGATTACAATTCCGATGAGCAGCTAGTAACAGTAGCATCAGCTACAGAAACTTTGCAAAATCTGCAGCTGAGCAGAGGCGGTGCCGGATCCGTTAGTGGTTCCATTAGCTTCCTGGCCTCTACTGCCAAAGAAGTGGACATTACGCTTGTACATCCCCTTACCGGAGAGCCAGTGCCTGGCCTGATCACCAGTTCTTCACAAAATTACAGCATTACAAAAATACCTGCAGGAACTTATATTGCCCGTGCTTCCTACCAGAACGATGAGCGTGTAGTAGACCCCGACTGGATCGTAAAGTTTGGCGAGCCTGTGGTAGACATTGCTTCAGGAAACGTAACCCTTGACTTTAGCCTGACTGGTTCTGTAAAACTTAACAGCCCCTCTAACCTGGCAACTACCACAGAACCTTTTGTAGTAACTTCTTCCACGCCAACCTTCGAATGGGCTGCTTACTCAAGCAGCAGTGATTATGTAATTGAAGTGAGCGATGCGAACGGAAATGTAATCTGGGGTGGTTTTGGTGAAGAAGCAGGGCTGCCTGTAAAGAAGGTGTGGGTGCCCTCCAGCCAAACCAGTGTTGTATTCAACTTCGATAACACTGCAACCCAGGCGCTTGAGCCAGGCAAGACCTACCGTTGGAAAGTATATGCCAGCAAAGATGATTCCAGGGCAGACACCGGCTGGAAGCTGATCTCTGTAAGTGAAGACCAAATGGGCCTAATCCAGGTCACAGAATAACACATTCCCCTTTCAACCCTATAAAAAGACCACCGGCCTTATGTGCACAGCGCGCAGAGGCGGTGGTCTTTTTCTTGTGTGAAAGAATCTATCTTTTCTGAAAAGTCTGTCTCAGCCTGTGCTGAATATTGAGTATTTGATGCTGGGATGTACCTAAACATGTTTTTCAAAAGAAGCAGCCTGCCAGGGCATAAGATCCTATCTATTTTTGGAAGATTCCTTTTCGCGCCCGAAGTTCCGTACAAACAGGCATCAACTTCCGGATAGGTATATGATTAGCTCCCTGAATAGTTCTGAGCTGGAAAATCCTTGATTTCCATGCTGCCGCTTCTATCTTTGTAAGGTATGACCACCCTGCTTTTCTTTCTGCCTTTTTTGCTGCTGTTTGTAGTCCTGGCCGTTTGGGCAGAGCGAAAGGTTTCTGCTTTTATCCAGGACCGGATGGGGCCTATGGAAGTGGGGCATTGGGGCTTGCTGCAAACGGTAGCCGACCTGCTGAAGCTGCTGCAGAAAGAGGATATTGTGCCCGCAGCTGCCGATCGTAAAATGTTTCTGGCAGCACCAGTCATTATTTTTGCTGCTGTATTTACAGGTTTTGCCGTATTGCCCCTTACTAATGGTTGGGCAGGTGCCGCTACCGAAGTAGGTGTTTTCTTCCTGCTGGCCATTGTTTCGCTGGATGTTATTGGCATATTAATGGCAGGCTGGGGCAGCAACAGCAAGTATTCACTGTACGGTGCCCTGCGCTCGGTTGCCCAGATCATTTCTTACGAGGTGCCCCTGGGGCTTACTGTGCTTTGTGCCGTTATGCTGGCAGGCTCCTTAAACCTGCAGGAGATTAGTTTTCAGCAGGGAATTTGGGTAAACGATGTGATAGGAGCGGAGCAGGCCCGTTTATGGCTTTTTGGTCTGCCGGCACTGGGAGTAGATGTGACGGAAATAGGGGGCTTCCTTACCTGGAATGTGGTGCGTATGCCGCTATTTTTCTTTGTTTGGCTGATCTTTTTTATCGCCTCCCTGGCAGAGAGCAACCGGGCACCTTTCGATTTACCCGAGGCAGAATCTGAGATTGTGGGAGGCTACCATACCGAATACAGCGGCTTTCGCTGGAGCCTGGTATTTCTGGCCGAATATGGTATGATGTTGCTGGTCTCTTTCCTGGGGGTTATTTTATTCTGGGGCAGCTGGAACACTCCGCTACCGAACCTGGGGCCCATTGCGCTAGCCAAATGGACTGGTGGTATGCCCGGTACAGTGGCCGGCCATCTCTGGGGAGGTTTCTGGCTTATCAGCAAAACCATGCTCATGATTTTACTGCAGATGTGGGTCCGCTGGAC
Organism: Cesiribacter sp.; assembly: GCA_030147305.1. Lineage (GTDB taxonomy): Bacteria > Bacteroidota > Bacteroidia > Cytophagales > Cyclobacteriaceae > Cesiribacter. The sequence goes on from JASLAE010000160.1 coordinate 8,667, forward strand.
CTATCCCCGCCTGCGGGTTGATCAGCTAATGTCCCTGAGCTGGAAATATCTTACGCCAGCCGCTATTTTATTGCTGCTGCTCACGGGTATCTGGCGATTATTTGGTGCCGCATAGTAAAAAATGGCAAGGATGATGAGTTTTTCCTAAATTTATAGATATAATTTGCCGTAGGTCGTTTTATGATAATAAGTGCATGGGTGAGGACAGATAAGCTTTGCTGTTGTTGTAATTTCTGAAAGAGATTAGACCAAAGCCCTGTACAATTACAAACAAAGACGTTTCCGATGGCTGCCGATCATCCCGACAATAAGCAAGTAACCATAGAGTCCCCTTCCATTAAAAGGTCAAATAGCTACTTCCGCAATATTGGCGAGGCTACACGTACCCTCTTGCATGGCCTTAGCCTTACCTGGAAACATTTTAAGCAGGCCCGCCAAAGCCGCAGCCCTATTGGGGTAGAACATGAACATTATTTTCAGCAGCAGACTGGCATTGTTACCCTACAATATCCTAAAGAAAGCCTGCCCGTTCCTGACAATGCCCGTTACCGGCTGCACAACGAAATAGAAGATTGTATTGTCTGCGATAAATGCGCCAAAATTTGCCCGGTAGATTGCATTGAAATAGAGCCTGTGAAAGCAGTAGAGACTATTGGCCAAACTTCCGATGGAACACCCAAGCGCATCTATGCTGCCCGCTTCGACATCGACATGGCAAAATGCTGCTTCTGTGGCCTTTGTACTACAGTCTGCCCTACGGAGTGCCTTACCATGACCAAGGCTTACGACTTTAGTGAATTTGATGTAGCCGACCATACCTATGCCTTTGCGGAGATGAGTCCGCTGGAGATCCTGCAGAAAAAGAAGGAATTAGAGGAATATCAGGCGCAGAAGTCGGCAAAGGCTGCTGTTGCAGGTACCGCCAAGCCCAAACCAGCCGTGGCCCGGCCAGCCACCGCTACACGCCCGGTACCGCCCAAACCTGCCGTAGCAAAGTCAGCCACGGCAGAATCCGCACCGGAAACCATACAGGAAGCTGCGCAGGCGCCCAATCCTGTTGCAAAGTCAGCGCCTACTCCCGAAGGCACTGAACATTCAGCAGCGCCGGGAGCCAATAAACCAGCATTTCGGCCGCGGGTGGTCATAAAACCCAAAACCAGCACAGCAGAAGCCGGAGAAGCCAAGGTACCGGCTTCACCAGCACAAGAAGCTTCTCCAGGACCAGCAGCAACTGATTCCGATACTCCTGCGGCCAGACCACGCCCTGTCATAAAGCCTGAGGTAAAAAAAGCTCCTGCTTCGCCAGACGAGCCCCAGGCTACGGCACCAGCAGAAACAACGCCTTCAGTCAGACCCCGACCTGTTATGAAGCCGGTGATCAGGAAGGTTGCTCCTCCAGCGGAAGAAGCCCCTGCCACTGGTCCTGAATCCGCTGCACAGGCAGCCAGGCCCCGGGCGGTGATCAAGCCTGTTATCAGGCAGTCGGCTGCGCCTGAAGCAGAAGCAGGACCGGAAGCTGCTCACGATGTAGAAACATCCGCTGCAGTACCCATGCAAAAACCCAGGCCCCGGCCGCTTATGAAACCAGTCATGCGCAAAGTTGATGGTGATGCTA
>JASLAE010000223.1 GCA_030147305.1 Cesiribacter sp.
AGAAGCCGAGCGCAGCAGAAATGCATATGACAGCAATGATCCGCAGGCAGCCCGGGAAATAAACCCCGATGCAGCAGCTGCTGATTATAACGATGGTTACAGCGACGAATACTACCAGGAAGAGGGCGAATATTACGACGAGCCACAAACGGCAAGCGCTGGTACCACCATCAACAACAACTATTATGGTAATGTAGATCCTTACTGGAATTCATACGCTGGCTGGGGCCGTTCCGGTTGGGGCCGTCCAGGCTGGGGTAGCGGATTTTCCATAAGCTTCGGCTACAATTCCTGGAACAACTGGTGCGATCCTTTCTGGGATCCTTGGTGTGGCTCTGCCTACTACTATGATGCCTTCCGTCCTGCCTGGGCCTGGAATGGCTGGGGATACCAGAACGCTTATGCCCATGGCTACCGCAACGGATTTTACGATGGTTACTACGGCAGACGCAATTACTGGGGCGCTTACTATCCTTCTACAGTAGTGGTTTATCATGGCGATGCCAGCAACAACTCCAGACGCAATCTTACTTATGGCCCGCGTTCTTCACGTGCCATGGCAGTAGCAGATCTGGGTGTGGGCGAGCGTGCTTCAACCCGTCAGCGTGTAGAAGATTCACGGCAGCAGCGCAACAGCATTATCGATCAGGACAATCGCACCCGCACCATGGACGCTCAGCGTCAGCGTGTCGATAACCCAAATGATAACAGAAGAGAGCGTACCGCTGCCCCCACAGATCGCGGAACCCGCACCAATCGTGCCGACAACCCGCGTACACAACCAAGCCGCAACGACCGCAGCCCACGTACTCAGCCCAGCCGAACCAATCAGCCAACTGAGCGCTCAAGGCCGGCCAGAACCAATACACCTTCTGAGCGTCCTTCCCGTCCTGCACCACGTGGTAACGATGGTGGCAGCAGCCCTGCACCAACCCGCAGCAGAGGCAGCCGTGGCGGTGATGCTCCGCTTCAGAGCTCTACCTTCAAGGGCAATGATCGTAAAGAAAGTGTAGAAATACGTAGTGTAGAGGCCAATACGGTTCCTGCAGCAGCTGCAGAAACACGGGAGCGCACACGCTACAGCCAATCTGCACAACCCAGGCAGGAGCGGCAGTATGCTGCCCCTGCAAGGGAAAGCAGAAGCACCCAAAGAAGCCAGGAAAACAGGAACTATAGCCGCCCTGCTGCATCGCAAACACAACGCTCTTACAGTGCCCCGGCACAACAGCCGCAACGCAATGCAAGCTATAGCAACCCTGCGCCCAGCCGTTCTACACCTTCTATGAGCAGTGGAAGCAGCAGCAGATCACAGTCTTCTTCACCCAGCAGCCCGAGTAGAAGCAGCTCCTCACGCAGCCGCGGAGGTAATTAAAGAGTTTTTTAACCTTAACAGTTGATCATGAAAAAGACTTTAGCACTTATTTTTCTAAGTGCCGGATGCTTCTTTGTTTCATTTGAAAGCCAGGCACAGTCATTCAGATATGCAAACGAAGCACTCTTGTTTAGCCGTTACCAGGCCAGTGGAACTGCCCGCATAGTTGGCATTGGCGGCGCACAGGGGGCACTTGGAGGCGATATAAGCTCCGCCCACAGCAATCCTGCCGGCCTGGGTTTTTACAACAGGTCTGAAATCAGCCTTTCACCCAGCTTTTCAAATATCAATAACGAGAGTACCTACCTGGGGAACGATGCTTATGACTATACCAATAATTTTGGCATCAGCAACGTTGGGGCTGCCTTCAACACCAAAAGAAAAAACACCACGGATGGCTGGCGCGGAGGTACCTTCGCCATAAGCTATCAGCGCTCTCAAAACCTGAACAACAAATTCACCATTGAGGGTAACAATCCAATAAGCTCCTATACCGATGTGCTCCCCCTGTTTCAGACCGGCACTTATGATGAATTATACGACTCTGGTGATGCTTTACTAAATGCTGCCATCGATGCTTCGTTGCTGGGCATCTTTGAGGATCCCGATCAGCCAGGGACTTACTTTTACGATACTTACTTTCCTTATACAGATGCAGACTATCCTGTTTTGCAAAGGGGTGTCGTAGAGGCAGAAGGCAGCACCAGCCAGTTATCGATTGCTTATGGTGCCAATATTGAAGATAAATTTTATGTTGGTGCGAGTATCGGTTTAAGGTCAATTACACAGGAAAGAACCGTTCGCTATCAGGAGTTTGCTGACCCGCAATTGTATGAAGACTATCCGGAGACTGCAGATTTATACGATAACGATTATTACCTTTTCGAAACCCGTACGCTGGATGATGGTAGCGGAGTGAATGCCACTTTAGGTTTTATTGCCCGCCCCATTTCAGCAATAACGCTGGGTATCTCCTACAGAACGCCTTCCCTCTTTACCATCACCAGCGAAGAGACCTATACGTTTAATACTGAGTTTAGAAACGGTGATGTAGGCAATGGTGTTGGAGATAACCTATTTGAATATAACCTGAAAACACCGGGAAGCCTTACCCTAAGCGGCGCTGCCTTTGCAGAGAAGTGGGGCTTTATTTCGGCTGATGTGGAATTCACCAATTATTCAAACGCCCGCCTTACGGATAGCTTCAGTAGCCTGGGCGATGATAATTCTGCCATAAGGGATGATTACCGTTCTGCTGTTAACATTCGTTTGGGTGGCGAGTTTCGGTATAACATTCTGCGGTTGCGCGCTGGCTATGGCTTTGAGGGAAATCCCTATCGCACCAGCCTGGACGTTGACCTTGATGGTAGCAGACAAACCTATTCGGCTGGCGCAGGTTTAAGATTCAACAACTACTTTGTAGATTTTGCCCTCTCGCAAAGAAGGGGTAATAATTACTTCTCTCCCTATGCAACCGATACGGACCAACCCGTTGCCAGCATGCAAAACAAAGACACGATGGGTATCTTAACCTTAGGACTCACCTTTTAATAAGTCTGAGAAACCAGCGTAATAGCTTTTGGCTATCCTGAACAGGGATAGCTTTTTTATTGGGGAAGCTTTTGCAGGAGCTGTTCTACCAGATACTCCACCGATTGCTCCTCAGCGATCTGGAGGTGCAGCTGCGCCTGCTGGTAATAAGGAATACGCCAGCCAAATTTTTCTTTCAATGCATCGGTAAAATCTGCAGCCGTTAAACCCTGCAGTAACGGCCGCTTACCAGGCTGTTTTGCAAGCCGTTGCGCCAGCAGTGGCCAGGGTACATTCAGATATACACTTCTTGTATGCATGCGGATGTAAGCCATATTATCATAAAAGCAGGGTGCGCCTCCTCCGGTGGCCAGTACAACGGGTACAGGCCCCTGCAATACCTTTTTCAATAAGGCTGACTCCAGCTCCCGAAAATAAGGCTCTCCTTTCTGAGCAAAGAGCTGCGCAATTGACGAGCCGGCTTCTGTTTCAATTACAGCATCCAAATCTATAAAAGGCAACCCGAGCTGTTGAGCCAGTAATTGACCCAGCGTTGATTTGCCGCTGCCGGGAAGGCCCACTAATACAATGGACTTTTGCTTGCTCATCATCCTATCCGCACACGCGGGTCTAGCGCTGCATACAGCACATCCACAAAGATATTTACCAATACAAAAATGGCAGCAATAAAAAGCGTGGACCCCATCACCACCGGAAAATCCAGGCTCTGTACTGCTTTAAGGGTTACAAAGCCCAATCCCTTCCAGTCAAAAATAAGCTCTACAAAGAAGGCGCCTGCCATTAAAGAAGCCAGCCAGCCAGAAACCGCAGTAATTACCGGGTTAAGCGCATTTTTTAACGCATGCTTGCTGATAACCCTGTAATAGCGGAGACCCTTGGCCCGGGCAGTGCGGATGTAATCCTGCGAGAGCACCTCCAGCATAGAACTGCGGGTAAGCTGCGTAATAATGGCAAGGGGCCGCAACCCTAACGTAAAGGCAGGTAAAATAAGGTTTTCTATGTGCAGGGTCCGCCCATAGAAAGGATGGTTTACCCACAGTTGCCCGGTGAGATTAAGCCCCGTATAGTCGCTAAGGTAATAACCAAAAACCATGGCAATAACAATGGCAGAAACAAAGGACGGCACCGAAATGCCGAGTACCGAAGTGGTAATAATAAAGTGATCGGTAAAGGTATTTTGTTTTAATGCGGCAATCACGCCAAATGTAATACCAACCGCAGTGGCAAAGGAAATGGCCGCAAGTGCCAGCCACAGGGTGCTTTCCACATTCTCCATCAGGATCTCCGAAACCTCTTTATTGGTTTGGAACGAGCGCCGCAGATAGGGTGCTTTCAAAGCCAGCACCTGATCATCACCTACATCTGCCAGGCTTACATATCCATATTTTAACCGGGTTGTTTCGTCCTTTTCGTGAATGGCAATGGGCGACAGGTCGTTCATATACAGCTTTAGCTGCTCACCCAGGGGCTTGTCCAGCCCCAGCTCCTTTTGTATTGCTTCACGGGTAGAAATATCAGTTCGCTGTCCGGCCATCATGGAGACAGGATCACCGGGCAGCGCATGAAAAAGAAAGAACACCACCAGCACCACTCCCAGTAAAACCAGGAACCCATATCCCAAGCGCCTGCCAATAAAA
>JASLAE010000325.1 GCA_030147305.1 Cesiribacter sp.
CTGGCATGCAGGCTGCAGCAGTGGTGAAGAGGTCTTTAGCATGGCCATCATGCTAAAAGAAATGGGCCTGCTCAACAAATCAAAAATAATTGCAACCGATATAGACACAGCCGTGCTTGACAGGGCCAAGAGCGGGGTGTACTCCATAAAAAACATGGAGTTGAACGAGAAAAACTATATACGCTACCAGGGCACCGGCAGCCTGTCGGATTATTATGAAGTGCGGGATGGAAAGGCTTATATGGATAAATCACTGGTGGCGAATGTATCATGGCGGCAGCATAACCTGGTGAATGGGCCTGTCTTCAATAAGTTCGACCTGGTGCTTTGCCGCAATGTGATGATCTACTTTAACCAGACCCTACAAAATGAAGTACTGAAGCGGCTCCACGAAAGCTTGTTCAAATACGGGTATCTGGCCATAGGATCTAAGGAATCCCTAATCTGGTGTGAGATTGCCAATAAGTTTATTGTGGTAAACAACGAGGAAAAAGTTTACAAGAAGATTAAGGATTAAGTAGCTCCCGGCACAGCACTACGGTATGACCAAATTTAGTCTACATAACCGATATAAAGCCATTGTCATTGGCGGATCTGCCGGAAGCTTCCAGGGCATTACTAAAATATTGTCCAATATTCCGGAAGACTTTCAGCTGCCCATTGTCATGTGCCTGCATCGGCTTAAACATGTTCGCAACGGCTTTACGGAGGCGCTCTCTATCAAAAGTAAAAAACCTGTACTGGAGCCGCACGATAAGGAAAATATAAAAAAAGGAATGGTGTATCTGGCCCCGGCCAATTACCATTTATCGCTGGAGCTGGGCAATTCATTTTCGCTCTCGACAGAAGAAATGATCAACAATTCCAGGCCTTCTATAGATGTTACGCTCGACTCCGCCGCCTATGTCTACAAAGAAAAGCTTGTGGGCATTTTACTCTCCGGCGCCAACCGCGATGGTGCACTGGGCATGAAAAGGATTAAGGAACGCGGGGGGCTTACCATTGTACAGGACCCTGCCGAATGTATGATTGACACCATGCCTGCTGCAGCTCTGGAAGCAACTTCCATAGACCATGTGCTGAAGGTGGATGAGATCATTAGATTTTTGAATGAACTAGATAAACTCTACAAATAAAAAGGCATGAATAAATTGTCTAAACCATTGGCGATTGGCGCCCTCATACTCTATGTAGTCGGTATGTTTTATACCGCCTGGTACCTGATTGCGCTGCCCGATAATTTAAACGAGTCTTCAAGCATTATTAACGCAGAGGCTATTGCAGAAATAAAGCCATTGCATAACCAGTTGCTCTTGCTGGTGTGTGGTACGTTAGTGCTGGGTCTGATAGCCCTTATCACACAAATGCTGCTTTCCAGAAATCAGGATGCTAATGTGGTCTATGTAGAAAAAGCAAAAGACAGCAGGCAAACTACCGCCAAACTAAATGAAGAAGATGGCGAAAGCTACAACGTAAGTGCAATGAGCGAGGAGCTTCTGGGAGCCATCCGCCAGGCTGCTGCCAGCAATGAGCCTGCCGACAAAAAATTAGAAAAAGCCCTGCGCGTGATCTGCAATCAGCTGCAGGCAAGTCAGGGCGCTGTCTATGTAAGTGTTGTACAGCAGGATGCCCGCAGCCTGGAGCTACGCGCCGGGTACGCCCTTATGAAGCCCGATAGCCAGGTGGTGCGCTACGAATTTGGCGAAGGGCTGCCGGGGCAGGTGGCTAAGGAAGGCCAGCTGGTAAACCTGGATACAGTACCCGACGGCTATATAAAAGTATTGAGCGGCCTGGGAAGTGCATCCCCTAAACATTTACTGCTGGTGCCCATACGCGTGAACGATAAAGTAGCAGGTGTCGTAGAAATTGCTTCTTTTAACCCGCTGCACAAGCAACACGAGGAGCTGGTAAAGCAATCTTTTGAAATAATGGCAAAGATCATTGAAGAAAGCAGCCGGCAGGCAGCAGACCACGCGACCCTGGCAGCAGAAGAAAGCCTGATAGATCAACCCGTAAAACGATAAGCAACTACTATCCTTAAAATAAAGGTGTATGATTAGGAGATTTAGCATAGGAAATAAAATAACTCTGCTGGTATTGGTAGTAGTATTGCTCAGTACCCTGGTGGTAAGCATCATTACCCATCGCTTTGCCACCAGCGCTTTAGAGGAACGTTACCGGGAAACCATCACTGCAGTAAACCGCTTTAAGACCGACAAGATTGATGACCATCTGGCCAATGCTGCAGCGGGCTTACAGGGAATGCAACAACAGGCCTTTATGCAGGAGGCGCTGGACCTGTATACCAGCCATTACAACACTGCACCCGATAGCGCCTTCCAACTCGTTGAACAGCGCCTGCAGCGCATCATGACCAGCATGCAGGAGATTTATGTTTATGAGAACCTGATTCTGCTGGACACAAGGGGCATGATCCTGTTTGCCTCAGCACCTGACAAACTACAGAACAAATCCATTGGCGATGCCTATGCGGACCCCGATGGCCGCACGCTGGACGAAGCGTCCAAAGCCTTGTTTTTCAGCAATGTTTATAACCATGACAAGGGTTATTATATGCATGCGGCTGTTCCTGTAAAAGACAGTACCGGGCAAGTGGGTGGCATCTTGGTGGCGCAGCTAAATATGCAGCCCATCTTTGCCATAACCACCGACACCACCAGCCTTGGCCGTACAGGAGAAACCTTTCTGGTGAAACAGTACAGCAATGTTGAGGCCCGCTACATAAGCCCGCTCCGTACGGACGCCGTTGCTGTGCTTCAGAAGAGAGTCTTGCTTGACAGAAAAAATGATATTGCAGTACAACAGGTACTTAAAAAAGAATTAGGGGCTGATGTAGGGCTTGATCATCGCAGGCAGGAAACACTCTTTGTAAAACATTTTATTCCGGAAACTAGCTGGGGCATTGTTACTAAAATAGACAAAGCAGAAATAGAGGAACAAACTGCCAGCCTCTTAACCAAATTTCTAATGGTTGGCGGCGCGGTGCTGCTTATCTGTCTGATGATTGCAATCATCTTCTCCAGAATGCTGATTACCCCCCTGCTGAACTTAAAGGCTATCCTGCAATTGTTAGGACGGGGTATACTTCCGGAAAGTGTGTCGGTTAACAGCAATGACGAGATTGGCGAAATGGCTGTGACGGTTGGTGGCGTGGTAAAAGCACTTAAGAATACAGCCAGCTTTGCACATAAAATTGGCGAAGGCCATTTCGAAACTGATTTTAAACCTTTAAGTGAACAGGATACCCTTGGTACAGCGCTCATTAACATGCGGGACAGCATTCAGGAGTCTGAAGCAAGAGACCGTGAGCGTACCTGGATTGTTACAGGTGTTGCAGAGATTGGCGAGATCCTGCGCTTGCACAATAACCTGGAAGAACTGGGCGATGCCGTAGCTTCGTACGTTACCCGTAAAATTGGCGCTATACAAGGTGCCTTTTATGTAGTGAACGATGATGACCAGGACAACCAATTCATTGAATTGAAAGCAAGCTACGCCTATAACAAGAAGAAATATCTGAAAGGCCGTTATCGCTTTGCCGAAGGATTGGTTGGCCAGGCGGCTATTGAACAGGACACGCTGCTGCGTACAGAAATACCAAGAGACTATGTGAGCATTACCTCTGGCCTTTTGGGTGAACAGCGACCAAATTGTATCCTGATCGTTCCGCTGATTACGAACGAGCAGGTGTATGGCGTAATGGAGTTTGCAGGCTTTGGCAAGTTCTCTACCAGAAACGTTAAATTCGTGGAGGAGATCAGCTTAATCATTGCCCGTACCGTCTTCAACATCAAAGTAAATGAGCGCACGCACCGGCTGCTCCAGGAATCGCAGAAGATGAGCCACGAGCTGCAGATGCAGCAGGAAGTGCTTCGCCAGAATGCGGAAGAAATGGAAGCTACACAGGAAGAACTGAAGCGCACCAACTTCCGGCTGGAAGAGCAGATTGACGAGGTAAACCGCACGCAGAAGCGGATGCAGCTCCTGCTGGAAAATGCATCTGAGGTTATTACTATCTATGAAGAAGATGGTGTAGTACGGTACATCTCCCCTTCTGTAGAGAAAATATTCGGCTACACCCAGGATGAGATGATTGGCAGAAGAGACCTGGTTTATGTGCATGCCGACAACGTAGACAGTGTGGAGGGAATGTACGAGCAGCTGCTGGACAATCCGCGGGTGCAGGTTACGGTACAATTCCAGTTCAGGCGCAAGGATGGCGAACATATCTGGCTGGAAGCTACCGGCACCAACATGCTGGCAGACGCTGCTATTCAGGGAATTGTGGTGAACACACGCGATATTACAGAGCGCCGCAGAGCCGAACAGGAACAGCGTATGCGCAGCCAGATGCAGGCCTTATCGGAAAACTCACCAGACCTGATCACACGCCTGAATACCAAGAATGAGTTCTTCTACATCAACCCTGTTATCGAAAGCTATACAGGCAACCATCCGGAGCAGCTCATGAACAAGAGCCTCATGGAGGTGGGACTGAATGATAAGATCGTGCAGCAATGGATGGCCATTCTAAAGGATGTTCGTGAGCGCAACAGCAAGGTATCTGCCGAAATGGAATTCCCTACCGATCAAATGGGCGATCGGGTAATGCAGGTAAATGCCATCCCGGAGTACAACGACCTGCAGGAAATGGAATCGGTGCTGGTGGTATCGCACGATATTACAGAGCTTAAGTTGATTGAACAGGAAATTCAGGCCAAAAACAAAAAGATCAACGACTCCATCAATTATGCTCAGCGTATCCAGGGCGCTATTCTGCCAGACAACGGCCTGATCCGCCGCCTGATGCCTGATTCCTTTATCCTCTATAAACCACGCGATGTGGTAAGTGGCGATTTTCCATGGTTTATGCAGGTGGGCGACGATATTTTCCTGGCTGCGGTAGACTGTACCGGCCATGGGGTACCAGGTGCACTTATTTCGCTGATTGGTTACTTCCTGCTGAACGATATTGTGCGCAGCCGCAAGATTACCAACCCGGGGGAAATCCTGGATGCGCTGGATGCAGGCGTTACCCAAACCCTGCGCCAGGATGAAGAAGATGCCAAGACAAAAGACGGCATGGATATCTCGCTTTGTAAGATCAACCTCAAAAAACGCACATTAGAATATGCCGGTGCACACCGCCCGCTCTATTACATGAGTGGCGGAACCCTGCAGGAGATCAAAGGTGACCGCTTCCCGATCGGTGGTGGCAAGTTCAAAAACCAGACAAACTTTGCTTCTACCTGCCTAACGCTGGCACCCGGAGATGCCGTTTATTTCTGCTCAGATGGCTTTCCCGACCAGTTTGGTGGCGAAGACAACCGGAAGTTCGGACCTAAGCGCATTCGTGAAATGATCATGGAACAAAAGGATAACAGCATGCCCGTACAGATGACTGTGTTTGACGAAACGTGGGAAAAATGGAAAGGAGAGCAAAAACAAACTGATGACATGTTGTTGATCGGTATACGCTTTTAAGGCGCACCATTAATCTGAAATTAAATTAATTTTACTACCCTTAGCAGGGGCAAAAGAACAACTAATAATTCCTGTAAAGTGCTATGAAATACATCTATGAATTGCATAAAACTATGCTGGCCAGGAATCTGATCCTCGTTTACGAGGGCGAGTTTACTCAGGAAATCACTAAGTCTGTTTTGGCCATGGCCGAGCGGAACATGGACTCAATGGGTGAAGAATCTGGCATTAAGCGCAAGGTTTTCAACGTGATGGTGGAATGCCTGCAGAACATTGTAAAGCACAGCGAAGATCTGAACCGCCAAATGGAGCAGAAATCTACCGCTATCTTTATGATAGGCAAGCAGGACAGCGCCTACATCATTACCTCCGGTAACCCTATTAAGAACGAAGAAGTAGACAACCTGCGCTCCAAGCTGGACCAGATCAACAGCCTGGATAAAGAAGGACTCAAACAACTCTACAAAGAAATTATCAAGAGCACCAGTCTGTCTGAAAAAGGTGGCGCCGGTCTTGGTTTTGTAGACATGGCACGCAAATCCGGCAGTCCGCTGGAATACGATTTCGAAAAGCTGGATAACCAATATTCATTCTTCTCGCTTCGTACCAAAATTGCAAAAGAATAGTAGTCCTAAAACCCAAATCTTATAACAATCATGCAGATTATAAACCTGGAAGGAACGGAGGACACTCCTAAAATAATATTGGACAAGAACAACGGTATATTTGAAGTATCCGGCCGTTCTCTGCCCGAAGACTCTGCGGAGTTTTATCAGCCGGTGCTGGACTGGCTCGACGAGTACAAATCCAATCCGAACGGCGCTACAGACTTTGTCTTTAAGCTGGAGTATTTTAACACAGCCTCATCCAAGCTAATTCTGGACCTGCTTTCCCAGCTGGAAGAAATCAAGGGAGTAACCATTCACTGGTACTACCACGAAGATGACGAAGACATGCAGGAAGCCGGCGAAGAGTTTTCAGAACTGGTAGAAGTTCCCTTTGAATTCAAGACCTATTAATTGATAATGCCCGGCATTCGGGCCATACGCTGGCGTAAAAAACACCAGTGAAATCTACACCGCTGATTTAGTATTGCAACATGAGTGAGGAAATACTGAAGGCCCTTACCCAGTTATTTGCCATCATCACCAAACAAGATGGTGGTGCTACCGAGGTAGAGCGAAACTTTGTGATTCGCTTTTTCCAGCAGGAGCTGGACCAGGATTCTATTCGTGAATACCTGGAGCTGTATGACAAATTCGTGGGCTACAATAACGAAGAAGAGCCCGAAGAGGAGGAAGAAGAGGAAAAGCAGAAGAAGGTGCGGAAGTTAACTTCCGTACGCGATTCTGTGAAAACCCTCGCCATTTGCAAAAAAATTAATAAGACCCTAACGCAGAAACAGCGCGTCGTGGTCCTGATCAAGATCCTGGAACTGGTTGCTTCTGACAAGAACTTCACCTCCCAGCGGATGGAGATCATCGACACCGTTTCAACAGTATTCCGCTTTAAGAAGCAGGAGTATAAGCTAATTGAAAGTTTTGTTGTGGCTGCCAACAGCCAGCAGGCCAATTATGAAGATATTCTGATTGTTGGCAATGGCCTGCAGGAAATACTGGCAGAGACCGGCGTAAGCCCTGCAGAAGGAGCCGACGACGACCTGAAGAAACATGTCTATACTGAACTTTCCGGGGAGCTCATCTTCATGAAAGTGCAGAGTGTAGATATGTACTTTGTAAAGTACCTGGGCCATGAAGAGGTGGTGCTGAATGGCTTTATCATGAAGCCGGAACAGGTATACCTCTACTCGCATGGCAGCACCATTAAAACACCCAAGGGAGCTGCGCTGTATTACAGCGACATTACCAGCCACTTCAACCTGGAGGGTGTACAAACCAAGCTATCCTTCAATGCCATCAAGCTGGAGTATAGATTCCCGAACGGAGATCTGGGTTTGCGCGATAT
>JASLAE010000233.1 GCA_030147305.1 Cesiribacter sp.
AACCGATAACCTGATACATTTCTCCAGGTCTGGGAAGTATGGTATAATGGCGATCAATACTGCAAAGGATGCTGTAAGAAAAAAGTTTGCTGATGATAACATCGCTATCTTAAGTGGGCTTATTCCAGCCATCGCAGCTCCTAGGCCTGACCACACCAACAAGCGAATACCGGATGTACGGTCTCTGCTCTACTGGAACCCTGCAATTGAAATAACTCCGGGTCAGGAAACCACCCTGGAGTTCTTTACTTCGGATGAAATTGGTGAATTTGAAATCGTTATCCAGGGCATTACGGCAGAAGGTCTGCCGATTTTTGAGCAGAAGACTCTTTCAAACGGTTCTGAAAACTAAGCCATTGTAAAGCGGCCGCTACCAGACAAGAAGCATGTTTTTAAAAGAGATTTGGTGCTGTCTTATGCCAGGTGTATCATGAATAATTATTCCTGTTTACAAGGGCAAATGCCAGAAGGCCAACAGCAGCAATGGCCAGGGCCGCTTTACCAGGATTAAGGGAACCTCGTGTATAAATACTTTTCTTCATTACATAACCAGGCTGCAGACCCTTTATCTGTCCACCCTCGCCAGCGCTGTAAAGGGCATCCTGCGGCGTAAAAGCAGCTTCTTCACGTTGTTGTATCTTGCTCATGAAGCTGGCATTCATCCAGTCCATCAGTTTGGGTGCGTGCTTGTTTAAGCTACTCATGGCTTTTCCGCCTCCGCCTACGTACACCTCACGCTCCGGATGTGCGGCTGCATGCAGAATGGCATAGGCAGCTTCTTCGGGTGCATACACTGGCGGGGGTAGCTTAGGCTCTTTTTCCATGTAGTTTTTGGCATGCTGTGGAAAGGGCGTATCTATTGCCGCCGGCTTAATAAGTGTAACCGAAACAGCCGCCCCTTCTTCTTCCAATTCTATGCGCAGGGCGTCCGTAAAGCCCATAACTGCATGCTTGCTGGCCGAATACATGCCCTGGAGCGGAAACGAAACATCTGAGGCAACGCTGCCCACATTGATTAAGGCACCCCCCCGTTTTTTTAAGTGTCCCACAGCGATCAGCGAACCGTGTACCACGCCCCAGAAATTGGTTTCGAACAGGCGCCGGTGGTCATCGTCATTTACTTCTTTCAGGCGGCCATAAATAGAAATACCTGCGTTATTCACCCAGGTATCGATGCCACCAAACCATTTTATAGCCTCATCGGCAATTCGCTGTACTTCTTCCCGCTTGGCTACATCAGCTACTACATGAATGGCCTGACCCCCGGCTGCTTTTATTTCATGCACTACGGTGGCCAGCACCTCGCTATTGCGGGAGGCCAGTACAAGTTTGGCGCCCTGAGCTGCGGCTGCCCGGGCAGTAGCAAGTCCAATGCCACTGCTGGCGCCGGTAATTACCATAACCTGGTTACGGATAGGAGTTAACGATAAAGCCATTTTCTGCGTATGAGGTGAGTTAGCGTAAGAAAGCTGACAAGCGTACAGCTCTTCTTAATACGCAGAGAAAGCCTGTTCGGTTAGCACCACTACGTGAAAATAGCAAAAAGGAGGTCGGAGCATTAGATGAATATGGCAGGACATACCTTTGCCCTTCATCATTTTAAAACTACAAGAATTCAATGATCAGGTCCAGCGGTTTAAAGGCTAAAGCCAGGGCTTAATTAACGGGCTCTTTTTTTATGTTTTACCTTTGTTGAGAACAAGCCCATAAATCCAGCCACAAGATTTTTGATCTTGGTGGTGGTTAAAGGTTTTACCAGATAACCATAAAGCTGGTAATTTTCTGCTTTCTCCAAGTCGAGGGGTTGCATGGAGTTGGTAAGCAAAACTGTTCGCTGTGTAGCAATTGAAGCACAGCCCTTTATGTTTTTTAGCTGGTCCAGCAATTCAAAGCCCTGGATGTCAGGCAGGTTCAAATCAAGGAAGATGAGGTTTGGAAAATCATCATTGTCATCTTCTGATGTATCGGAACAGGTGCTTTGCAGGTATTGGAGCGCTTCCTGACCGGAAGATACACTAATGATATTATTTGCTACCTGCATTTCTTCCAGGAGCACTTTATTGAACCAACTGCAGATAGAATCATCATCCACCAATAAAACGCTTTGTAACTTTCTCATAAAAGCCTCCCTATCCCTAATTGCCCAGATCCCTGGCTTTGGTAAAAAAAATCCTGATTTAGAGGAGCATACAT
The DNA here is from genome assembly GCA_030147305.1 of Cesiribacter sp. Lineage (GTDB taxonomy): Bacteria > Bacteroidota > Bacteroidia > Cytophagales > Cyclobacteriaceae > Cesiribacter. Next base: position 2,194 of record JASLAE010000233.1, read on the forward strand.
GCTGACTGATGCTTTCTAAATTACTTTTTTTACGTGTTTTTGTTTAAGGAGGCTACAATAAAAGTAATAATCTTTAAAACATACTATTTAAGCCAGTACCATTTTCATCTTAAATGATCATGAATAGCATCATTCCGGGAGAGAATTCATGTGGTGGTTGCGTTGTCTGCATCTGCGTTGTCGGCATCTGTTTCCAGAGAAGAGGATTTCTTTAGCCTGGCCAGCATTTGATAGTATTGGAAGGGTTCTGCACCCCCTGAAGGATTGGTATAAAAACCTGGATTGGGCTGCGCAACGATTGTGCCATGCAGTTCATAACCTTGCGCCTGCAAGGTTTCTATCTGGGCTTCAATTTCAGCTTGGTTCGCTCCATAAATTATCTTGAAATCTTTAAGGTCGTTCACATTCATTTTCATTACAAGCCATTACAGCGTCCCAACAATCCATTCAACTTTCGCAGTGAGGCAAAGCTGCGTTACTGTGGTGCAAATTAAAAGAAAGACTATTTTTAAGTCAATGTAACAGCAGCAGAAATACCAGGGGCTGTTTATTAAGATCTTTTTAGGTGCTGCCAAAGGAACAACGGTAGCCAGCTTTCTGAATTAGCTATAATACGTCATTGCGCATGCCTGAGTTGGGAAGCTGGTAAAAATAAATCAATATTTCTTCTTAAATAGATTATATACTTTTGGGGTAATAAATAGATGATCAGCTAGGTAAATTGAAAGAGATTGGGTTTCTGTTACTTAGCTAATTTTTCTAAAAAATCGCGAACTTCTTTGGTATCATAGTCTGCCATGCCTTCGTGGCGGGCTACAATTTTGCCGTTGGGGTCAATGATGAAAGTAGTCGGTATAGCCTGAGAATAAAATTCGTCTGGCAGCTGGTTCTGCGGCATATAGACCGGGAATGTAAAGCCTTTTTTGTCAATAAACTTTTTTACTTTATTTGGCCCGGCTTCATCTACGGAGAGCATCACAAAAGCAATTTTGTCAGAGCCAACCTTGTCATAGAGGCTTTGTATGTTAGGCATTTCAGCAATACAGGGTGGGCACCAGGTAGCCCAAATGTTCAGGAATACTACTTTTCCCTGCAGACTTTCAAAATCTACGGTTTTACCATCCAGGCTCCGCATTTTAAATCCTTTTCCAGCCATGGCAACCCGATCAGGGGTATTGCTCAGACTTTCGGTATCTAACGGCTGGTCGGCAGCAGCCTGGGGTACCGATGGCTGTAG
>JASLAE010000274.1 GCA_030147305.1 Cesiribacter sp.
ACGTGGGTATACCCCCAAAGGTAAAGAGCATGCCAAAGGCCGTAATACTGGCGACCTGAAAGAATTTTATCACGTTGGACAGGAGGTTGAGGGAGATGACCCTATCCGCAGCCAGTATCCCGACAATGTGTGGCCTGCTGAGGTGCCAGAGATGGAAGAGGTGTGCATAACAGCCTACAAAACCCTTGAAAAAGCTGGTAAACACATGCTGCAGGCCATTGCGCTGTTTCTGGGCCTGGAAGAAACCTATTTTGAAGCAAAGGTGCGAAACGGCAATAGTATTTTGCGCCCTATCCATTATTATCCTATTGAAAATCCGGATAGTGTTCCCGCAGATGCTGTAAGGGCTGCTGAGCATGGCGACATTAACCTGATTACGCTGCTGATGGGTGCCAGTGCCGATGGTCTGCAGGTATTACGCCGGGATGGCCAGTGGATACCCATTACGGCCCTGCCAGATCAGGTTGTGGTAAATGTTGGCGATATGCTGGCGCGCCACACAAACGATAAGCTGAAGAGCACCATTCACCGGGTGGTGAATCCGCCCCGCGAAAAAATGAATACCAGCCGTTTTTCCATTCCGTTCTTTATGCACCCGCGTTCCGAAATGGACCTAACGGTATTGCCAAACTGCATTGATGCCAACAATCCTAAACAGTATGATGATATTACTGCCGGAGAGTTTTTACAACAACGTCTTGCCGAAATAGGATTACTTAAAAAATAACCGCTGAGCCTATGCCACCATGTGGCCATCTGGAGTTTAGCCTATGTATAATGCCTGAAGACTCTGTTTCATGAGTCTCAGGCATTATATTTTTTTAAAGGACGTGTTTTTCTTTGCCCTTACTGCATTTGGCGGGCCGCAGGCACACTTTGCACTGATGTTTGAGATTTTTGTGCATAAGCGGCGCTACCTTACCGAGCAGGAGTTGCTGGAATTAAATGCCCTCTGCCAGATCTTGCCTGGCCCTACCTCTACCCAAACCGTCACAGCTATAGGCTTTCGGCTTGGAGGTCCGGGGCTCGCTTACCTCACACTGCTAGTCTGGGTACTGCCCGGGGTCACCTTTATGACTTTTACTGCCATAGCCATTCACATGCTGGAGCAGTATAACGTTTCCCTGGATTTTACCAAATTTTTACGCCCTATTGCCGTTGGCTTTGTTGCCTTTGCCGCTTACCGCATCAGTTTTAAGGTTATCAACTCAAACATTGGTATTTTTTTGATGGTGGTGGCAGCAGTGGTCTCTTTCCACATCCGTACCCCTTATGTATTTCCGGTTTTGTTGCTGGCCGCCGGCATTGTCACGGCCTTCGATTATAAAAAGCACCCAAAAGAAACCAAAGCACCCTTTAAGGTAAACTGGTCTAACTTTTTCCTTTGGGCGGGTGTGCTCATTGCGGCGGCTGTTCTGGGTCATTTTACCCGCTCGCTGCCTGTTCGTTTATTTGAGAACTTCTACCGGAACGGCAGCCTCATTTTTGGCGGCGGCCAGGCGCTGGTGCCACTACTTTATACAGAGTTTGTAGAATTTAAGCGCTATCTCACCTCCGAGGAATTTCTGACCGGCTATGGCATAGCACAAGCCCTGCCTGGCCCAACCTTTTCTTTTGCTGCTTACATTGGTGCCATGAGCATGCAAAAAGAAGGATTGAGTGGCCAGCTGATTGGGGCCTTTGTTGCCGCTGCCGGTATTTTTCTGCCCGGTACTTTCCTTATCTTCTTTGTTATTCGCTTCTGGAACCGGCTAAAACAATACCGGCCGGTAAAGGCTTCGCTGGAAGGCATAAATGCAGCCAGTGCCGGCCTGGTAATAGGAGCGGCCATTTTGCTATTCGAGCCCATCCAAAATACACCCCTGAACATAGGCTTTATTCTGCTAACCTTTGGCCTGTTGTTGCTTAGCCGTGTGCCTGCTGCCGTTATTGTGCTTATAGGGCTATTAGCTGGCTTTGTTCTTTAATTAGCATTCAATGGTTGAGATCTGTTTACAATAGCTACGGCCAAACCATTAACTTTAAAAAGAAAAGAACATCAACTCCGCCCATTATATGATTACTTTAAAGAGGACAGATTCCAGCGATAGTAGTTTTAGAGAACTGGTAAGCCTGCTAGACAAAGAACTAAAGGAAAGAGACGGGCCCGACCATGCTTTTTATGATCAGTTCAATAAAATTGACCATATAAAGCATGCAGTGGTAGCCTTCTGGAATGATATACCTGCCGGATGCGGTGCCATTAAAGCCTATGAGCCAGAGACAGGGGAAGTAAAAAGAATGTACGTAAAAGAGAAATTACGCAATAAAGGTATTGCCACCAGCATTCTAAAGGAGCTTGAATCATGGGCACCCACTATAGGCTTCGCAACCCTGATCCTGGAGACTGGTATGGCGCAACCGGAAGCGATCAGGCTCTACCAGAAAAATGGTTATACCACCATCCCCAACTATGGGCAATATGCAGGGGTAGAAAACAGTGTTTGTATGAAAAAGCAAGTACAGTAACTGAAAGACGCATCCTTTGAGTCTGCAATTTAACAATGAAAACCCTCCTGAGAATATTGCTGCACCTGCTTGCTGGCCTGCTCGGTTTGCTTGTGCTTTATTTGATTGTGGCAGCAGTCCTGTCGGTAATTCCGGTTAATAGTAAAGCGCCAGTGGCAAGCCAAGGCATTGCCGTCTACATTACCACCAATGGTGTTCATGCAGATTTTACACTTCCGGTGGTAACACCTGCCGTTGACTGGCGGGAGCTGATGTTGCTTGAAGATTATAGGGGTGCCAACCCATCTTTTCAATACATAGCTTTTGGCTGGGGTGATAAGGGATTTTACCTGCAAACGCCCCAATGGAAAGATCTAACCCTTTCTACAGCTGTTCATGCCCTGCTACTGCCCAGCCCAACGGCCATGCATGTTACATATTTGCGGCATCCGCCACCGCCGGGTGCAGACAGTCGTAAGCTTTACCTCAGCCAGGCCCAATACCAGCAGCTGGTGGCGTACATACTGGCTGGCTTTAGCAAAGGAGAGAAAAACGGACTTATCCTGATCGATCATGCAGGTTATACCACCTACGATAATTTTTATGAAGCCAATGGCAGCTACAGCCTCCTCTACACCTGTAACAACTGGGTTAATGAAGGGCTAAAGAAGATTGGTATTAAAACAGCTGTCTGGAGTCCCTTCGATAAAGGAATTATGTACCACCTGGAGTAACTCCAGCCAAGTAAAAGTGCTTAAGTGTCTACAGCCAATGAATTGCGCCAACCTCACAACAACAGTCCTACTCCCGCACTGTAAAGACCCGTGAGATGTTGAAGCCAAAGTGAATGTCGCCATCCAACCAGTTACCTGTGGTTTCGGTAATAAAGCCTTTCTCGATCATGGCGGTAGAATTGGTAAAGTGAAGCTGAAATACGTGACCGCCTGTTTCTATATCGAAGCCAATAGATAAGGAGTTACGAAAGCCATCCTCCAGCTGATCGGGCAGGTTATAATAGTACTCTGCATTTAGGGCAAGTCGCTTGGTAAGTTTCTGCCGGACAGCTGCCCCCATCGCAAGCACATCGTGTACATCTGTATCGTTCAGCACCAGGTTCCGGTGTACCAGTGTTGGCATAAGCTGCAGAGAGAAGCTCTCTGAAAACTTACGGCCCAGCAGCAGCTGGTGTGTATAATATAGCCTGGAAGAGAAGTAATTGTCGCGTGCGGGGTCGGCCCATTTTAAAGTTTGTACTGCTATGCTTGCTACATAGGCTGCAGAAACAGGCATTTTGCGGGCGCCGCTGCTCTGGCGCAGGAACTTGTACTTGGCAAAAGCATCATAGGTTTTGCCAACAGAACTACGGCCCATCCCCACCATAATGCGATCGGTAATGCCATAATCTGCACCAATACGAATGGTAGCATCGTCCAGACCAAAGAGGTTATAAGCCCCACTGTTCAGAAAGCCAAAGCGGTGAGAAATCTTAACATCCAGCACTCCACCTGCTGTGTTTTCGAATGAATGGGAATTAATCACCCGCGTTGTCTTAAAACCTGCCTCGGCATAAGTGGTAACAGGCTCGTCCTCATCAATAAGGGAGAGTAGATCGTCCTGTGCCTGAACCGGAACAGCGAAAAGACAGGCACAAAGAAGGCCTGTCAATCCCAACCAAAACTGTACTTTCATAGGAGCATTTTATGCTTTACTTAACCAGGGGCTGGTAAGGCATGTCTACCTTTACCAGTATTTCTTCTGCTATGTTTTCTCTTACCAAAGAAGGAATCTGAATGCCATAATCTGTGGGTTTCACCTTAAATTCAGCAACACCCTGGGGCACGCCTCCTTTAACAATTACGCTTGCATTCGTCTGCAGTGGCTTTGTTACACCTTTGATGGTAAGTTCACCGTCAATCTCTACCGGATATTCACCATCTTTTGTAAAATCTACATTGCCAATATTAAGTATTTTTCCTTTGAACTGGGCTTTGGGATACTTATTGGACTCCACATAATTTTCATTGAAGTGCTGCTGCATCAAAGCCTTTTTAAATTCAAATGCCTTCATCAGCACGGCAAATTCCAGCTGGCCAGTCGCTGCATCTAAAACACTTGCTACTTTATTGTTTTTGGCGTCAATATCTTCAACATCGGTATGGCTAAAGAAAGAAATAAAACCATCCCGTGTAAAAAATTTGCCCTGGGCCTGTGCAGAGGCCGATAAGCCTGCTAACAACATCATTACCATTAATAACTTTTTCATGGTTATATTTTCTATTGATTATTCTACCAATACTCCCCGCACCAGCACAACATCCATGAGTTTGCCGGTACAAATACCTTTTACCTGAATTTCATCACCTGCCTTTAAATCTGCACTTTTAGCCCCTTCTTCCGGCAGCAGCTGGCAGCTAACCCCAAATATGGGGTCTTCTGTCTGCAGGGTAATGCTGCTAACACCTTCTTCTGCTGTAGATATGCTGGCGATTGTCCCTTTTACCTGCAGCAGCTTATCCAGATACTTTTCATCTGCAGCAGCCTCATCCTGCTCATATGCTGCAAAAAGGCTTGCAGCTTCCATGGTCTGGGCAGGTTGCTCTGTTACGGTATTGCGGTGGGGCTTATTGTACTGCAGGTAGGCAAAACCTGCACCCGCCAATACCACTACCAATGCAATAAATATGAGGGTCTTTTTCATATGTATCTTAATTTTCAGGTGCTCCTGCTTTCAGCCATGCGTCTATCTGGCGCAGTTCACAGTCGGGCAAGGGGCCGCCGGGGGGCATGGTTTTCTCTACCAGCACTTTTTGGCGCATCAGCCCGTTATCGGCCACCTGCTTTACCCCTGCATAGGCCGTAAAACTTACCCGGCCGGTACCAGCCACATGGCAGCCACTAATGGCACAATTGGTATCGATCAGCTGCTTGATATTGGCCGTATAGCTGAGTGCAGTGGTTTCACAGGCAGGGTCTGGCGGATAAAGCTCTTCTTCAACATCGTAATAGCAGCCGGGGAGCAACAGCATTCCACAGAAAAGGAGAGATAATAGGTGCTTCATGACTGTATTAATTATTTAGTGTGCCTGCCTCTATCCAGGCAGCTATTTTGTCTATATCACACTGGGCCAGCTTTTGTCCGCCCTGTGGCATTGGGCTATACCCCTGAGTATGGCTTACTGCTCCTAAAAGGCGCCCATCACTGGCAGCGGCAACCACACCTGCATGTGTGGTAAGGTTTACACCGCCACTGCTGGTAGTGGCAGAGTGGCAGCCCACGCATTTAGTTTGCAGCAAAGGCTTTATGGTGCCAGCAAAGGTTACGTTCTCCGTATTGCAGGCTGCCGTTTCGTCGCTACAGCTCAGATTCTTTGCACCCTGCCGGATCCAGGTAGCAATAAGGTCAATTTGTACCTGCTGCAGCGGTTCATTGGGCGGCGGTGGCATGTGATCTTCCTCATCTGCGTCTTCCACCAACACCTCATACAGATCGCTGCCTTCCGGATCGAAAGGCCGCACATCGGCTGTTGCCATAATGCGCTCGTAGCTGGTTAGCACTACACCTTCCTGCGCTGTGGCAGCATCGTGGCAGCCACTGCGGGCGCAGTTGGTAATCAGGATTGGTAGCACCTGCTGCTCAAAGTAAACAGTATCAGGATCGCAGTTAACTGTTGTACCATTACCTCCACCATCTGGCTGCGTAACAGGATCTACTGCATCTGGTATGGGGTGTTTACAGCCCGCCATCCATAACAAGCTGCCCACTACGAGTAGGAAAGTAATCAGGGAGTAGCGTCGTTTGCTGTTAAGAAGCTGCATCTGCTTGTTGTTTCTGTCAGGTACGGTCAAAATTATAGAATCGGTTGCGTGCATAAAAAAGAAAGAGGCTGAATGGGGAAAGGAGCTTGCTGAATGAGACTATGGGGCAGCTGAATAAGACTGCTTACTTAGCCTCCAGCCAGGCTTTAAACTCGCCGGTACGGTAGCTGCTAACCACTGTTTCTGCTGGTGCAGGCGGGCTTAGCAGCAGCTTGATCCGGGATTTAGACCAGGCATGCATGCTCTGTATGGCCTTGATGTTGATGATGTACTGTCGGTTAATACGAAAGAACTGCAGCGGATCAAGCAACGCTTCCAGCTGATCGAGGTTATGGTCCAGCGGGTAATCGCGGCCGTTCTGATGCCGCATGAAGATTACCTTGTCCTGGGCATAAAAGTAGGCAGCTTCTGCAATTTCCAGGGCCTTAAGGGTTTCTCCTATTTTTACCAGCAGCCGCTTCTGATAGGTTTTTCCGGATTCTATAAGCGCAGGCTGGCTCACCGGTTGTGGCTGTTCCTGGAATGGTTGCCGAAGTGCTGCTGCCAGCCTGGTGTAGTCAATGGCCGGAGGCGTCGCAGCCTGTAGACGTTCGCATTTTGCAAGCGCCTGTTCCAGCTCCTCTACCTTAACCGGTTTAAGTAAATAATCCAGCCCGTTTACCCGAAAAGCCTGGAGTGCATAGCCATCATAAGCAGTGGTGAAAATAACGGGCTTCTCAACTTTAATCTCTTCAAAAATCTCGAAGCTGATACCATCGGCCAGCTGAACATCCATGAAGAGCAGATCGTATTGGGCTGCATTTGCCGGTAGCCATTCCAGCGCTTCTTCTACAGTATCCACTGTATGTACACATTGGGCGTTCGAACGGAGTTCCTGCACCATTTTGCGCAGTCGGCTGGCTGCTGCCGCTTCGTCTTCAATCAACACAAATCGTAAATCAGGCATTCTTCAGCAAAGGTAAGGTTACAGCAAAGGTTTGGTTTCGTTCTTCAATTTCTATGGACCTGCGGGTCAACAGCTGGTACCGGCCGGCAATGTTATTGAGCCCAATCCCGGTAGAAGCCTCTTTGGTGCGTTTTTTTTGCAGCTGATTTTCAATCAGCAGCTCATCTCCGCGGGTAAATATGCGGATGCAGAGGGGCTTGTTACTGGCTACTACATTGTGTTTGATGGCATTTTCTACCAGCAGCTGCAGCGTAAGCGGGGGTATCAGGCTGTTAAGTGCTTCTGGTGCAACAGCAATCTCCACTTGCAGGTTAGCGCCATAGCGTTTTTGCTGCAGGTACAGATAATTCCCGACCAGCTGCAGTTCTTCCTGCAGGCTTATCAGGTTTTTATCCTGATAGGTCAGGATACTGCGGAAAAAATCAGATAATCGCTCTGCATACTGCACAGCCCCTGCCCCTTCGGCCTCTATCTCGGTAATAAGTGTGTTAAAGCTATTGAAGAGAAAATGCGGGTTAATCTGGCTCCTGAGTGTCTGCAGCTGGTAACGGACGGCATCCTGCTTAAGCTGCTCCTCCCGCCGAAGCTGCTTTTCACGCACTTTTATTATCCCCACCACCGCTGCTACCAGTAAAGTGCCGGCCAATGCTAAAAACCAAAGTTGCTGCCACAGCGGGCGGCTGATGCTAAAATGATACCGGGCTTCCGGAGCTGCTGTAAAATTATTATTGATAGATGAGCGTACCCGGAAAGTATACTCTCCCGGAGGTAAATTGGAATAAGTAGCCACAGCATCACGCGAACGTAACCATTGGGTATCATATCCCTCCAGCTTCAGTTCATAAAGAATCCGCTCGGGCTGATGGTACCATAAACCAGCATAGTGGAAGGAAAAATGGTTTTCATCATGGGCAAATTCTTGTTGTGCTGCTACCGGCTCGTAAAAAAGCTCAACTTCTGTGAGCAGCGAGGCAGGAGCCGCTACTTTGCCCAGCTGTTCTCCATTGAAATACAGGAGCCGCTGCGGTGTAGCCAGCCATACGGCACCCTGTTCATCTGCTCTAATGGCATTATGATATAAGTCCAGCGCCCCAATACCATATTCAGTATCGTAATAGCGCCACTGACCCGTTTGCAGATCCTGCACATCTAAGCCTTCTTTGTGGCCAGTAAGCAAGTAGCCCTGTTGGCTAATGGCAAAGCCTGCTATGTCCAGCGTGCGCAATCCGTTTTCCAGCTCTACCTGATGCCACTGATCCTGCTGCTTTAGGATGATACCAGCACTGGCCGTCAGAAACCCGACCTTGCCCGCACCGGCGCTAATGCTATAGACCACCCTGCCGGAACGACTCGCCTCCTGGCTTACAGGTTTGCTGTTGGTGCCATCATGCTGCACAATGCCTTCGCCATCGGTAGCAAACCAGGTGCTCCCATCCTGCGCTGGCAGCACATCGTATACATAGGTTGTCTTAGGGTATTTGCTCTGATAAAGGCTAAACCTGGGCTTCGACGAGGGATTAAAATGGGCAATACCACCCAGGCTGGTAAGCCAGAAATTGTGCTGTGGCCCTCTGGTCAGAGAAAGAATGTTGTTGTTTGGCAGGCCTTCTGCTTCTGTAAAATGTAATAGCTGCCCGTTAGCGGGATCATAGCTGTACAACCCGCCACCCAGGGTACCAAACCAGATATTTCCCTTCTCATCCTGCTGTAAGCTACTGATGGGAAATTCTTTCGGATGGCTAAGCTTCTTTTGCAGGGTGTCACACGCTAGTTCATAGAGGTAGAGCCCCTTTTCTGTTGCCAGCCAAACACCATCACCTACCGGTAAAACAGCATTTAAACTGCTGATGCCCGGCGGCAGGGGGTAGCTTCGCAAAGCGGGATCTACCAAAAGGAGTTGTTGGTCCGTGGCTGCCCATATATTGGCCTGGTTGTCTTCTGTCAGCGCTGTGATGCGGCTGCC
>JASLAE010000291.1 GCA_030147305.1 Cesiribacter sp.
AGAACGGGTAACCTTTGAAGTAGCCAGTGCCCAGCAATTTCCTGGTACCGGGTATGATCTGATTACCTACTTCGATTGCCTTCATGATATGGGCGATCCCGTGGGTTCCCTGCAACACGCTTTGCAGGCACTCGCTCCCAATGGTGACTTAATGGTAATTGAGCCTATGGCTGGCAGAACCACAGAGGAAAACTTTAATCCGGTTGGGCGGGTGTATTCTGGAGCATCCGTACTGTGCTGCACGCCAAATGCCATTGCCTCCGGCCCTTATGCCCTGGGTACTGTTGCCAGCGATGATTCCCTGGCTGACGTGGCCTTTAAGGCAGGATTTTCCAGCTTTACAAGGGTAGCGGAAACACCGTTCAATCGGGTGTTCCATGGCAGAAAGTAACTGATGCTTAGCGCAGTATGGAAATATCTATATCAATATTATATAATTAATCTTAAATATAAGTATATTAAGATAGCTTTCTCAAAAGCGCATGTGGATCCATTTCTATCAGCCATTTGAACGGTTATTATTGGCACGTCAGCAACTGACTGTACTGGCAGTTCTGGCGTGCCTGCTTTTTCGGGGCAGCGTGTTTGTCCATGCGCAAGATCAGCAGGCTAACAATTATCAGTTCGAGCATCTTACCACAGAACATGGCCTGTCGCATAACTTTGTTATGTACATTATGCAGGACCGCAAAGGCTATTTATGGTTTGGTACGGGTAACGGCCTGGACAAATACGATGGTTATGGTTTTATAAACTATAGGTTTGATCCCTACGATTCCACCACGGTACCAAAAAACCAGGTGTTTATGATGTGGGAAGATAGCCTGGGAAAGATGTGGGTAGGAACCAGCGAAGGCACCAGCATCTTTGACCCCCGCACAGAAAAATTTACACGGCTGGAAAGGAGTGCAGCTAATCCTTATGCCTTCAAATATGCCCAGTCTATCAATCAGGATGGTGCAGGAAACATGTGGGTAGGCGGGAGCTTTGAGGGAGAGCTACGCCAGGTTGATCGCAATAGCGGAAGGTTTTCTGCCAAAAACTATGCAAAAATGCTTATTGATGGCAAAGAGGGGCAAGGGGAGGGTGCAGTTAATCTGCACGTGGGCTACAAAGACAGAGAGGGGGTGTTTTGGATTGGTAGCCCACATGGATTACACCGGCTTAACCTGACTCCGACCGGGCCAGGAAAGCCTGCTGAGGTCAGTTTTACTCATTACAGACACGATCCAGCCAATCCAAACAGCATAAGCCACAACACGGTAACAAGCATTCTAGAAGACCATAAAGGCATTCTGTGGATCATGACAAAGGCTGGGATTTTAAATGCTTTTGATAGAAAGACCGGCAAATTTACGCATTATAACCCCAATCCGCATCAACCGCTTGATATTTATGGCTTACTAGTCTCTGGTCTTGCGGAAGACTTAGAGGGAAATCTCTGGATCGGTGCTTTTAACGGCCTGTATAAGCTCGATAAGGAACGTAAGGCTTTTACCTCTTTATTTCACGATCCTACAGATCCGGGCAGCATCAGCAGCAATGCTATTGTATCCTTGCTGGTAGATAAGGCAGGTATTCTGTGGGTGGCCACCATGGCGGGTGTAGACAAACTGGACCCCAACAAAAAACCTTTCAGGTTGTACCGCCATCGCGATTCCAATCCCCATTCCTTAAGCCATAATAGCATTGCAGCCATTTATGAAGATAAGCAGGGTACTGTTTGGGTTGGTACCGCAGGGGGCGGTCTGAATGAGCTGGATAAAGCAACTGGCAATTTCAGGCATTACCGGCACAGGCCAGATGATGAGAATAGCCTACGAAGTGATGTGGTAAGTGCTATTCTGGAAGACAGCCGGGGCAATCTGTGGGTGGGGAATGGCCATGTGCTCTCACGTTATGACCGAAAAAAGAAACTCTTTACCCATTACCCGTTAAACCACGTTTTCCTGTTAAACCTTGCGGCCTCTCCAATTTTTATAATCTATGAAGACCGAAAGGGTAATATCTGGCTGGGTACCAATAACGGCATCATACATTTCGATCCTGCTACAGGCAACACCATTAACTACCCTTACGACCCCAATAAGCCAGCAGGGATCAGCGATTACTGGGCCTTATCTATTCTGGAAGATAGCAAGGGGAATTTGTGGATAGGCCCCGGAAGCCAGGCCCTTAACCGCTTCGATCCTGAAAAAGGCACTTTTACCCATTACAAGTATAACAGCCAGGTAGCAGGAAGCATCAGCTCCAATACGGTCCCCTGTATTTATGAAGACTCCAGCGGGGTATTATGGTTTGGCACCGGAGAAGGAGGCCTCTGCCGCTTTGACCATGCCAGTGAAACGTTCACCTGTTTCACAGAAAAACAGGGGCTTGCAGGGAATACCGTTTTTTCCATTTTAGAAGATGATACCGGAAATCTCTGGCTGGCTACCAATAATGGGCTTTCCAGGTTTTCTCCGGAAAGTGAAAGCTTTACCAACTATGATGTGGGAGATGGGCTGCAAGGCAAGCTATTTACGGCAGTTTTTACAGAAGCGGCCGCCTTTAAAGGAAAAGACGGTACCCTCTACTTTGGCGGTAATGGGGGATTCAATGCCTTCGATCCGGCTACCATCCGAGCCAATCCTTATGTGCCCCCGGTAGTGATTACCCAATTCAGGCTATTCGACAAGCCAATTGCTGGTAAAAGCGAATCGGAAGAGATTGTGCTTGATTATCACCAGAACTTCTTTTCTTTTGAGTTTGCAGCCTTAAACTACACCGGCACAGCAAAAAACCAGTATGCCTATCAGCTGGAAGGGGTAGATAAGGAATGGGTGCAGGCAGGAGCCCGTCGTTTGGCCAGCTATACCAACATAGATCCGGGCAGGTATGTGTTTAAGGTGAAAGGCTCGAATAACGATGGGGTCTGGAATGATAAAGGCACCTCCCTGGCCATCATCATCCATCCACCCTGGTGGCATACATGGTGGGCTTATGGGTTTTATGGGTTGTTGCTTTTAGGCTGCTTTGCTGTTGTAGACCGTGTTCAGCGTAACCGCTTAATCCATAGAGAGCGGGAAAAAACCCGTGAGCGAGAGCTGGAGCAGGCCTATGAAATTGAAAAGGCTTACCATGAGTTGCAGCTAACCCAAACCCAGCTGGTACAAAAGGAAAAAGCAGAGCTGGAAAATGAACTGCAGCTGGAGCGCTTAAAGAAAGAGCAGGAGCTGGCTGCCTACCAGAGCCGCATGGTTGTGCTGGAGATGCAGGCGCTAAGGGCACAGATGAACCCCCACTTTATTTTCAACTGCCTCAACTCCATTAACCGTTTTATCCTTAAAAATGAATCGGAAGCAGCCTCTGATTATCTGACCAAATTCTCAAAGCTGATCCGCCTTATCCTGCAAAATTCTCAATACACATCCGTCTCGCTCGATAAAGAACTGGAGGCCTTGCGGCTCTACATTGAAATGGAGGTACTGCGCTTTGATCATCAGTTTACTTACGAGATTCTGCTGGATCCCTATATGGAGGTGGAGGAGCTTGAGCTACCCCCGCTTGTAATACAGCCTTATGTAGAGAATGCCATCTGGCATGGCCTGATGCACAAATCAGACAAGGGGCATTTGCTGATTGAGCTGCGGGTTGAGCAACATCTGCTCTTTTGCCAGATTACCGATAACGGTATTGGCAGGCAACGGGCCGCCATGCTGAAGAGCAAATCTGCCAGCAAAAACAAATCGCTGGGCATGCAAATTACTTCACATCGCCTGGAACTGATCAACTCCCTGAATGAAAAGGAAACCACTGTAGAAGTAATTGACCTGGTAGACCCTGAAGGAGAGGCTTGTGGTACGAAGGTTATGCTAAAGATTCCGCTGTAACCGCTCATTGTTTCTTATATGCAATTTTTTTATCTTTATAATCATCCTTATGATCAGGGCCATACTTATTGATGATGAGAAGCACTGCCGGGAGACTTTATGCATTCAGCTGGAAAGATATTGCCCGGAAGTGCAGTTACTGGCACAGTGCAGCTCTGCGGCAGAAGGGCTAAAGGTGATCAGGGAGCAAAAGCCTGCGCTGGTATTTCTGGATGTGGAGATGCCCCTGATGAATGGCTTTGAAATGCTTCAGCAATTGCCCGAGATCCCTTTTGAAATAATCTTTACTACCGGTTACGATGCCTATGCCATCAAAGCGATCCGCTTCAGTGCGCTGGATTATCTCTTAAAACCCATCGATAAAGAAGAGCTGCAAAAGGCAGTGGCAAAGGCACGGCACCAGCAGGATCAGAGCACAACACTAACACACCAATTAAGTGTGCTGATGGAAAAGCTGGCGAATAAACAGGGTGTCCTGCAGAAAATTGCCCTTCCTACCCAGACGGGTTTTGAGCTGGTACCGCTGGAGTCGATCCTTAAATGCGAATCTGAAAGTAATTACACGCACATTTACCTGAAAGGAGGTAGAAAAATACTGGTCTCCCGCACCCTTAAAGAAATAGAAGAGCTCCTGGAGGGGCACCCATTCCTGCGGGTACATCATTCCTATATCGCTAACCTGAATGAAATTGTGCGCTATGTGCGTGGGGAAGGCGGCTATTTGATTATGAGCGATGATTCTTCGGTCATGGTCTCCCGCAGCCGCAAAGATTCGCTGCTGAAGATCTTTGGTTAGCGCCTTGTATGGATTTTACAAGGGAATTTTTCAAGACTTGAAAC
>JASLAE010000324.1 GCA_030147305.1 Cesiribacter sp.
CTGCTGCAGGTGCCCCAGGAAAAAGGAGCCCCTGTCGTGCGCTTTTTCGACGGTCTCAACGACATCATCATCAAGATTGTAGAGTATATAATGCTGCTGGCGCCTTATGGCGTTTTTGCCCTCATGGCCTCCCTTATTGTAGAACTGGCCGGCGATAATCCCGACAGAGCCTACCAGCTCCTGAAAGCACTGGGCCTCTATACGCTCTGCGTACTGGGTGGCCTGGCCCTGATGGTGCTGGTCGTATATCCGCTGCTATTCAAAACTTTTACCCGCATGAAGTATGGCCGCTTTTTTGAGGGTATCCGACCTGCACAGTTACTGGCCTTCACCACTTCCAGCAGCTCTGCAACGCTACCCGTTACCATGCGCCAGGTAGAAGAAGAGTTGGGCGTAAGCGAGGAAGTAAGTTCATTTGTACTGCCTTTGGGGGCTACTATTAACATGGATGGCACCAGCCTTTACCAAAGCGTAGCGGCCGTATTTATAGCCCAGGCCCTGGGGATGGACCTTACCCTGGGCGACCAGCTGATGATTGTACTCACAGCAACGCTGGCTTCCATAGGCTCTGCCGGTGTACCGGGAGCCGGTCTGGTAATGCTGATCATTGTATTGGAATCTATTGGCGTGCCTGCTGCAGGCATTGCGCTGATCATAGCTCCAGACCGGATTCTGGATATGTGCCGCACAGTTGTTAACGTTACCGGCGATGCATCTGTAGCCATGGTAGTTGCCAGCACCGAGGGCGAAAATCCAGGTTCTCCGCGTCCACGCGCTTTGCACGAAGAGCCGGTAATTGTGCCTTAAATTATTTTATACATACACCGTGAATACTAAAAACTGTATTAAATTCAATTTTTGGCAAGCAGATAAACTTTATTAATGGCTTAGAAGACCATTTACACCTGCATTTTTTTAAGTAAGCTTTGCCATAACAGGGCGCTATGCACCACTGGGCATACATTTTTAAACACTTATAAAGCCTGAGTAATTATTATTTAGGATCACAGACCAAATCAATGAATATGAGCAGGCGTTATGCATTAGCAAAAAAATTAACAGTCTATTTGCTGCTCATCATTGTATTGATCTATGCACTTATTGAAGCACAGAAATTCCTGGCCCCTCTTTTTCTTGCCGCGCTGCTGTCGTACCTGTTGTTTCCCATTGCAAATTTTCTGGAAAAAAGGGGCTTTCCCCGCATTCTGGCAAACCTCGTAAGCATTATTGTGGCCATTGTAGTAATGGTGGTGGTCATTCACTTTTTTTCTAAACAGTTTTCTGTTTTCGCCAATGACTACCCACAAATGAAAGAACAGGCCATTCATAATCTGCGCCAGGTGCAGCAATGGGTATCCGATACTTTTGATGTTTCTAATGGTGCTATCAAAGAATGGGTGGAGGAAACCATAGCCGATCTCAATTATGTAGAAATAGCATTTAAGAGGATTTTTAAAGCAACTACCAACACAGTGCTGTGGGTGGGCCTCATGCCGGTCTATATATTCTTCATGCTTTATTATCGCAATAAGTTTTTCAATTTTACCTTAAGAATTGCCCCTGATGGTGAAGATACCCGTGTGATCAAAATGATTCAGGAGATGAATCTGGTCACAACAAAGTACATGACAGGTGTCTTTACCGTTGTGTTAATTTTGGCCGTAGTACATTCTGTGGCACTGGGCATAATTGGCCTGAAATATCCTATTCTCTTAGGTGTAACAGCTGCTGTATTTAATTTTATCCCTTATTTCGGTACTTTAATTGGTGCCATTTTTCCGCTGTTGTTTTCACTGGTCGCTATGGATTCAATGGATTATGCCTCCTGGGTTGTTATCTACTTTGTCATTATCCAATTTGTTGAAAACAACATATTAACGCCTAATATCACCGGTGGGCATGTTAGCCTTAACCCCTTTGCTACTATTCTAAGTCTTATTGTTGGCAGCATGATCTGGGGCGTAGTTGGTATGTTCATCATCATTCCTTTTGTAGCGATGTTTCGCATCTTTTGTGCCCATATTTCTTATCTGAAACCAATCGCTTATCTCCTGAGCGATAAAGGCACTGAAGAACATGCCCTGGACTGGAAGAAAATCAAATCAGTCTTTCAAAAGAAATAGCGGAGTAAAGTACAGCAGTTACCGCCCCTACGTTTCTGCGTATTTATAGATCAAATTCATCAGCTACAGGCATGGAGGATAGCAAGGAGATCTGGAAAACCCACCATTGCTAACAGCATCTTGTTCCTCGCTCCCTTAAAAGTATCTGATTATAAAATCCCCCAAGCGGGCGGCATGTGCCTTGTGTAGTACAGAACTATAGGCAACAATTATCAAGGAAGTGCTTAGGGAATTCAGCTGCAAAAACAAACCAGTTAATTAAACGCAAGGCTATTCACTTATGGAACTTAGGGTAACCTTGTTTATGAAATTTCAGTATATGTAATACAACCAAATATAATATTATTATGATGAAGCGTTTTATTTTTTCGCTTACACTCCTCACATTTTGCATTTTTGCCGCACAGGCTCAAACAGGTGGAGTTGGTTTAAAAGCTGGCGTTAACCTTGCCAGCATAGGTGGCAAAGACTATAATACTAAAACACGTTCAGGCTATCATTTTGGCTTGATGGGTGCTTTTGGTGTAGCTCCGGGTGTTCTTATCCAACCAGAACTTCAATTTTCTCTTCAGGGAGAAGGGGTAAAAGATGCTGGAGAGGCGTTGCATCTTACTTATCTTCATGTGCCGGTAATGGCAAAAGTATTGCTTGGCGAAGCCAAACTGTTTAACCTGCAATTTGGCCCTTATGGCAGCTTTAGAGTTGGGACTCCTAAAGGAGGCGACGTAGGAATTCGGGAATCAGTTCGTTCTTTTGATGCAGGTGTAGGTCTTGGCCTGGGATTTGGAGGCGCTAAAGGTCTCACTATTGATGCCCGCTATTTATACGGACTTACCTCTACCTTCGAAGACCCGCAGTTTGAGGGCGCTGGAAACAGATTACTTCAATTTTCATTAGGTTACTTCTTTGGTCGCAACGAGTAAGAACCATTGAGTATACATCACTCTACATAGGTGATAGGTATCTAAAAGCCCCGGCGTCAATGCCGGGGCTTTTCTTTTTCCCGGGAGAAAGATGATTTGAATCATATCAGTAGATTGATTTTTCATGTTTGCACATTGCACCCATGCAAAATGCCGGACTTGACTAATGAATGAAATGCAACGATGCAGTTACCTAGGCTTTCAGACTGCTCAGAACTTCCTTACCTTTGCCAGCATACGCAATGCAAAGCTCTATTTACACCCTGCAGTTTGGCCTACTCTGCCTAAGTACCTTTCTGTTCTTCACCAGCTTTAACATGGTTATTCCTGAGCTGCCAGCTTACCTGGAGAGCCTGGGCGGAGGCGAATACAAGGGATTGATCATCGGCCTTTTTACCATAACCGCCGGCCTGTCACGTCCTTTTAGTGGAAAGCTCACTGATACCATTGGCCGTTTACCGGTGATGGTTTTTGGTGTACTGGTGTGTGTATTATGTGGCTTTCTGTATCCGCTGCTGGTTACGGTTACCGGTTTTCTGGCGCTGCGGCTGCTACATGGCTTCTCTACCGGCTTTACTCCCACAGGCAGCTCGGCCTACATTGCCGATGTGGTACCCTTGCACCGACGGGGCGAAGCCATGGGCATTGTGGGGCTCTGCAGTAGCCTTGGCATGGCTTGTGGCCCTTTTATCGGGAGCAGTCTGGCCCAATTCGTTACTATAGACTGGGTATTCTGGACTTCTTCTGGCGCAGCCTTTTTATCCATCCTTATTCTGGCTGGCATGAAAGAAACCCTGCAGCACAAACAAAATTTCAGCTTCTCCCTGCTAAAGCTCAAGCGCCGGGAGATCCTGGAGCCTCGCGTGCTGGCTCCTTGCGTAGTGCTGCTGCTTACGACCTTTTCATTTGGCACCGTGCTTACCCTAACACCCGATTTAAGCGATAGCCTGGGGATCCGGAACCGGGGGCTCTATTTCCTGTTTTTTACGCTTTCATCGGTGTGCGTGCGTTTTTTTGCGGGCCGTATTTCTGACCGTAAGGGCAGGGCACCGGTGATGAAGGCAGGTGCTTTGTTGTACGTAGTGGGCATGTGCCTTACTGGTTTTGCCTGGCGACCAGAGCTGTTTTTGGCTGGTGGTGTTTTCTTTGGCTTTGCGGCTGGCATCTGTTCTCCTACAGCCTTCGCCTGGACCATAGACCTAAGCCTGGAAGATCAGCGGGGCCGGGCCCTGGCAACAATGTTCATTGCTTTAGAGGCCGGAATCGGAATCGGTGCTTTGGTATCGGGTTGGCTGTATGGCAACAAAACAGAAAATTTATCACTTCCCTTTGCAGTA
>JASLAE010000331.1 GCA_030147305.1 Cesiribacter sp.
TCGTCGTAATATTCGCCCTCTTCCTGGTAGTATTCGTCGCTGTAACCATCGTTATAATCAGCAGCTGCTGCATCGGGGTTTATTTCCCGGGCTGCCTGCGGATCATTGCTGTCATATGCATTTCTGCTGCGCTCGGCTTCTACTGCTGCTTGCCGTTGCTCTTCTTCCAGCTGGGCTTGCCGCCGGGCTTCCAGCCTGGCCTGTTCACGAATTTGTTCCTCCTCAATGGCCTTTTGGCGGTCCTGAGCAGTGTAATACATGTCATCATACTCCTGCTGGGCAAGCTGATTTTGTGAGCAGCTGCTCATAAATGTTACAGACAGCAGTAGGGTTAGGGAATATACGAGCGCTTTCATAGGTCTGTCTTTAAAATTGTCCTTAATTTACTAAACGTGCTTCATACAAAAATGGATATTTCCTAAAGCAACTAACTATATTTGTAGTAAGCCAGGTGGATAAAAATAAACAATAATCATACCAAAATAAGTTCATGAGCAAGGGTATCCCTAAAAGAAGTGAAGATTATTCTCAGTGGTACAATGAGTTAGTAAAGCGAGCCGACCTTGCTGAAAATTCCGGCGTGCGCGGTTGTATGGTCATCAAGCCTTACGGTTTTGGTATATGGGAAGCCATGCGCGACCAGTTGGACCGTATGTTTAAGCAAACCGGTCACGTGAATGCGTATTTTCCGCTATTTATTCCAAAATCATATTTAAGCCGTGAGGCCAGCCATGTAGAAGGCTTTGCCAAAGAATGTGCAGTAGTAACTCACTATCGTTTAAAGAACGCCGAAGATGGCAGTGGTATTATTGTAGACCCCGATGCAAAACTGGAAGAAGAGCTGATTGTACGCCCTACTTCTGAAACCGTTATCTGGAGCACCTACAAGAACTGGATACAATCCTACCGCGACCTGCCACTGCTTATTAATCAGTGGGCCAATGTAGTACGTTGGGAAATGCGCACGCGACTGTTTTTACGCACGGCAGAATTTTTATGGCAGGAGGGGCATACAGCCCATGCAACTGCCCAGGAGGCTGTTGCTGAAACCCGGCAGATGCTGGATATCTATGCCCGATTTGCAGAGGAATGGATGGCCATGCCCGTTATTAAAGGTGTAAAAACTGAAAGTGAGCGTTTTGCCGGTGCGGTAGATACGTATTGTATAGAAGCGCTGATGCAGGACGGGAAAGCCCTGCAGGCAGGTACCAGCCATTTCCTGGGACAGAACTTTGCCAAAGCTTTTGATGTAAAATTTGCGACCAAAGAAGGTGGGCTGGAATTAGTATGGGGTACATCCTGGGGCGTAAGCACCCGATTGATGGGAGCCCTGATCATGGCCCATTCAGACGATCAGGGATTGGTTGTCCCGCCAAAACTGGCAACCTTGCAGGTAGTAATCGTGCCTATTTATAAGGGAGAAGAGCAGCTTCAGGCCATCACCGAGATAGTAAACGAGCTTAAACATGCATTGCTTGCCAAAGGCATCAGCATCCGTTATGACGATCGGGATACAGAACGGCCTGGCTTTAAGTTTGCCGAATGGGAGCTGAAGGGTGTGCCGGTGCGCCTGGCCATTGGTCCCAAGGACCTGGAGAAGGGGACTGTAGAAGTAGCTCGACGTGACACTGGTGTAAAAACAGTAGTGGCCCTGGATGATCAGCTGCCCGATTATATTGAGCAACTGCTTGCCGATATACAGGAGAGCATTTACCGGAAGGCCCTGAAGCACCGCCAGGAGAATACGCACCTGGTCAACAGCTGGGATGAGTTTAAACAGATTCTGGAAGAAAAGGGGGGCTTTTTGTTAGCCCATTGGGATGGCACTGCCGAAACCGAGGAAAAGATCAAAGAAGAAACCAAGGCGACCATTCGTTGTATTCCCCTTAAGGGCCAGCTGGCCGGAGTTGAAGAAGAGGGTAAGTGTATTCTAACCGGAAAACCTTCGCTGCAGCGTGTGGTCTTTGCCAGGGCCTATTAAAATAGGAAATTTAGCAGGTAGCAGTTATCTTAGGCAGAATACTGTTTAAGAACTAATTTCATGCTTACGTTCGTTGCTATTTTGTTGCTGATCTTGCTGGGGCTGGTACTGGTGGTGGTGGAAATTATTTTTATTCCTGGCACTACACTGGTAGGCATCCTGGGCATAGCATTTGCTGCGCTGGGTGTTTTCCTGGGATTTACCGTCTTTGGGAGCGAAACAGGCATGTGGCTTCTGGTAGGCACGGCTGTAGCCGGCATTGGCAGTGTTTTACTCTCCGTCCGAAACAAATCCTGGCAGCGCTTCTCGCTGGATAAGTCCATAGACAGCCGTGTAAATGAAGATGAAGTATTAGTGGCTGTAGGTGCCCGGGGCACAACCATTTCCAATTTACGTCCCTCCGGTACGGCAGATTTTGACGGCCGCATTTTTGAGGTGCGCACCAATGGCTACCATCTGGAAGCAGGTACTGCCGTCCGTGTACATAAGATAGAAGACAGAACGATTTACGTAGAACCCTTAACGATATATCAATAGCATGGAAAACTTAGCGCTGGTGTTTGTGATCATAGCCATTGTTGTGGCCATTATGATCTTTTTCTATTTTGTACCAATAAATTTATGGATTACAGCGCGTTTCTCCGGCGTCAGGATAAATCTATTTGAGCTGGTGTTTATGCGTATTCGGAAGGTGTCACCCAGGCTGATCGTTGAATCGCTGATTACGGCGCAAAAGGCTGGCCTGAGCGAAATAACTTCCAGCGAGCTGGAAACCCACTACCTGGCGGGCGGTAATGTGCCCACGGTAATCAAAGCCCTTATCTCTGCCGATAAAGCAAACATACGGCTTACTTTCAAACAGGCTACCGCCATTGACCTGGCGGGTCGCGATGTGTTTGAGGCGGTACAGATCTCGGTTAATCCTAAAGTGATCAATACCCCTTCGGTGGCTGCGGTAGCCCAGGATGGCATTCAGCTGGTCGCCAAAGCCAGGGTTACAGTACGGGCCAACATAGCACAGCTGGTGGGTGGTGCCGGCGAAGAAACCATCCTTGCCCGGGTAGGGGAAGGCATTGTTACCTCTATTGGTTCGGCTGTATCGCACAAGGCTGTGCTCGAAAATCCTGATAAAATAAGTAAGCTGGTGCTGCAGCGCGGCCTGGATGCCGGAACTGCTTTTGAAAT
>JASLAE010000345.1 GCA_030147305.1 Cesiribacter sp.
CCAGAAACTGGCTTTTCCCTGTGGTATGTACATAGCTTAGCAGGGCATTGCGCGCACCATTGATATGATAGGGAATAGATTCTTTAGAAATGGGAATGTATTTGGTTCCGGAGGTAGTACCGCTTGTCTTTGCAAAGTAGAGTGGCTGTCCCGGCCAGAGCACATCCTTTTCGCCAGCCTTTACACGTTCAATGTATTTTTTTAGATCTTCGTAATCGGCCAGGGGAACACGCTGCTGAAAATCCTGAAAGTTGCGAATGCCCTGAAAATCATGGTCTTTGCCGAAGGCAGTATTTTTGGCTGACTGGATGAGGTTCTGAAATACCTGCTGCTGTGTTTCCCGGGGCTTGGCAGACCATTGCCTGGTTTGCTTTGCTATTAAGGCAGCTAGCGGTTTACTTAATACTGAACGAATACCCATAGACTGTAAAGGTAACGAAAAAACTGTGTGCTGTTTTTAAGTTTAAGGGTCTGTTTTAGAATTTGATTGTAGGTTACAGGGGGCCTGGCTTATAACTTTTCACCTCCACCACATCGCTTACCCGAATGGTGCCGCTGGCATCGCACAAGAGGTTCTGACCAAACATTACTTTGTTGCCTACCCGGCGATAGCGCGAGAGCGTCTGTAGGGGCTCCTTCCCTGTCTGAAGCGTCTCCTGATCTATGGTAATAACATTGCACCGGGCACAGGGCTTTTCGGCCCAAAAATGCAGGTCCCCAATCCAGAATTCATGCCAAACGTCTTCCGCAAAAGGGGCAGTACCCCGCACCACCAGGTTTGGCCGAAAGCGGTTCATTGGTACAGGTGTTGCCAGCCGGGCGTTCAGATCATCCAGCGATCCCTGCCCAATGAGCAGGGCTGGATAACCATCGGCAAAACTCATTTTCTGCTGGTTGCCACTCCATTTTCCGGTAGTAATACGCTCACTCTCGTCAGGCATATACACCAGGCGGCAGGGCTGCTCCAGGGCATTGCTAAACCACTGATCGTATTGTGCTCCTACGTACCAGGCGAGTGTATTGTCATCCCAGATGGGTGCCTGTACCTGCTCTCCCGGATCTGTCATGTGCAGTGGAATTTCCAGGGGCAGAAGATTTTTCTTTCGATGCCTCACCTGTAAAGTATGCGCATGCAGGGAAACATCCAGCAGGGCCATTTCGGCAAACTGGCGCTGGGTAAGGAAATTACCGTCGGCATCCAGCAACATCCAGCGGCGGTCCCACTGCAGGCCACGCGGGCTCAGCTGCGCTTCCTGCAGCCGTATACCACCCAGAGATTTGATGGGGTAAATCCAAAGCTCGCTGATGGTGATTTTGTTTACAGACATGCCAGCAAGTAAAAAGAAAAAAGTATAAATGCCAATAGCATGCTATTCTTGCTGCAACAAGATGACATAACATACAATTGAGCACTATCAGCCTTATTTTTTCTCGTTTCTCTGCTGCTGCTGAAAACGTTTCAGGTCCTGAATATCGTCCAGGTCGTGGAGGCGGGGTAGCTCGTATACCGAAAGGCCCAGCCTGCGGGTATCATCTATGGTATCGGCATATACATCCGGGGTGCTCCAGATTTTATTTTTGAACAGTTCGGGCTGCTGTTCCTGCAGGCCCAGCAGGTAATAGCCCCCATCGTGGGCTGGCCCAATAACAATATCGTGCTGCTTTAACGCATTAAACGCCGCCTGGAGATGATGCTGCTCCAGTTCAAAACAATCGGACCCAATGATGCACACCCGCTTTGCCCCTTCGGAGAAACATTTCTCAAAGGCCTGTTGCATACGCTCACCCAGCCCAGGCCCCTCTTGTACAGCCGCCCGATAGCCATCCCACAGGCGATTCTCCTCTATTTCATTTGAATAGAAAACCCATTTTTCTCCTTTAAAAGCAGCAGTAGCCGCCCGGGTGTGGGCCAGTAGTTGATCGTAGACCCAAAGTGCCTCCTCATCACCAATAGATTTTGCCAGCCTTGTTTTAGTTTGGCCCGGAATGCGGTTTTTTACAAATATGATAAGATGGTTCGGGATCATTTATTTTGCATCCCTGTTGAAACCAGGGGTTATTTAATTCGCATGTTCAGAAAAAGAAGTGAAATAAAATTTAATAGTGCTGACCTACTTATAAAGGAATTTTTCCTTTGCTTAACAGCATCAGTCTAACCCTTAATACACAGCTTGCCCCTTTTCTAAGAATGAGGCCCAATAACTGTTGTAGGTATGTACTTGCTCAGTTAGTGCTCCCGTGGGGGTAACCAGGGCATATCCTTGGTTTTTCCACTCCAGAATTCCACCGTACAGGTTACGCACTTTGGTAAAACCAGCTTCTTGCAGTTTTTTGCCTACCTCGCCACTCCGGTAGCCAACCGAACAGTAAAGGACAATAGGCGTATCTCTTGGTACAGAATCTAACTGGCTTACATTAAAACTTTTCACCTCTACCACTTGTGCGCCTGGCAGGCGGCTTACCGTCCATTCTTCCCGATCTCTTGTGTCGAGCAGCATGGGCTGTTGATTAGACTTAAGCAGAGCAGCCAGGCTATCGGGCTTTATGTATATTACCCCAAAATTAGGCAGCAACTTTAACTGAACATCATAAGCCTTTTTCCTACCACAACTAACCAATGCTAAGGTTCCTGCAAACGCCAGCAAAAAATACCACCTGGCCATTAAATTATTTTATGTTTATTGGATAGCTGCATGCGTAATTTGTCGCTGCGGTTAAACTTCTGCTGCTAGGCTGTTTGTCCGCCGCAGCTGCTGCCGGCACCGGCGGTACAACCATAGCAGTGCTGGTTAAGGATGATGTCCCGCTGACTGAGGGCTGCTACACTAAAATCTTTGATATGACCGGGAGCCCCGGTGGCTACTGCTAGGTCGAGCATCTGGTTAAAATCACAATCATACAGCTGCCCATCCCAACCTACGGATATGGTATTGCGGCACATCACATTTGCTGCTGCCGTGGGATTAAAACTGTTCACCAGCTTCTCCATATAGCCCTCGTAATTCCCACTCTGCACCAGGTAATCCAGAAAACGGCTGATGGGCAGGTTAGTAATAACAAAGAGACTGTTAAAATCAATGTTCCACTGGCGCCGGAGCTGCTGCCTGAATTCTTTTTCCAGGGAAATCTGGGAGCCGGGCAAAAAGGCACCCGATGGGTTATAGACCAGGTGCAGTTGCAGGTTTGTGCCTTCTTTGCCATAGCCCACTGTGTTGAGCATTTGTAGTGCCTTAATTGATTTCTCAAAGACACCATCGCCCCGCTGTGCGTCTGTGCGGCGGGCAGAGAAATGCGGCAGGGAACTTACAACCTCAACGCCATGATCTCTGAAGAACTCGGGCAGGTCATAGTATTTGGGATTGGCCAGGATAATGGTCAGGTTGCATCGCACCATCACATGTTTGCCCCTACTGTGCAGCTCCTTTACAAACCACCTGAAATCAGGGTTCATTTCCGGTGCTCCACCTGTCAGGTCTACCGTATGGACAGGATAGCCGGCAGCATCTGCCTTATCGAGCGCATCCAGGCATTGCTGCATGGTTTCGCGGGTCATGATCTCTTTACGATCGGGCCCTGCATCTACATGGCAATGTTTGCAGGTCTGATTACACATTTTACCCACATTCACCTGAAAAATCTCGAGCTGAGTAGGCTTTAAAGGAAAAAGCCCAATGCTCTCAAGCTTCTCTTCAAACCGGGGAAAATGCGCACCATCCGGCCGGGGTGCCTGCAACACCTCCAGCTGAATGAACGAATCTGAAAATTTATGTTCCTGACGTTTTAAACTTATCTTTCGCGATTCTCCGCCCGATACTGAGTCCTTCAACATGTTCTTTAAGTCTGATCTATTTGAAGCCAGAACTATTTGCCAAGCCTCTGGCTTCAACCTATTTATGTGATTCTAACAATGCTTTGGCAAAAGCATTGTGTGTTAGTACTACTAACGCTAACTACTAACATAAAGGTTTTATCCTTTAGAGAAGAGCAAGCTATACTTTATGACTGCACAGCACTACAGGCTGGCGTTTACATTGTAATCTCCTTTATCTTGTTCATCATCTGCACACTGTGTACGAGGGAAGAACCTCCCCGAATGGCTGCCGCTACGTGTATAGCTTCCATCATCTGGCCCTCGGTAGCGCCTTTTTCAAGTCCGTCGGTAGTATAGGCATCGATACAATAAGGGCATTGAATGGTATGTGCAACTGCCAGGGCTATCAGAGATTTTTCCCGCTCGCTCAGCTCTCCTTCCTTAAAAACCTCTCCATAATAATCGAAAAATTTCTTTGCCAGATTGGGGCTGTACTCGGCGATGTTACCAAATTTAGGCAGGTCTGCGGGGTTATAGTAGGTATTTTCCATATCTGATTATTGATTGTTTTTGTTTTTTGGCAAAACGGTGGGTGCTAGGCACTGTTCGTCTTCACTTTATCTACTACAAGTTCCTTAACTGCTTTGTTATTATTAACAATTAATTCCCTTAGCTCCCATAGTAGAAAGGCTACCACCAAAGCATATTCCAGTGCTATTAATACTAGTGGCTCCCGGTAGCCATCCGGAGTATAACCAGCGTAGGTTAGAAAGACAAGTCCACTCCAGAGCAGGGGAAAGCGTAAGCTTGTTAAAGGCATTAAGGCAACCAGGGGCAGCACATACCAGGGATGAACAGTGGTAGCGAAAAGTAGGAATAAACCATAGAGCAGGAGCAAAGTGTTTGGAGTGGTCCAGCCATGCATGGTTGCCCGCCAGCTATAATATACAATCAGGCCTGCGGCCAACACCCCCAGCAGCGGCCCCAATTGTACAATAGGGTTATAACCGAGCACACCCTGCCCTGCAGCCCGTAACAGATAATACAAACTGGCATTAAACTCAAATCGCTGGTAGTAGAGGGAGAGGCTGTTTTGCAATCCCTCAAAAAAAACGCTGCCAAAAAAAGGAATGAACAGCAAAAGTAACAGCACCAAGGAAAGCAGTAGCCATTGCACTCCTCTTTTACCGCCCATCTTAAACACCAGGTAAGGCCCCAGCATCAGTGGCCACAATTTACTGGCAACAGCACCAGCAAAGGCTGTTGATGCCCAGGCAACTTTTTTAAGATTCAGCTTCCAGCGGCCCTGCCAGATACTGGCCAGTCCCTTAGGAGCTTCGGTATATTTTCGATACCTGCTAACGCCCGAAACAGCCCATAGAAGAAGCATCAGGAAGAAGATAGCATAGGCCTCCAGGTGCAGGTTAGCAGTCAGCTCCAGCAACACCAGCGGATTAAGGGCATACAAAAGCACCCTGTGCCGGGGCAGTCTGTACCTGTCTAGCAACTTTATCATTAACCAGATTGTGCCGGCTTCTGCGAGTATAACAGGCAGGCGCAGGGCAATGATGCCAGTGAAGATATCATCGCCCCCAAACAGGGCTGCCATTGCAAATACAGCCTGTGCCAGGGGTGGGTATATCGTGAAATACTGTTTTGAATTAAGGCCCTCGTATAGTTCTGGGGTCAATCCGGCTATGCTGGGCAAACCTCCCTGCATGTACCACGCTGGCGGATGAGAGAAAGGATGCAATCCTTCCACCAACAGATGACCATCCCACAGGAACCGATAAAAATCGTCGGAGAGTGCAGGCACAGCGGGCACCAACAGCAGCCTGGCAACAGCAGCCAGCACCAGTAAGGGCAGCAATGGAACCTCTTTAGCGCCCCAAAGCAGCAGCAGGTACATACCAAACAACAAACAATAGCCCGCTAAAAGCAAGCCGGACTGATGCCGCTCTACCCCATAAACCAACAAGCACAGCACAAGCAGATAAACAACACCTGATACCAGTGAGGCGATAAGAAAGCTTCGGTAAGTGTGCTTAAGCGTGTGAGGCAAGTAAAGGTAGATC
Source organism: Cesiribacter sp. (assembly GCA_030147305.1). Lineage (GTDB taxonomy): Bacteria > Bacteroidota > Bacteroidia > Cytophagales > Cyclobacteriaceae > Cesiribacter. The sequence continues at coordinate 5,887 of JASLAE010000345.1, forward strand.
AAGGAATATTTAGTGCATGACGTTAAAATAAGCATCCATCTGCTGTACCTAAGCCTTTACTCCTTATTTTCCTTTCAGGGTAAAAAACACCACAAGGGCAAAGCCAATGGTGAGCATGAAATGAAAGGGTATAAGTACATAATGTTCCAGGTACAGGCCCGCCACAATTCCACTTACGAAATATAAGCATAACACGGATTCCAGCAAGCTTAACCAGCTAAACTTTTGGCTGATGTAAACATTGTCTTTCCAACCTCCGCTTTTGCCTTGTATGTTAAATTTAGGGGTTCGTAAAAAAGGAGACTTTTTACCCAACCAGCCTTCTGCCACTGCCAGGGTGTTATGTGCCGACAGGCCCATGGAAACTACCAGAAAAGGCGGAAACAGGCTCCAGAAATAACGGCCGTGGCCGCTGGGGTGCAGGCGACTGCTGGAGGTCCAGTAGAAAAGACCTATGGCCAGAAATCCGAAAAAGAAGATACTTCCCAGCTTAAACAGGCCACTGAATTCCGGATGCAGCTCTGTGATGAAAAGCAAGGGCACACTCAGGAGCGCAGCCAGCAAAATAACCACAAAAATGCTGCTGTTGGTGAGGTGAAAGAACGCATGTAGCTTGTTGATAAAACCGTTGTTGCTGCGCAGGGTCTTGCCCAGATTTTTACGGGCGCACTCGGCGGCGCCCTTATTCCAGCGAAAATGCTGGGATCTGACAGCAGGCATCAGCACTGGCAATTCTGCAGGACTCTCTACCTCCTCCAGGTACTGAAACTTCCAGCCACGCAGCTGCGCCCGGTAGCTAAGGTCCAGATCTTCGGTTAAGGTATCAGCACTCCAGCCACCGGCATCTGTTATGCAGCGCTTGCGCCAGATGCCGGCTGTACCATTAAAATTGATGTAGCTGCCAGCTTCGCTGCGCCCACCCTGCTCTACCGTAAAATGAGCGTCCAGCCCAAAGGCCTGCAGTTTTGTCAGCAGGTTATAATTACGGTTCAGGTGCCCCCAGCGGGTCTGCACCACCCCAACTTCCGGCTGTGCGAAGTGGGGGAGCGTTTTTTGCAGAAAATTGGCTGGAGGCAAAAAGTCTGCATCAAAAATGGCAATATATTCTCCCCTGGCTTGCGCTAAACCATACTGCAAGGCACCTGCTTTAAACCCCTGACGATTGCTGCGCCGAATGTGTTCTATCCAAACACCTTTTTGCAGCAGGCTTTCTGTTTTTGCTGAAATCAGCTGTACAGTATCATCGGTAGAATCGTCCAGCACCTGGATTTGCAGCTTATCTGCAGGATATTGAAGCATTGCTACAGCCTCGAGCAATCGCTCGGCTACATAGCGTTCGTTGTAAATGGGCAGCTGGATGGTCACCAGGGGCAAAGCCTCTTGCGGCAGGGCGGCAGGAATATTTTGTCTGCGACGCAGGCGGCGCAGGTAGTGCCAGGTAAGGTGCAGCTGGCCCATACTAAAGAAAAAAAGCAGGAGCAGACAAAGACAATAGAGTATCACAATCAGCCAGCTCATCGGCTATAGCGGAAAAGTGTCCATAGGATTTTGTACCCTGCCCCAATTACCCCTTTTACAGTACCACTTACTTTTGAATGGCCAATCCTTCTGCGATAGCGCACAGGTACTTCATCAGCACGCAATCCCAGTTTGGCAGCTTTTACCTGCATTTCTACGGTCCAGCCATAGGTTTTGTCCTGCATGTTTATTTGCTGAAGAGCCCCCCAGCGAATTGCCCGAAAAGGCCCAAGATCGGTAAAGCGGGCACCATAGATGAGGTGCAAAAGGCGCGTGGCCAGCCAGTTACCAAAGATCTGCTGCGGTGTTAGCGACCCTTTTTCTCTTTTGCCCAGGGCCCGGGAACCAATAACGAGATCTGCTTTACCTTCAAGAATTGGCGCAACCAGCAAGGGTAATTCTTCGGGATAATCGGAGAAATCCGCATCCAGAAAAACCACAATGTCCGGTTGTTCAGGCTTTTGGGCCAGGTAATCCAGTGCTTTCAGGCAGGCCCAGCCATAACCCTTGCGGTCTTCATGCAGAACTGTAGCCCCCAAGGCCTCCGCCACTGCAGCAGTATTGTCTTTAGAGGCATTGTTGGTAACGACTACTTCATGCACCCAGGCTTTTGGCAGCGCTTGTATGACTTTCAGAATACCGGCTGCTTCATCGTGTGCCGGAATAACCACTGCAATGGAGGGAACGGCTACACCATTAATCATTGCATGGGCATTTCCTTTCCACAAAGGAATATACTTTTCCTCAGCTACCCCTTGAGGTAGCGAAGAAAGATTAGTTTTCTGCTTTAAACCCATCACGCTATGTTCTATTAGTTCAGCATCACTTACCACTGCTAAACCACAGTAATATTACAGTTGGTGCATTCCAGCAAAGCCTGATACAATTACAGGCTGCTCCATTTCAAATCAACAACAGTCCCCTATCAATCGTGCAAATTCACAATTTGTTCTTCCAGGCAAATGCCAGTCAGACAGACAGCTAATTTTAAAATTTTACTTCCCCATAACGGGCTTTACCGTCTTTATTTTCCAGCTTTAGCACGCCTCTTGGGCATACGGAAGCACAAACACCACAACCCACACAACTAGCGCGCACTACATTCTGTCCGCGTTGTGCATACCAGCGCACATCAATGCCCATCTCGCAATAGGTAGAGCAGTTACCGCAGCTGATGCACTGGCCACCGTTAGTGGTAATACGGAAGCGCGACTTAAAGCGCTGTACAATGCCAATGTATGCAGCCAGGGGGCACCCAAAACGGCACCATACCCTATTGCCAATGAGTGGATAAAAGACAGTGCCCACAACTCCTGCAAAGATAGAGCCGATGCCAAAGCCATAGAAATACCGCAGGTCATAAGAGCTGATGCCCAATAAATGGCTTTGCCCGGTAAAGAAGGTAACAAGCACGGCTCCCGTCATCACAACAGCCAACACGAGCACGCTGTGCACCATCCAGCGTTCAATTTTCCAGGCGACCAGTCGTTTGTCCGAAAGCTGTCGGTAGGGATCGCCTAACGTTTCTGCCAGCCCTCCGCAGCCACACACCCAGCTACAGTACCAGCGCTTGCCATAGAAGTAAGTCATAAGCGGCACACCCAGCACCACCAATGCAATACCCCATACCAGCATAAACATGCCCAACACACCACTACTCAAAAACTCATTGATCTTGTACTCAAAGAACAGGTCATAATTAAGCGGCCAGATATTCTTGAGGTCATAATAGGGCTTGTTGAGGGCCACCAGCAGTTCCGGAATCAGGAAGGCGAAAGCCAGCTGAAAGAACATGACACTTGCCGTACGAATCTTGTGATACTTACTATGGCGATACTTGATCATCATGCGTACGCCCATCACCAGAATAGCCAGGGTGTAAAGCAAACCGTAAAAGAACCATTCAGAAGCTTCACCACCGCCCTTGATCCAGCTGGCAATGGGATCGCAAATCAGCATCCAGGTGGTAATGTAATAGGGAAAAAAGTAGAGCAGGATGTAAAACAGGATCAGGAAAGTACCGATCAGCCAGCCTATCCAGCCCCTGTTGGTAGTGGCACTGTGGAAGATATGGTTGTTTTTTATGCCGGGCATCAGCTGCAGCCTCGGCAGGATGTAGAGTAGCCCACCAAAGCAGGTCAGTCCAATGCTGAGCCAGAAGAGCAAGAGGGGATGTTCTGCCGGAAGCCCAAGGGTGCTGTGCTTGATCAGATAGGTTTTATAGGATCTGCCCCAGTAGTCATCAATCCGGTTTTCCGGAAGTTTTTCATTCGCCAGGGCAAATGCCTCATCCAGGGTACTTGCTAACTGCCAGTCGCTGTTAAATTCCTGTTGATACAGCACGGCCAGGTGCGGCTCTAGGACAACCTGGTGAGCAGAGTCTACGACCACCCTTTTCACAACATCAGAGCTAAGCTGGTAATCGCCCAGGCTGAGCATACCAATAAGCACGGCAAAACCCATCATCAGCAAGGCAAGCCCCAGCTGCTGCACCGGATGTCTGATCAGTTTAGTTGCTGACGGGTGCGTTTGTTGGTTATGAGTTGTTGGTGTCATTTATATTAGGCTCCTGCTGATTGTTCATTGGTTATTGTCGAATGACCCTAAAACGATATTTTATTGTCTTGTTGCTTTATCGTCAAAAAAACAACCACTTTTTTCGCTTTGGTTCTTCTATTGCTCTGCCCGTTTGATCACCAAAAGCTTTTCTGATGCCGGCTTCATGCTTCTCATGAAATTCAGGATCGAAATTAGCCTTGTGCAGCTGCGCTATTACTACATCAATACTTAGCCCCGCAAGCAGCCACTTTTCTACAACTTCCTGCCGGTAGCGGATACCAAGCAAATTAACGCCCCGAAACCTGCCACTCTCTTTTTCCCACACAAGCCTGATGGCCTGTGCCTTCTCCGGGTGTTGCCAGTAAAACCACTCCCTATTTTCAGGCAGCTGGCTTGGCACATCACCATACACCTGGTATTCTATGTCAAAAAACTTAGCTGAATTGAACCATGGCCCTGGCCGGTAAGCAGCCGGTTGCCCGCAAATAGTTGCGGCCACCAGCAATCCATGCTCCCGCCCCGTATACCAGACCTGTTCTATAGGTTTACGCCCGGCAGGGGGTTTTCTGTACTGAGCACAGTCGCCTATAGCATATATGCCTTCAACGCTGGTTTCAAAAAATTCATCTACCAATACACCTCTATCTGTTTCGATACCACTCTCACGAAGAAAATGAATATTAGGCTCAACGCCAATGGTGATGCCCAGGAACTGACAGGCGATTTCCTCCCCTGCAGTGGTGAGTACTGCCCGTACCCTGCCCGCCTTATCCTGCAATATTTCTTTGAGCTGGCTGTTAAAATAGACGTCGATCTTGTGCTGCCGCAGGTGATCCCCTACCAAAGCAGCTTCTTCCGGTGGCAGCACACTAGCCCAGTAGCCCTGTTCCCGCACCAGCAGGCTCACGGCAATACCACGGCTGTGCAGCATTTCTGCCAGTTCAACACCAATTAACCCGCCACCAATGATCAGACCTTGTGCAATACCTGCTGTTGCGGCTTCAATAGCCTCCAGATCCTGCAGGCCATAAAGACCGTGCACCCCTGAGATCTCTTCGCCGGGCCATCCCCCCCGCCGCCATCGGGAGCCGGAGGCAATAATTAAGTTATCATAAGGAATTGCCTTACCGGCCCGAAGCTGGAGCTGCTGCTGTTGAACATCCACACCTACCACCCAGTCTTTAATCAGTTCTATTCGATTCTTGGGCCAGAACCAGTCTTCATAGGGCTTCAGGTGATGATATTCCATGTGGCCCATGTAAAGATACATGAGGGCGGTACGGGAATAAAAATGGTCGCTCTCACCAGAAATTACGGTTATTTGGTCGTTGCTGCGCTTGCGAATATGCCGCGCCGCCGTGATGCCTGCAATACCATTACCAATGATGACCACTTTTTTCATGCACTTCAATATACGCAATAAAAACAGCGATAGATTGTCGGTGAAATGACCATTGCATTAATTCCCTTTGCCCAGCTCCTGCAGCAGCCCCTCCAGAGAAAAAAACTGCTGTTCAGAAAGCCCCTGCTTATAGTGCCACATCCACCCAACAGCATTTTGTGCTACCACAATCTGCGCCTCGGCCATTTCTGATATGCCGATGCCATTGCGCTGCAGTACCTGGGCTGTCCAGTAGCGGGCGGGCTCCGGGCCTGCCAGCTGCACGCCTGCTTTCTGGGGCAGGGGCTGGTAGAATCGGCCGGTATGGATATCGAACAAAAAAGGATCGCGGCCAAAAGCCTGCTCCAGCGCTCCATTCAGGATCAGATCTTCGGGCAGCCCCTCTACCATGGGCAGTTCGGTCTGTTGTGGCATGAGCAAAAGCCGATCGGCAGTTTGCAGGGCCAGGTCCAGTTCATGGGTTGCCACCACCACCGCCTTATGCTGCTGCCGGGCTACCTGGCGCAGGAGGTGCATGATCTGGATGCGATGTACCAGATCCAGGTGTGCCGTGGGTTCATCGAGCATCAGTAGCCCCCCCCCCTGGGCCAGGGCTCTGGCTATCATCACCTTTTGCCGCTGACCGTCGCTGAGGGTATAAATCTTTTTGTTGGCCAGATGAAGGGTTTCGGTATCAACGAGCGCTTTCTCAACCGCTTTTTTATCAGATGAAGTCAATGATCCAAACCAGCCGGTATGGGGGTAGCGGCCCAGCTGCACCACTTCCAGCACCCGCAGGTTTGCTGAGTGTACCGGATCGGTAAGCACCAGGCTAATGTGACGGGCCTTTTCCTGCTGCGATTGTTGCTGGATAGGCTTACCCTGCAGCAAGAGCTCGCCGGCCAGGGGCGCCTGCACACCTGCCAGTGTACGCAACAGGGTTGACTTGCCTGCACCATTAGGGCCCATCAGGCAAATCAATTTGCCAGATTCCAGCCGCAAATCTATGCCTGCCCGCACCAGGGTATCCTGGCGATAGCGGTAGCCGATGCTAAGGTTATGTGCCTGCAGGACTGCTTTCATCCTTAAAATAATTTACCAATAGCACGCTGCCGGAGGATAAGCCACAAAACCACCGGGGCACCAAATAAGGTAGTAATGGCATTAAGCGGAAGCGTGCCCCCACCTGCCAGCAAATTTGCCAGCACATCACACAACAAGAGCAGGATGGCACCACCCAGCATTACGACAGGCATCAGCAGGCGATGGTCGGAAATATGAAACAGCAGCCGGCACAGGTGTGGTACGGCCAGCCCTACAAAAGCAACAGGACCGCAAAAAGCCGTAATACTGCCAGCAAGCAAACTGGTGCTTAAAAGAATAAGGGGCCGAACAATGGTCATGGAAACGCCAAGGCTACCGGCATATCGCTCGCCCAGTAGCAGCGCATTTAATGGTTTTGCCAGCCCCTGCGCCACAACCAGCCCCACTACTACCAGCGGTACAAGCACCTGCAGTTCGGGCCAGGTAACGCCGCCCAGGCTGCCGAAGGTCCAGACCAGGTAAGCCTGTACTGTTTCAGCACCGCTATAAAACTGCAACACGCTTACCACAGCACCAGCCAGGCTGCCTGTCATCAGGCCCAGAATAAGCAAAGCCATGCTGTCCTGTAGCCGAAAGGCAGCAAGCAGGATCAGCAACATTACACCTGCAGCGCCCACTGCTGCTGCGCCAGCTGTAAGCCAGGGTAGCCATTCGGGAAGCAGCAGCCAGCCCAGGCTACCTGCCATCATTAATATGGCTACTCCTAAACTGGCGCCAGCGCTAATGCCTAATACAAACGGACCTGCCAGGGGATTGCGAAAAAGGGTTTGCATTTGCAGGCCGGCAACGGCGAGTCCGCTTCCGGCAGCCAGCGCCGTGAGCGCTTTGGGCAAGCGGAATTCCCACAAAATCTGTTCCCAGACCCTATTTTCAGCAGGGGTACCCAGGAGCATTTGAATAATACTTTTTAAAGGAATGGCAACAGCACCCAGACTCAGGTCTACCAAAAACAGCAGCACCAACAGGGCAACCAGCAACAGCAGGCGCCATTGCCAGCCTATTGGCAGCCATATAAGAGAAAGAGGAGATTGCGTCTGAGATTCCATCCGGGGCGTAAACTTAGCCAATCACCAGCAGTGTGCCATAGCCTTATTATTGTAGTTGATCCAGAATTGCCTCTATTTCTGCATGCTTGGCTTCTATCCGGGCATCATATTGATCCGTGTTCTCAACCAGGGCCTTGTCAATCAGTGCATATACTTCTAGCCGAAGCTGACAATAAGCGTACAGTAACTTGTTTTGCTCCTGCAGCTCTGCGGGCAGGTGCTCAATGGCATCCATTTCCTTCAGGATTTGAATGTTTTGCTGCCAGGCGGGAATACCTTTTTGCTGAATAATGGCATTAACCCCCTCTGTTTCTCCAGCGCCTAAGCTGGCATAAAGGGTAAGGGCTTCTTCTTCATTGGCCGAGAATTTTGCCATGCCCTCTTCATACCGGGCTGTATCATAGGTGGTCGGCTGGATAAAAACATAAGCAAATATGACGACAAAGATGCCAATTAAACACAAGGCCCCAACGCCAGCTGCATTCCAGGCAGAATAAAACGCGCCTCCATTGGCCTGATGCGCCTCCAGTGCTTTTCCCTGGTAATGTTTTGCTGCAAAGTAAATACCTGCTGTATATAACAGGGGGATAATCTGGTTTGGAATTTTTTCAACAGCAGCTTCGGGTAATACAAAGAGACTCCCAAAAAGTAGGATCGTGCTGAGAATTCCTAACCAAAGCGCAATGGTTCCTTTCTTTGCTTCACCCAAGCCGATAAAATTTTTCCGTAACAGAATACCCGCCGCCAGGGGGCTTCCCAGAAAAGTGGCAATCCAAAGGGCACGAACTGAGTAAAGTCTTAGTGAAGGAGATGAAGGTGTTGAAAGGTTACCAGGCATTGTAAATGAGCATATGATGCATCAAATGTAAAAATTTAGTCCACAAAGCGCTTCAATAAACACTATGAATTCTTACATGCCGCTACCGCTACTCTTCCAGGGATAGCTTTTTATAGAAATAAAGTTCGTGTGTCGGCAGCAATTCAGGGTGCAGTATACCAATCAGGTCAGCCAGCACCATATCCGGGCGAGCATACCCCAGTTCCAGGTATTCATTCCCCCCGGTGGGGCTTACTTTGTTTATATAGGTAAAGACCTGCCCCTCCTGCCAGGCCCGAAAGTATTTATATCGACTATCGGCAGCGGCAAGAGCGCTGAGGGAAGTCATGTTGGCAGCGTTGATCCAGTAGGGCGCTTTGTTTGCTTTGGCATAAACCTCTTCGAAGCTTAAAGGCAGGCTCCCGGTGCCTGGAGCATTCTGCCAGAGGTAATGGGCACCGGCATCTGCCAGAAATTGGGCAGCCCAGCTCTCTCCGCCAGGCATGTACCAGGTATCGCCGTAGACCACCCCACTAAAAACATGGGGGCGCTGCTGCACCTCAGCCGTCAGGTCTTTGAGTGAATCATAGCGCTGCCTGATATCCAGGAAAACTGCATCGGCTTCTTTTTCTTTATTCAGCAGGGCTGCCATAAATTTTATCCATTCTGCCCGGCCCAAAGGATCGTTCTCCAGAAAATCTGCATTCAACAGCACCGGTACGCCTGTCCTGTGCAAAACCTGCAGGGTGCCATCATCGGGTCCCATCCCATAGGCCATGATCAGGTCGGGCTGCAGGGAAAGAATTTGCTCGGGGTTTAAGCCCTGGGTGCTTCCGATATCGGAGAGGGTGCCCTGTTTAATGCGGCGCTGCTGAACAGGGCTTGATATGAGATTAGTCTGCGCGAAGCCAACCAGCTTATCACTTTGTTGCAGCATGTCCAGGGCTGGCAAATGTGTTGTACTGAGGCTGATGATGCGCTGCACAGGAATGCGCACCACTGCATCTGCTGTTACCTCTTTTGGCTGGGATTGCCCGTGGGGCAGCAGCAGATAGGTGTATGGCCTGGTAGCACCCGGATAGGGCTGCTTTACCCGAATGAGTTTATAACCCTCCTGGTACTCAATTTCAAAGGCCTGGGCATATTGAATAGTGGTACTATCCCAGGTAACGGGCGCAGCCCCCTGGGCTTGCTCTTCTGCTGGTCTATCGGACTGGCAACCGAACAAGGTGAGTAAAAGCACCCATAGGAGCATGAATGGATGTTGGAGCGCGTAACGGAGAAAGATCATCGGGCAAAGGTACATACTCTGCCATTTGCCTGCAAAAGGATAGCCGGTTGTGATTTTGCTATGGGATCGCTAGTTTTAGTGCTATGAAAAGTAAACGCCGCACTCGTTTAAGTCAGGAAGCGTATGTAGCAGGCGTGCTGGCCGGCGACCGGCTGGTGTTAAGTCGTGCTATTACGCTGGCAGAGAGCAGTCTGGCAGAAGATCAGCAGCTGGCCCAGCAGGTAATGGACGAATTACTGCCCCACACCGGTAAAGCTATCCGCATTGGCATCACCGGTGTTCCCGGTGTTGGCAAGAGCACTTTTATAGAAAGTTTTGGCCTTTATTTAACGGCCTTAGGCAAAAAGTTGGCTGTGCTGGCCATTGATCCCAGCAGCCAGCGGAGCGGCGGCAGTATTTTGGGCGATAAAACCCGCATGGAACAGCTCTCTCACAATCCGCTTGCGTACATACGGCCCTCTGCTGCGGGTTCTGCCCTGGGTGGCGTGGCTGCCCGTACCCGGGAAGCCATGCTGCTTTGCGAAGCGGCAGGATACGAAATTATTTTTATTGAAACTGTTGGGGTTGGCCAAAGCGAAACCGCCGTGCGCAACATGGTAGATTTTTTCCTGCTGCTGATGCTGGCCGGTGCAGGCGATGAATTGCAGGGCATTAAGAAAGGTATTATGGAGATGGCGGATGCACTGGCAATTACCAAAGCAGACGGTAAAAACAAAGCCACCGCCAAACAGGCACAAGCTGCATATAAAAATGCTTTGCACTTATTCCCTCCCGCCAGCAGTGGCTGGATTCCACAAGTACTTACCTGTTCTGCGGTAGACAATAAGGGCCTGGAGGAAATCTGGCAAATGATCTGCCAGTATGAAGCACACACCCGCCAAAAGGGGTATTTTGATCAGCAGCGCCGGCAACAAAATTTAGCATGGATGCGGGCAAGCCTGGAGGATATGCTGAAGCACTATTTTTATGCTCACCCTGCCGTGGCCGAGGAACGGCAGCAGCTGGAGCAACAGGTCATGAGCGGGAACACCGGCGCCATGGGTGCAGCACGCCATCTCTTTTCCCTCTTCAAAGGCCAGCATTTTTAAGGTGCTGCTAAAGCCTAGTTATCAATTTATCCTTGTGCTTCTTTACCAAACGATTTGTTTAATCAGCGCTGATTGTGGAAATATAATGATAAAACAAACGTTAAAAACTCCTGAGTCAAAGCTTCGTTTCTCTATAGAATCTAAACCAATGAATCTCCTTTAGACACCAATGAAAAGTTATTTCACAAAAACACTTTTGGCGTTCTTTTTTATTGGATGGTCTTTGGTCGCCTGCAATCAGAAATCCGAAGAGGATAATACCCTTTCCCTGGAAAGTGAATTTCCGGAACAGACTACCATGGATGTCCGGCTGAACCTGAATGATTACCTTCGCTATAAGAAGTTGCATAGCTGGGGCGACAGCCTCTATTTCCTGGTGGTTAGCTGGGGTTCCGACAGTACCGGCAGCTATACCATTATGCTGGCCGATAGCACCTCTGGCAGTTATACCTCTATTTCTCAGCACAAGCAGGGCGGTGTGGTACAGAGCTGGGTCAATGATTTTGACCGTGACAGCCTGCCGGAGATAGGGATAGTAACGCGTAGCCCAAATAAGAGGCGTACCGGCCAGATGCGCCTGCACGAGCTTGGCAGAAACCTAACCTTCGAGACTATTGAAATGCAGCCGCTGAGCGAACAGCTTGGGGCCGACTATGAAGGCAGCGATATTTTCTATCCCGAAACCGGCCAGATTATCCGGGAATTCAGGACGCTCAGTGATGATACGGCTGAGCAGGAAAAACCCATCCGCCGGATTATCTACGGGCTGGACAATAACCAGCTGATCGTTACGGAATTTGAAAATGAAGAGGATGAAACTGAACAGAAAACTCCGCAGGAAGCCGATGAGCCGGAAGAAAACGAGGGTCCATAGGTTTAGTTATCTTCTCCCATAGACATAAGGCCCGAAGGATCTTGTTCTGTTAAGTCGAATGCCTGCTGGTTAGGCAGTACTACCCTCACGTTAGTGCCCTTGAAGGGTTCTGCGGAAAGCATAATATTACCACCCATTTTATTCACTACCTCACGGGTAATATAGAGACCCAGCCCGGAGCCACTCCGCTGCTCGTCTGCGCGGTAAAACATATCAAATACTCTTTCCTGGTGCTCCTTTCGAATGCCAATACCGTTATCATCGATCTGGAATACCACCTCCTTCGCCGTTATCCTGATGGTAATAACCACCCATGGTGGCTGGTGCCTGTTCTGATACCTTATGCTGTTTGATATGAGGTTTCGCAATATGATGCGGAGCCGGCTCAAATCTGTATAAAGCGGCGCTTCCTGGTGCACCTTAAGCTGCACATCAACCTGTTTGTACTCTTCCAGAAAGCTAAATTCATCCAGCACTTCCTGCACCAGCGCTTCTGCATCTGCCTGTTGGAATTGTAGTGCAAGCCGTGAGTTGCGGGAGTGGTAGATAATATCCCTGATAAACCCATCCAGTCTGTTAAGGCTGGTATCCATCATGTCGCAAATGCGGTGCAGCATTTCAGGACGGCCCGTTTCCAGTCTTATCATGCTGATGAGTCCCATCAGCGAGGTTAAAGGCGCACGCAGGTTGTGAGAAGCGCTGTAGACAAAACTATCCAGTTCCTGATTTACCTTGGTGAGGTAGTCATTTTTTTCTTTCAGCGCCTCTTCCGTTTGTTTTAACCGGGTAATGTCTGTTATGGTACCCAGGTAGCCAATCACATTGCCCTCACGGTCAAGCTCGGATTTGCTTTGGCCAATGACCCAGACAACCTCTCCTGTTCCTGGGTGCTGACAGCGGTAAATAGCTTTAGCCTCTTCTACTACCCCCTTCTTATCGTACCATTCACGCAGCAGGGCGGGCCTGTCCCCGGGGTGTATTGCATTGATCCATCCGGTACCCAGGGCTTCTTCCGGCTTCAGACCTGTTATCTCGCAATACCGTTCGTTTACAAAATAACAGGATTTGTCGGGTGTACACCGGAAAACACCGACAGGTGTCATCTTGAGCAAGTCTCTCAGAAGGTGCTGCTGGTTCGGGTGAAGGGGTTGGGCAGGATGCTGGCGAGTATTTTCGGCATCCTCTATTACCTTTGCAATAGCTGTTGGCAGCCTGGAAAGCTTATGCTTGAATACAATATCACACGCACCCTCGCGCATGACCTCTATGGCCAGTTCCTCCCCTAAGGCAGGCGCCAACACAACAAGCGGAACCTGTGGGGCCAGCAGCTTGTGCAGCCGAAGACAATCTAAACCAGCAAAGCCCTCCTCCCTGTAACAGACCAGCACAATGTCTGGCAGGCCTTGCTGCATCTGGCGCATATAACCTGCACTGTCCTGCAAAGGAATCAGCTCAGCATCTATGCCCGCTTTTTCAAGCGTTTTTTCAATCTCCTGTAAATGTGTATCACTGATTCTATCCTCTACAAAAACAATACGTATAGCTTTCCCTGACATTTAACAGTCTTTTGCCCGGCAACTAAAAACAGGAAATTTTATAAGAATCGCAATGGATAGCAGATAAAAAGGGTCTATATTTCTTAACACAAGATTGTAAAATTCCTGCACACAATACTATGCTGTTTGTTAAGCAGCATAGTATTGTGCAGGAAATTCTTAAACTGAAAAAGTGGTAGCGTGGTAGCTATTCGTCCCTATCAATAGGGATACACGATTTAATTAAGGTGGAGTATCTGATAGGGGAAAGGCCCTATTTGCACCGCTTGCTGTTCTGCCCCCGCTGCATCCAGTTGTAGGAGTGTACCCGGATTAGCACTATCGGAAAGGCCAAGGTATATATCCCCACTGGCTTCATCTACCCAAAAAGTACCAATATTATCCTGTTCTACTACCAGCTGAGGAGCCCCAGCAGCACCCAGATTTATGCTATAAAGTGCAGTAGCGGTACTGAAATAAAGCAGATCGTCTACCTTTTGCATTTTACCATTTGGTGCAATGCCGGTCATGGTTATCCGCTGCTCTTCTTCCAGGGTATTCTGGTTGTACTGTACAAAATATCCATCGCCAGAACCCCATACATCACTATGTACTACCCACAGCTTTCCGGCAGCATCCTGTACAAAGTGAGAAGGCCCGGTCAGGGTCTTCACCTTGGTGATCAGTGTTTTGGTACTGGTATCGATCACAGACAAAGAATCAGAGGTATGGGCTACATAAAGCTTATTACCTACCTGCAGTAATCCTTCGGGATTGCTGGGCACCGGAATACTTGACGTGATCTGCAGGGTATTCAGGTCTATTTCTGCAATAGAACTACTCTTCAGCGAGTAATCCATATTGTCCGGATCTGTATAGGGGCCCCAGACAGAAACATATGCTTTATCTTCAGCAAAAGCCATATAACGGGGCGTGGTAAGGCTGCCTGCATCTTTGATCTCTCCTGTTGCTTCCAGGCTTTCCGCGTCCACTACCACAATCTTATCCTCTACATTGACGACAATGTAGAGCGCATCCTGATGCTCTGTTACACTTTCGATGATGCCACCAATGGCTTGACCATTAGCTTGTGCATATGCATCTGTTTCTGCAGTGCCGGAAGCAAATGAAAAATAAGAGAGGGAACCATTGCCCTGACCAAAATTCCCCTGATTGACCACCAGCAAGCCCTGCGCCGGCTGCACTGCAGAAGGATCGGCGGCATCGTCACTACAGCCGGCAAAAAAACCGGCCGAGAGGACCAATACAAGTGGTAAAAAAAGTTTTCTCATAAAATGGGTTTATAAATTAAGTTGATAGTTGAGCACTAATAAAAAGCTGCGGCCCGGCATAGCCCTGCGTTCATAATTCTGATATTGCTTGTTCAGCAGGTTTTGCACCTGCAGACTTGCATGAAAGCCATGGCTGCGATAAGTAAAATTTTTGCCCAATGAAGCATTGAGCAGGTCAAAGGCAGGTAAGCTGTTTGCCACCATCTCCGCACCATCGGTATAGCGGCGACCAGTATAATGCCAGTTAAGACTGCTGGTCCATTGGCTGAGCTGCAGATGACT
>JASLAE010000360.1 GCA_030147305.1 Cesiribacter sp.
ACCCTGTTTGTGATTCCGGCCATTTACTCGATGTGGTCCAGAGAACGAAAATACCGACCGGAGTTCGACCATATTGAAGAGTACGAAAAAGCCGTTGCTCATTAATCTAGATTGCTATTATCTTATGATAAAAAGTAAAAAAGTCCTTCTGCGTCTCTTCCTGCTCCTGCTTGTCTTAAGTGTGGGTGAGGTAAAGGCACAGGAGCTTTTAACCTTAGAAGAGGCTGTTAAAATAGCATTAGAGCGTAACTACGATATTTTGCTTTCTGCCAATGACAGCCAAATTGCCGAAAACAATGTGAGTTTGGGAAATGCCGGAATTCTGCCGTCTGTTAGAGGGGTTGTAACGAACAATAATTCTATTCTGAACAGCTCTCAGATCCGTGCAGACGGCCAGGTGAATGAGGTAAGCTGGGGCCGGGGCTCCAACCTGAACTACGGCGTAATCATGAACTGGACTGTTTTTGACGGCTTCAGGATGTTTGCCCGCCATGATCAACTCCAGGAGCTCCAAAAGCTGGGAGAAGCCAATCTTCAACAAACCGTTTTAACACGCGTTGGAGATGTTATCAGTACCTACTATGACCTGGCGCAGCAGCAACTCCAGTTACAGGCTTACGATACGGCTGTGGCGCTATCCCGCTTTCGGGTAGCATTGGCGCAGACACGCTTTGAGATTGGTAAAGCTGCCCGCTTAGAAGTTCTGAATGCCCAGGTAGACTTTAACACCGATACCACCAATTTGCTTCGCCAGCAGGAAGTCTACCGTACTACCCAGATTATGCTGAATGAGCTTATGGCCCGTGATGTAAACATCCGCTTTAAGGTATCTGACAGCATTCTCATTGATGAACAATTATCGCTTGGCGAACTATCTGGACTGGCCGGCCAGCAAAACCCGGCCATGCAGGCTGCCATCCTGAACAGACGCATTGCCGAACTGGAAGACAGGCAGGTAAGGGCCGACCGTTACCCCATCGTTGACCTGAGTACGGGTTATAACTTTTCCAGAAACAGGGCTGCTCTGGGCTTTTCCACCCTCACGACCGGTAATGGCTTAACCTATGGCGTAACAGCGTCCGTAAACATATTCAATGGTTTTAACCAGCGGAGAAACGAGCAGAATGCAAATATCATGATTAATTCCGCTGAGTTGGAGCTTGAGCAGGTCAATCAAAACATTCAGGCACAATTAGCTTCTACCTACCAAACCTACCTCACCAATCTATCACTGGTACGGCTAGAGCAGGAAAACCAGCGCATTGTACGGCAAAACCTTGATATAACCATGGAAAAATACCGCCTGGGCAGTATCACCACCATGGAAGTTAGAGATGCTCAGCTGAATTTCGTGAATGCTACCGTTCGGTATAGTAATGCACTCTATCAGGCAAAAATCAGCGAAGTAGCTTTAAGGGTTATTGCTGGTAACCTGGAGCTGTAACCCAATTTCAGTTCTGAACCTATGGCTTCAGGCAGTATTCATTGGATACTACCTGAAGCTTTTTTTTTCTGGTGCAACAGCAAAAGTTTTCTACGCAGGGGCCCAGCCATAATCAGAAATAGTATTCAAATACAAATAAGACTCGTTTAGCTGGTACACGGACTAAGATTTAGTAGAGTCGTCAAACATATTTAAGGAAATTTGATTTATTCTTCAGTATACTTAGCACGATGTTTGTGCCGTTCTATCTCCAGCTGATTTTTTTATTTATAGGATGATTAAACTGAATTAGTACAAATTATTTTTCTTTTTCTCCTATATAATAAAAAGATGAACGGTGTATATATAAGGTGCTTTTTCAGTACTCTAAATAATATTATTCGAATTAGCGCTAACTGGCGGAGTACAGGGGTGGTAAAGGTGTTTACAACCCATAGTTTAGCTTAACCGTATTATAGGAAGATTTTTTAGCAACGGCTGAAGCTCGAACTCACGATTTTTTGGTTCGGGTAATTGAGTAAACATGCAGAAAGAAAAGCTTAACAGTAGGTAAGTTTTTTGGTTATTTTAACATTTTTTTGCATGTTGCCAATATATTCTGTTGTTCACCTGCTTTTACCTGCTTTTTAGGGCTTGGGTAGGGGCATAAAAACAGCGTTATGAATGTAAAAAAACTGTACAAACTGGTACTGCTTACTGAGTGGAAAGCTTCTTTTTGGACAGCCTGCCTAATGGTACTGCTGTTCGCCTGTAAGCCTACTAACTCGGATACCCAGCATGCTGATTTGCTATCCATCTCATTGGTCAGTAATCTTGCTGCCGGAGAAGCACCTAAAGAAGTTGTAGAGCTGGATTTGCCCGAGATTAAGAAGAGGGGCCGCCTGATAGCCATTGTAGATAATAGTTCCACGAGCTATTTTATCTATCGGGGCCAGCCAATGGGCTACGAATATGACCTGCTCTCCCGCCTTGCCCAAAAGATGGGTGTAGATCTTGAGATTGTCATTACTACCAGCCTCGATAAGGCATTCGAGATGCTAGAGCGGGGTGAGGGCGACATTATAGCCCACAACCTGACCATTACCAAAGATCGGCAGGAGAAAATAGCATTCACGCAGCACCATAACGAAGTGCGGCAGGTACTGGTACAGCGCAAACCGAAAGCCTGGCGCAACATGACCCTGGATGCAATCGATAAAAAGCTTATCCGCAATCCGCTGAATCTTGCACATAAGAAGGTTCATGTTAAGAAGAATTCTTCCCACGCCGCCCGCCTGAGAAATCTATCTGATGAAATTGGTGCCGACATAGCGGTAGTGGAGGAAGATCCTGCCACAGAAGTAGAGGCCCTTATTCGTATGGTGGCAGATGGCGAGCTGGAATATACAGTAGCTGACGAGAATGTTGCCCAACTGAATGCAGCTTATTACGGTAACCTGGATGTGAACACCTATATAAGCTTTCCGCAGCGTATTGCCTGGGGCGTCCGCAAGAACTCACCAGACTTATTAGCATCTGTGAATAGCTGGCTGAGTGAAATCCGGAAAAGCTCTGAATATGCGGTGATCTATAACAAGTATTTTAAAAACCGTACCAACATGAAGATGCTGGCCAGCAGCAACTATTCCAGCATCAGCGGTAGCCAGATCTCGCCTTACGACAAAGACATTAAAGATGCAGCTGCTAAAATTGGCTGGGATTGGCGCCTGCTGGCAGCTGTAGTTTACCAGGAAAGCAAGTTTAATCCTGAGGCTGAATCCTGGATGGGTGCTGCCGGCCTTATGCAGCTTATGCCAGAAACTGCAGAAATATTTGGTGCTGAGGATCCGCTAAACCCCCGCCAGAACATTATGGCTGGCGCTAACTACCTGCAGTGGCTGGATAAATTCTGGGCAGATGAAATACCCGACCCGGAAGAACGCAAAAAGTTTGTGCTGGCCTCATACAACGTAGGCCAGGGTCATGTGCTGGATGCACGCAGACTAGCGCGTAAATATGGTAAAAAGCCTGAGTTATGGGAAGACCATGTGGCCTTTTTCCTGGAGAAGAAAGCTGACCCTGAGTTCTATAACGATGAAGCAGCAAAATTAGGCTATTGCCGTGGCAGCGAACCCGTTCGTTATGTAAAGAATATCATGCAGCGCCAGGCACGCTACCGCCAGCTTATCCCCGACGAGCCGGTAATGCATGAGCAGCTTGTTGCCTCAATTGAGTAAACAGCCTTATAAAAAAATCACAAAGCCAGCTTCATCAGCTGGCTTTTTTTATGTTGATTCGACTCCCCATGAGTGGTGCAACTCTGCTGCTCGCGCAGCAACGGACGAGTGTAGTAAGGAAACAGATTATTTGCTACAAATCAGCAATAAAGGCTGTTTTAGCTTTTAAGATATGCTTATTTTAACACTATGATCGTTTCAGCTACCTCCATAACCTTTGATACGCACATCCATAGGCTGGAAAAGTTACGGCTCAACTACCTTGAAGTGCCTGGGGAAGTTGTGGCGCAATTGGGCGCAGGCTTTAATATAAGGCTCATCTGTTCGGTAAATGGAGCAGCTCCCTTTCAGTGTGGGCTGGTAGCGCTTGGTCAGGGGCGGGGCTACATTACCCTTAGCAGCAAACGCATGAAAGCCTGGGGGCTTCAGTTGGGTGATCAGGTTCAGGTTCGGCTGGAGGAAGATAAAAGTGAATGGGGAATGGAAGTGCCCGAGGAGTTTACCGAACTGATGCGGCAGGATGAGGAGGGGAATCGGCGTTTTAAGCTTCTGCCGCCAAGTAAGCAGCGTTATGTAATCTACTACGTGGCAGGTGTAAAAAGCAGCCAGCTCCGCATAGACAGGGCTATTATGTTAATTGAGAACCTGAAGCGTCTGCCCGTGGGCAATGAAAGCTTCAGGGCAATGCTGGGAAAGGAGTAAGGAACGAGCAGCAGGCTTTACGAATGATCTTGGGTTTAGCGCGTTTCATTTTACGGTATTAAATCTTCATCATATCCGCCGTAATTTTCGCTGAAAGCAGGCAAAGGGGAATGCCGCCCCCGGGATGCACACTACCGCCGCAGAAGTAGAGCCCCTGAATGGAGCTGCTCTTGTTGGCATGTCGTAGAAAGGCTGCGTAACGGCTGTTACTGCTGTTGCCGTACAGCGCCCCAAAAGCAGATGAGGTTTTGCTCTCAATGGTCCGTGGGTCCAGAATAGCTTCCTGCTCAATGAGCAGTTCAATCTCAGTCCCTAATAAACGGCTCAGCTTCTGCAGAATATTCCTGCGTGCGGTAGCAATCAGCTGCTCCCAGTTCTGTCCGCTGTTGTGGGGCACATTAATCATGGTAAACCAGTTCTCACAACCTGCCGGCGCATCCTCCTTTTCGTATTTACTGGTAATGTTGATGTAGACAGTGGGGTCGTGCCAGATGGTTTTCTTTTCGAAGATATGCCTGAACTCTTCCTCATAATTATCGCTGAAAAAGATATTGTGCAGATCAAGCACGGGAAATGCCTTCCGGATGCCCCAGTAAAAGATCAGGGCAGAGCTGCTCTTGGGTTGCTGCAGCAG
>JASLAE010000409.1 GCA_030147305.1 Cesiribacter sp.
ATTTATTTTAGCCGTTATTACCTTACAAAATTTCGGCCTCATGAAGAAAAATGGATTGCTCTTGCTTATGGCACTATGCCTTTTTGCTGGCGCTGCAAGAGCACAGGAAACGCGGGAACTGACTATCGACGAGCGAATAAATGAGTCGGTAGCGCCTGCCACACAGGCCATCTCAGATTTTATTTTTTATCCGGTGCAGTTGGGCGAACACTTTGCCATGCCTTTTATCCTGATCTGGCTGATGGCCGGCGCGCTCTTCTTTACCCTGTACCTGAAATTTATCAATATTCGGGGTTTCCGTGAGGCCTTTAGAATTATAAAAGGCACCTACACCAAACCAGAAGATCCTGGTCAGGTAACCCATTTTCAGGCCCTTTCCGCAGCCCTTAGCGGTACAGTGGGCCTGGGCAATATTGCCGGCGTGGCCATTGCCATTTCAATTGGTGGTCCCGGTGCGACACTCTGGATGATCCTGGCCGGCTTCCTGGGCATGTCTTCCAAGTTCACCGAGTGTACCCTTGCTGTTAAATACCGCGAGATAGATGCAGATGGGACCGTGAATGGTGGTCCTATGTACTACCTGAAAAAAGGATTTACCGAAAGGGGTATGGCAGGCTTGGGAAAAGGCCTGGCAATCCTTTTTTCTATTTTATGTATTGGCGGTTCGCTTGGCGGAGGCAATATGTTCCAGATCAACCAGGCAACGCAGCAGTTTATGAGTATGCCTGGCATCAATACTTCTTTTCTGGCCGGCAGCAACTGGATCTTTGGCGTGGCGATGGCCCTTTTGGTGGCGATTGTAATTGTAGGCGGCATCAACAGCATTGTAAAGGTTACTGAGAAAATTGTACCCTTTATGTGTGCTTTGTATATTATTGGTGCCCTGATTGTGCTGGGCGTAAATTTTGGAAACATCCCTACCGCGATTGCTGCTATTTTCGATGGCGCCTTTAATGGTACGGCGGCGGCGGGTGGTGTGGTAGGTGCGCTGATTCAGGGTATTCGCAGGGCAGCTTTTTCTAATGAAGCCGGCGTAGGCTCGGCTGCCATCGCCCATGCGACTGTTAAAACCGGCATACCCGTTACCGAAGGTTTTGTAGCCTCGCTTGAGCCTTTTATCGATACGGTTGTTGTGTGTACCATGACGGCCCTGGTGATTGTAGTGACCGGGGATTATAGCGCTGCCGATGGTAATGGCATTGAACTTACCTCCAATTCATTTGCTACGGTAGTAGACTGGTTTCCAATTGTGCTTTCTGTTGCTGTGGTGCTTTTTGCTTTTTCAACCATGATCTCCTGGTCGTATTACGGTTTAAAGGCGTGGACCTACCTGTTTGGCCGCAGCAAGGTGACAGAACTGGTCTATAAACTGTTGTTTTGCGTATTTGTAGTCATTGGTTCAGCCATGAATCTGGCTGCCGTTACTGATTTCTCTGACGCCATGATCCTGTCTATGGCCTTTCCAAACTTGATTGGCCTCTACTTCCTGGCGCCTGTGGTGAAGAAGGAAATGAACAACTTTCTGGACATGGTGAACAACAAGCCTCAAGGGCCAAATGCACCCTTACCCAATCCAGCAGAGAAAGTAGCTAAACCTGCCTGAGCCCCATAAATTGCTCAATGGTCAAGTACGCCCTAATGCGAAGCGATGCTGCAGCGAAGCTTGTTGAGAGCAGAACAGGTCCTTATCGCATTCACTCATGATAGACCTAACAAAAATTAAATAAAAAGAGCCTGGTACTTCTGCCAGGCTCTTTTTGTATCAGTCAAAATCTGTTTTATTCCAGTACGGCTTCTATTGGCTTGCCAGTGGCGCCATTAGGGAGTCCTATGCCCAGCATATGTGAAATGGTTGGGGCAATGTCTGTAATTGTCTGGTGGCTATAGCTGTTGCCAGGCTCCACCTGCCAGCCATACCACATCAATGGCACATGGGTATCATAATTATAGCCTGATCCATGGGTGGTACCATAAGACATTTGATGCATCCAGGCCGGATTTAGCAGGTATAACACATCCCCGGAACGTGGCCTGTAGAAACCCATCTGCAACAAGTGCCTGATTCCATGGGTATAGTCCTGCTGCCGCATTTGCGTGCCGGTAAAGGCATTAACAATGAATGGCTGCAGGTTCATATAATTTATTACCGCCTCCTGAACGGCATCCAGTGCCAGACCAGCTGCTGCTATCCGGGTATGGTCCAGATATACTTGCTCGTTGGTTACATATTCTGCCAGGTCACTTTGCTTAAAGTGCTGTTGCAAATATTCATTTAACCCTGCTTTTATACTGTCCTCAGAGTAATAGCCTGCAGGAATGCGTTCGTCCATTAAAAACTGTGGTACATCGGCAGCCGCATGGTCGGCAGTAAGAAATAACAGGTAATTGCCACTGCCTACCTTCTGATCAAGCGAGTCCAGCAAGCGTGCAATTTCACGGTCCAGGCGCAGGTACATATCGTGCAACTCACGCGAGCGCAGGCCAAAGTCATGACCAATGATGTCAGGGGAAGAATAACTTACAGCCAGCAGGTCTACAGTTTCATCCATGCCCAGTGACTCTCCTTCCAGCGCTGCCAGGGCCAGTTCGGTCACCAGCGTATTACCCCAGGGCGTGGAAGGGAGCAAATCGAAATTTTCGTTTTGCTTTCTCAGCGCTTTTAGATCATAAGGAAAGGTTGATTTGTCTTTGCCGATGAAGATCATTTCATAAGGCTGGTCGTCAGGACCGCTGTTCTGGTAGCCTGACGCTGGCAACAGCAGGTTCCAGGTGCTGTCCAGGTAATGATCGGATAGGTTGCGAGTGTTAAAATTTTCAACCCATTCGGGCAGGCTTTCCTTGTAGTAAGTGCTGGTAATGATACGGCCTGTGCTCCAGTCATACCAGTAGGCGCCATCCGGAATATGCCCAACAGGCAACACGGCGCTTCTGTCCTTAATGCTTACACCCACCACCTTTGCCCGCCTGTTGGTGGCTAATTTTAATTCATCTGCCAGGTTGGTGACCAGCAGCCGGTGCGGCGAAGCGGCGTTACCACTTTCGCTGCCTACTGTCTGCACGGTAGAATCGCTCACACAATAGACAGAAGCCTGCTCCTGCCTGCTATACCAGTAATTGCCCACAATGCCATGGGTAGCAGGTGTAGTACCAGCATAGATAGAAGCATGGCCTGGCCCGGTATAAGTGGGGATATAATTATAATGGGTATTGTGGTTGACAAAACCTTCGCGCATTAGGCGTTTGAAACCGCGCTCGGTAAAACCATCGGCGAAGCGGTACAGGTACTCTGGTCGCATCTGGTCTACCACTACCCCAACCACCAGTTTAGGTCTGTTGGGAATACTGCGTTCCTGCACTTGCGGAGGAATCACTGATGCTTGCGAGGCTGCAGAAGAGCCCGAAGGCTGTGGTCTGCAGGAAGCTATGAGTAGGACTCCTCCTAAAAGAAAACGAAAATTCATGTGTTGGCGCTATCGAAAGCAGAAGGTCAGGGCTTCTGCAGCTGAATTTATTTTTTGGGTATTTGAATCCTATAGTCGGTGCGTACCTGCCCCTTGCTGATATTCTGAAGCTTGCTCTTTAACAAGCGCTTTTTCAAAGGACTTAGATAATCAGTAAACAGTACCCCTTCAATGTGATCATATTCGTGCTGAATAATGCGTGCTGCCAGGCCTTCAAAAACTTCATCATGCTCCTGCCAGTCTTCATCAAAATACTGAACACGTATTTTTTCGGGGCGAAACACATCGGCCCTGATGCCGGGTATACTCAGGCAACCTTCTTCAAAGGACCATTCTTCGCCTTCTTCCTCAAGGATCTGCGGGTTAATGAATACCTTTTTGAAATCCTTCAGCTCCTCGTCCATGGGTTCACCATCTACCACAAACATGCGGATGCTTTTACCAATCTGAGGAGCAGCCAGCCCAACGCCGCTGGCGCCGTACATAGTTTCATACATATCGGCAGCCAGTGTCTTTACATCCAGGCTACCCTTTTCAACGTCTTCGGCACGTTTCTTCAGCACCGGATCGCCATATACTACTATGGGATAAATCATCGTATCTGTTTACTCTCCAGGTATGATTGTAAAATAATTGCCGCACTTACCCGATCGACCAGTTCTTTGTTTTGCCGGTCTTTCTTTTTGGCACCACCGCTTAAAATTGCCTGCTGGGCCATGCGCGAGGTATAGCGTTCGTCATGCAAATGTACGGGAATCTGTGGAAAATGCTTGCGTAAAAGGGTAACACAACCCTTTGCCCCGGCTGTTGCATTTGTATCGGTATTGTCCAGCCGTTTGGGCATGCCAACAACAAAGGCCTCTACCTCCTCTTGCAGCAGGTACTTTTTAATGTACTCCATTAAATCTTTGCTGTGCACAGTATCCAGGGGCGTGGCAATAATTTGCATAGGGTCAGTAGTTGCCAGGCCTACCCGCTTGGCGCCATAATCAATGGCTAGAATACGTGCCATGGGAGGAGTTTAATTCAGGGTAATAAGGCCACGCCATTTCTGCTTCACATTCTTCTCCAGCAGCAGCGCTTTGGGAAAAAGGATTTCATCCTCGATGTGGGCGTGGGTTTTAAGATTTTGTTCGAATTCCTGCAGCTCACCATACACTACCTTTAGCAAAAGGCTGGTTTCCGCTGTAACGGCATAATTATGGGTGAGGGTGCGTATGCCCTGCATCTCGTCGTCGTGGCAGTCATGTTCAACGGCAAACTCTTCAATGGTATTTTTTTCCATCATGAAGAAAAGCTTACCGGGATGAAAATTACCCTGAGAAGCAGCATTCAGCTGTAAAATATAAGAAAACAGGGTATCTTCTTCTTTATAAATATGCCTGATAAAATCTTCTACATACAGCGGGAAAATAAACTTTAGGTCTTCGGCAGCAGGCGAATGAAGCAGGTCCGAAGGTCTGAGTTCCTGTATCATGCGTGCAATGTAGGGAAGCTTATGCTTCACAAACAGGTAATGGGTATGCTTTAAGTAAGCAATAATGATATCAACCGGCAGATTGGTCATGTTGGGCACAACTTCCGGCTTCCGGGTAGCATCTTCAAGGCTGCTGATTACCTGCCCAACGCGCAGGCCCCGCTGCCTGCATACCTGCTCCAGGGTATGCTCCGAATAGTCGTAAAATTCTATGCCAAAGTAGTATAGCACCGACGCGAACACGTAGTTCTTTTCTATTAATTCAGCGATCTTAGATTTGTCGTAGCTCACCTGACCATCGGTTTAAGAAGTAAATATACAAAATCCCTTTTGTAAGTAGTATAAAATAGCTTACGGTGTTCGTTAATAATCTAGCAAGTTTTGGCGCATGTTTTTAAGTAAAAGAAGCTTTTTTACAAGCACCGAATAGCTTATCTTCCAAAATAGAAAATTTGCCCGGCAAAATTTGTATAGAAGAAAACGTTCCTGCCTCGGCCTTTGTTAAAAAAGCAGCGTAGGAAATTCTTAACAGGTAACTGCCTACACCTTTCATGCTTTTGCCGATCTATTGTAATTGACCAGAACACATGCAAAAAAATTCTAAATCTGCAGCCAAACTACCTTTTCTAGTATTTATGGGGGTAGCGGTAGGCCTGGTGCTGGGCGCTACCATAACAGACAATGGCAGTGGCAACAATCCTTTTAACAGCCTGCTGAAATTCAGGGAGATTGTTACGCACATAGATCGCTATTATGTAGATGAAGTAGATACCGAAGGCTTGGTGGAAGATGCCATTAACGGCATGCTGGAAAAATTAGACCCTCACTCGGTTTACATTCCGAAAGAAGATCTTCAAATGTCTAAAGCGCAGCTGGAAGGCGAGTTTGATGGCATCGGCATAGAATTTAACCTGATTCGCGATACCATTGTAGTGGTAGCGCCGCTGGTTGGAGGCCCCTCCGAAGTAGCCGGCCTGAATGCTAACGACCGGATTGTAAAGGTTGACGGCAAAAACGTTGCCGGCACCAAAATTACCAATAAAGATGTGTTTAATCTCCTGCGTGGTCCAAAGGGCAGCAAGGTAGAACTGGGTGTTGTGCGCAGGGGTAAAAATAAAGTACAAACCTATACGGTTGTTCGCGACAAAATTCCACAGTACTCAGTAGCAGCCAGCTATATGGTGAATGATCAGGTGGGTTACATTAAAGTAACGCGCTTCTCTGCCACCACCTATAACGAGTTCCGCAAAGCCATGGATACCCTGGTGGATCAGGGCATGCAAAAGCTAATTCTTGATCTGCAGGATAATCCCGGTGGCTATATGGACAGAGCCATTAACATGGCAGATGAGTTCATTAGCGGCAACAAGATGATTGTGTACACCGACGGCAAGAAAAGCCGCTACGATTCCCAGGCCAAAGCACAGCGCACCGGCCGCTTTGAGGAGCAGCCTGTTATTGTGCTCATCAACGAAGGGAGCGCTTCTGCTTCTGAGATTGTGGCCGGGGCCCTGCAGGACAATGACCGCGCGCTGATTGTAGGCCGCCGCAGCTTTGGCAAAGGGCTGGTGCAAATGCCTATTGACCTGAACGATGGGTCAGAACTGCGCCTGACGATCTCCCGATACTTTACCCCAAGCGGCCGCTCCATTCAGAAACCTTATGGCACCGACAAAGCTTATGGCACCGAGTTACAGGATCGTTATGCCCATGGTGAATATTTTAGTGCGGACAGCATTCAGTTTATTGATACCCTGCGCTACGAGACCCGCAAGGGACGTATCGTATATGGTGGCGGAGGCATCATGCCCGATATCTTTGTGCCGCTGGACACTACGCAGAACAGCAACTACATGACCCAGCTCTTCCTGAACAATACAGTGAATGAGTATACCCTCAATTATACAGAAGATAACCACAACAAGCTGAAGAAGATGGGATATAAAGAGTTTTATACCCACTTTAAAGTAAGTGACGACATGCTTAGGCAAATGGTAAAGCTGGGCGAACGGGAAGGTGTTGCTTTTGATGAAAAAGGGTTCAAACGCTCTAAAGAGTTGCTGAGGAACCATGTAAAGGCCATTATAGCCCGTAATATTTGGAATAATAATGGATATTATCCAATTTACAACCAGACCAGTAAGATTTTTCAGCAGGCACTTGAGCGCTTCGACGAGGCCGCAGAGCTAGCCAGTAACGACTAAATAGTAATGTTTTATTGCAGAAGAGGAAATATTCCGCCCAAGCGGCACATACAGTTCAGGCAGCCAGACGGAAGTTTGTATGCAGAAGAGCTGGTGAGTTCCAGAGGGTTTTCTGGTATTTACTCTAACCTGTATCATACCTACCCCCCAACCCGGGTAAAGCAGGTGGGTAAGCCACAACCATTTGGCACCAAGATAAAAGAAGACTACCCGCTGTTGCAAACCCACCTGAAGACTGCTGGCGAAGGGCTCACGGGTAATGACTTTCTGCAGGGGCGCCGCAATTTACTTAAAAACAGGGATGTAGTCATTGGCATTTGCAACCTGCCGGCCGGCAGCCAGATGGACTACTTCTACAAGAACGCAGAAGCAGACGAGGTTATTTATATCCATGATGGTGGCGGACGCCTGCTCTCCCAGTTTGGCATACTGGAAGTGCGCAAGGGTGATTATGTAGTAATCCCCCGGACCACCATCTATAAATTCGAGTTCGATAACAGTGCTGAAATGATTCGGCTGCTGGTGGTAGAAGCTGCCAGCCCTATAGAAACGCCCACCCGCTACCGCAATGCACTGGGACAGCTACAGGAGCACAGCCCTTTTAGCGAAAGAGACATACGGCCGCCACACGAACTTTTAACTCAGACCGAAAAAGGTGATTATGTGGTAAAGATCAAGAAAGGCGATTTTCTGCATCAATACCATTATGAGCATAGCCCCATGGACCTGGTGGGTTGGGATGGGTACCTCTACCCCTATGCTTTTTCAATCTATGATTTTGAACCGATCACCGGGCGCATACACCAGCCCCCGCCGGTGCATCAGACCTTTCAGACAGAAGGCTTTGTGATCTGTTCTTTTGTGCCTCGGCTGTTCGATTACCATCCGCTATCGATACCAGCGCCGTACAACCACTCCAACATCGATTCTGATGAAGTGTTGTTTTACGCCGAGGGTGAATTTATGAGCCGCAAGGGCATAGACAGAGGCTCTTTTACACTGCATCCTGGTGGTCTGCCTCATGGGCCTCATCCCGGCACGGCAGAGAAAAGTATAGGCAAGAAGGAAACCCACGAATACGCCGTTATGATTGATACTTTCCGTCCGCTCTATCTTACCGAAGAGGCTATGGCCTATGTTGATGAAAACTACCCCATGAGCTGGACAGAATAAAAAAGAACCAGATAAAGACCAAAAAAAGCGGAGGCTCCTAAAGAACCTCCGCTTTTGTTTTTATAATCTGCTCCCTGCCACTGCTAATCAGGGAGTCTGCTCTTTTAGCTGGTTATAATACTGAATAACCTGAAGCATATCTTGCCGCTTGCGCAGGTCCAGCTTGTTCTGATCCATAAAGCTTGTGATCTGGGTCCTTTTATCCCGCATGAGCTCCATAAGCATCTCGGGTTCAGGCTTCCTAAACCTTACATCCTGGCCTGCCAGTGACGTAGGCATATTATAAGCTTCTATGTCTGTATTAGGTGTTACAAGGTAGATAGTTTCATACGGTACAATCACAGAATAAGATCTCATAGCGCTTCGCTGGTACCAGGTGGGAATATAGTATCCCCGGTAGGTGTAGGGGCTGGCATAAGGCTGCCGCGTTTCAGTCCTGAACTCAGTTTTGCTTAAGGCAGAAAGATGGCTTCCCTCCAGCAGGGCCTCAAAGAACAGCATTACCTGGTACCCATTGCCTTTGGGTTGGTAGGGCAAAGAATAAAATCTTCGGGTAACGCCCAGCTCTTCATCATAAAATCTAAAAGACACTACCTTATTTGCATCATAAGAGAGGGTCTTGCCTTCGGTTCTAATCTGTAGAAGAGCATTCTTAAAATCAGAATAATAGCTTAGGTCTCCTTCCAGAAGCACACCGCCTTCTAATTCTACTACGCCCTTAAACCACAGGTCCCGATTAATCTGCGCCTCCACACTAAAACCAGCGGTTAGGAACAGCATAAACAGCACAAGCAGTCGCTTCATATCTTTAATTTTATGTATTGGCACTATATCGTTGTCAACGAATATAGAGCAAAAAACGTGCTATATTCACAAAACTTGTCTTACATCCAAATAGTTAAATGTTATGACATGAATCTTAATCTTCATTCGGCTTTTACCCTCTCACCGCCCTGGGTACTCTTCTCGCTTTTTCAGCTTAAAGCTGGCAGTGCTTTTTGGGCATTTAAAACCATGGGCCGAGCCAGCCGCCAACTGCCCGTAAGTGAACGCATGCCTTTTGGACTGATGCTCGGAACAGGAGGCGGCCGTGGCTTTCTACTACCCAACTGGCATCAGTATGCCTTATTAACCTGCTGGCAGCATGCAGAAGATGCCAGAAATTTTCACAACATCTCTCCACTGGCACAGGCACTGCGGCAGCGTAGCCAGGAGGTTTGGACTATCCTGATGCAGCCTGTGGCTTCCAAGGGTCTCTGGAGTGGCAATAATCCTTTCACCCCTCATGCTGAGCCCCTGCAGCGAAAAGAACCCGTGGTAGTGCTCACAAGGGCAACTATCAGACCCAGCAAAATAGTAGATTTCCTGCGTCACGTGCCTAAAGTGAGCAGGGCAACCGATCACGCGCCCGGTCTGCTGATTAAAACCGGTATTGGTGAATTACCCATTGTGCAACAGGCAACTTTTAGCCTCTGGAAGGATCAGCAGAGTGTAGATGATTTTGCCTACCACATGCAGGAGCACAAGCAGGTGATTGCCAGAACCCGGCAGCGGGACTGGTACAGCGAAGAAATGTTTGCCCGTTTTCGTCCAGTTCAGACCTGGGGTACACTGGAGGGCAAGAACCCATTATCCGGGTTACTGAATCTTAATGCTGTATCGTAATCACAATAATCTGAATTGAACCTATCTTAAAGCTCTGGCTATTAAAGTCCTATGTTATTGGCTGCCTTGCTGACCCATTACAACACTCACTTTTAGCCCAGCTTTTTAGCTTCATTCCAGTATACATCCATCTCTGCCAACGTCATGTCAGAAAGATTTTTGCCGGCTTTGGCAGCGGCCTGCTCCAGGTACTGAAACCGACGTATAAATTTCTTGTTGGTGCGCTCCAGCGCTTCTTCGGGATTAATGCCTGCAAAACGGGCGTAGTTGATGAGCGAAAAGAGCAGATCACCAAACTCCGACTGTGCTTTTTCCTGGTCTATGGGTTGATCTTCGGCTGCATTGAACTCGTCCTTAAACTCCTGCATCTCTTCCTCTACCTTTTCCCAGACCTGCTCTTTATGTTCCCAGTCAAAGCCAACGCCACGGGCTTTTTCCTGAATACGCATGGCTTTAACCAGGGCTGGTAATGAGCGCGGCACACCACCCAGCACAGACTTGGGGGCATCTGTGACACCTTTTTCCTTCAGCTTTATTTTTTCCCAGTTAGCCTTTACGGTTTCTTCATCATGCGCTTCCACATCACCATAAATATGCGGATGGCGGTGAATGAGCTTCTCGCACACACCTTCCAGAACATCGGCTATATCAAAAGCGCCTTCTTCCGATCCTATGCGTGCATAAAAAACCAGGTGCAGCATAAGGTCACCAAGCTCCTTTCGGATCTCCTGCAAGTCGCGTTCTATAATGGCATCCGAGAGCTCAAAGGTTTCTTCAATAGTAAGATGCCGAAGGCTTTCCAGCGTTTGCTTCTTATCCCAGGGGCAGTTCAGGCGCAATTCGTCCATGATGGTTAGCAGCCTGTCGAAGGCCTTTAATTTGTCCTGACGGCGGTAATCTTCGGGTGGTGTAATAAGGGGCATAGGCTTAGAAACTTTGCTGCAAAAACATTCGTTTTCACTCTAAAGAACGTAAATTTGTATTAAATATCAGGACTATGGCTACTTTGTTGTTAGGAATTGGATTAGTGGCACTTTTTTTCATTTTGATGTCTGTGCGACTGATCTTTTTGAAGGATGGTAAATTTAAAGGTACTTGTGCCTCTCAGAGCCCTTTTTTGAATAAAGAAGGTGCAACCTGCGGTTATTGCGGTAAAAAAGTGGGAGAAGGCGAATGTGGCAAGCCAGAAGATAACCAAAACGAGGTAGAAAAAGTCCTGGCGCGCTTCTAACCATTGTTTCTCTATACTATCATTTTTTCAACTTTCTGTAATATCATATCAATAAAGGTTACTTTTCAGGTACTGTGCCGACAAGATTTCTTGTACCTTTGCACTCCCTTTGACCATTACGTTTAAACATTTCTACGTGGCACTTATAAAATCAATTTCGGGTATTCGAGGAACTATTGGCGGCCAGGTTGGCGAAGCCCTTACGCCTATAGATACTGTACTTTTTGCTGCAGCTTTTGGCAGCTGGGTGAAGGATAAAACTGGTAACAACAAAATAGTCATTGGTCGCGATGCCCGCCCTTCTGGTGAAATGGTCTCTAAACTGGTAGCTGCTACCCTGCAGGGCCTGGGCATACATGTGGTAGATCTAGGCTTGTCAACTACGCCTACCGTAGAGCTGGCGGTAACTGCTGAGCAGGCCGGGGGTGGTATTATCTTAACAGCTTCCCATAATCCGGTACAGTGGAATGCCCTTAAGCTGCTTAACAGCCAGGGAGAGTTTATTTCTGGTAAGGATGGTGAAGAAGTGTTGCGCCTTGCCGAACAAAAGAGCTTTACTTTTGCAGACGTAAAAAAACTGGGTGATTACGAAGAGAAAGAAACTTACTACCTCGATGAACACATCAGACAGATTCTGGCGCTGCCGCTGGTAGATGTGGAAGCCATCAGGAGTAAAAACTTCTCCATTGTTGTAGATGCTGTTAATTCCAGTGGTGGCATAGCAGTACCCAAACTGCTGAAAGCGCTGGGCGTAAGTCAGGTAAAAGAAATGTTCTGCGAGCCAAATGGTCAGTTTCCGCACAACCCGGAACCCCTGCCAGAACACCTGACCGATATCTGCCGTGAGATGACAAACGGCCGTTATCATTTAGGCATTGTGGTAGATCCAGATGTAGACCGCCTGGCACTGATCAGTGATAACGGAGAGCCTTTTGGCGAGGAATATACCCTGGTAGCCGTTGCAGACTATGTACTGCAGCAGCAGGGAGGTGGTAATACGGTTTCTAACCTTTCCTCTTCACGCGCCCTGCGCGATGTTACCGAAAAATGGGGGGGTAGCTATAAGGCCGCCGCCGTTGGCGAGGTAAACGTGGTGGAAAAAATGAAAGCAACCAATGCCGTTATTGGTGGCGAAGGCAATGGCGGTATTATTTTTCCAGAGCTGCACTATGGCCGCGACGCCCTGGTAGGTATTGCCCTCTTCCTGAGCCACCTGGCAAAATGGGGGAAATCCGCAGCCATGCTGCGCAACAAATACCCCAATTACCACATCTCTAAAAACAAAATTGAACTGACCCCTTCAATAGATGTAGATCGCATATTGCTGGAGATACAACAGCGTTATGCCAAACATGAAATCAATACCATTGACGGTGTTAAAATAGATTTCGAAAATGAATGGGTACACCTGCGTAAATCAAATACCGAACCCATTATTCGTATTTATTCAGAATCTGCTTCGCAGGCAACGGCCGAGCATTTATCTAAGAAGATTATTTCCGATATTAAGGAAATAATTTCCACCAAAGTAGTAAAATAAGGCATGAGGGTATACCTGGATAATGCTGCCACAACTCCACTGGACCCGGAGGTATTTGAGGCAATGCAGCCGTACTTGCTTAATTACTGGGGCAATCCCTCTTCTATCCACAGCCATGGCCGCGAAGTACGCGCTGCCATTGAAAAAGCACGCCGAAAAGTAGCCGATTTACTCAATGCAGCCCCTGCAGAGATCTTCTTTACGTCCGGTGGTACAGAAGCCGATAATATGGCACTGCGCTGCACCATAGAAAGTGCCGGCATCAGGCATGTAATCTCTTCTCCAACGGAACATCATGCAGTGCTACACACACTGCAGCACATGCAAAAGCAAGGGCAAATAACCTTGCACCTGCTGGAGGTAGACACCCAAGGACAACCCAACCTGAAGGAGCTCGAGCAAGTGCTCTCCCAACACCCTGGCTGTCTGGTGTCACTTATGCATGGGAACAACGAAATTGCCAACCTGCTGAACCTTGAGCAGGTAAGTCTGCTCTGCCAGGAGCATAAGGCATTTTTTCATTCAGATACTGTACAGACCATGGGCCATTATGCACATGACCTGAATAAACTGAAATTGCATCATCTGGTGGGTTCTGCGCATAAGTTTCACGGGCCGAAAGGCGTTGGATTTTTATATATTAATCCGGAGCATAAGATACATCCGCTCTTGCATGGTGGCGCCCAGGAACGCAATATGCGGGGTGGCACCGAAAATGTAGCAGGCATCATTGGCATTGCCAAGGCGCTGGAAATTGCCTACAGAGATATGGAGGCACACCGGCAGCACATCATGGCGTTAAAGGGCCACATGATCAAGCGTCTGCAGGAGAGTATTCCCGGTGCGGGTTTCAATGGCAAAAGTGCTAATCTGGAAAACAGCCTCTACACTGTCCTGAACGTAAGCCTGCCCCCAACGGATGACAACGACATGCTGCTCTTCAACCTAGATATTAGCGGTATTTCTGCCTCTGGAGGAAGTGCCTGCAGCAGCGGTTCTTCTATAGGCTCGCATGTACTGCAAGCGATTAAATGCGACCCTAACCGTGGGGCCGTTAGATTCTCTTTTAGTAAATACAACACACAGCAGGAAATTGACTATACTGTTGAAAAACTTGCTGAATTGTATGGCGTAGAAGCATAAGCGTTTCTCTCCATACCCATTCTAAACTTAAAAATCTCAAGCGTCTACTCCATGGCAATAATCAAAAACGGAAAACAACCGTCTTCAGCGCAACCCCGACACCTGATACAAGTGATGTGCTCTGCACCAAACTTTGAAGAGCACTCTCCTGACTTTTACGAAGAGAACAATATTAAGCCGCCAACAACCCTGCAGCCAGTACTGATTGATGTGAATTTTATTCAGGCAGTAGAGAAGTGCGAACATGGTGAAGATGAATGCCACATCACCTTACAGGATGGCACCCAGTATCATGCTTCCGTCCCCTACGAGATTATTTTGCGTTTCTTCCAGGAACAGGAGGGTGCCGTGATCATAGACCTTACCAATTACAGCTTTCTAAGCTAATTACAGGAAGAAATACAAAAACAAAAAGGAGCCCTGTGAAGGCTCCTTTTTGTTTCCACAAAGAGATATAAGAAAGAATAAATAAGTCGAAGACAATCAATAAAAAAAGGGAAGCTTTCACTTCCCCTTCTGTACGCTATTGCCAGTTGCTCAGACAACTTCTACTTCCAGTTCTTTATTCTTTTCTTTTTCTTTGGCCAGCTTGGCCAGCTGTCTGGCTTCCTCCTTGTTCCTGGAATATTTGATATGGTTTGGCACACCGCGCAGGTCCCAGATCAGGCCCATCCAGCTTAACATTTTCAAACCATAATAGGTAAGGTCAATTTCCCACCAGAAGAAACCCTGACGAGCAGCTACTTCATAATAATGGTGGTTGTTGTGCCAGCCTTCTCCCAGGGTAAGTAACGCAAGCCACAAGCTGTTTTTGGACTCATCGCCAGACTCATACCGCTGGTTGCCGAATTTGTGCATGATTGAGTTAATGGAGAATGTACCATGGTACAGGATTACGGTGCTTAGGAAAAAGCCTATAAAGAGCGTAGACAAACCCGCTGAGGTAAACATATCCATAATGCCGTTGCCGTTGACATAAGCACCCAGAATGGTAACTGCAATGGCCAGCAAGGTAGGCGGCACCAGGTAGTGCTTGTTCAGCCATACCAGCTCCGGGTATTTGGCATAGTCGGCAATTACCTTATAGTTAGTCTCTTTATGGTCTGCACTTACAATCCAGCCTACATGCGAATGCCAGAAGCCATACAGCTTCATGGAATGCGGATCTTCCGGCTGATCGCTGTGGCGATGGTGTACCCGGTGATGTGATGCCCACCACAACGCACCCTTCTGAGCACTGGTCTGGGCCATAAAGGCAATTACAAACTGAAACCAGCGTGAGGTTTTATATGATTTATGAGAGAAATAGCGGTGATAGCCACCTGTAATCCAGAACATCCGGAACACATACAGGAAAGCACATACTAACCAGTCGAATAGGGTTGCACCAGTAAAAATTGCTGCCAGAGGTAGTAAATGCACCACCAGAAAGCCTATTTCGCTGCTGATCTTCCTTTTTGTCTGATGTAAAGCGGTATCAGATGTACTCATTTTCAGTGTCTTATTCAATTTTCTTCGTCAAATATAACAACTAAGCAAGGCAGTTTGTGACAAAATATTCTATACCCAAATAGGGAATTTCTATACCCGCACAAAACTTTCTTTTAGATGTCCCCTTCCTAACAGCATCGGGCACACAAAAAATTCAGCCTGTTAAGTTATTTACCCAAAGTTCTGAAAGATGTTTAGATCAACAAATGATTTATATCAGCTTTAGCTGATGCTATGGTAATGTAACCAACAATTACTCAGCCATGGAAAGTAGTCCTGGCCATTCAATCATTTGCATAAATGTCTACTCTGCCTTAGCGGTTAAGCAGCTTTTACCCAATGGCTTTAAGGCTAACACTACGTTTAAGCACCAGCTGCCGCAAACATTCTACCCATAGGGGTGAATCATTAAGGCTCTCTACCAGCTCCCACCGCTCGCCGCCAGCTTCCAGAAATGCTTCTTTAAAGGTTTCGCCAACCTCTACAGTAGTTTCCAGGCAATCGGCAACAAAGGCCGGGCTAAAAACGAGCACTTTTTTCTTGCCCTGCTGTGGCAGTTCCTTAATAACATCATCGGCATAGGGTTGTATCCATGGATCTTTGCCCAGCCGACTTTGAAAGCAGGTAGAATACTGGCCTTCACCGAGGCCAAAACGTTCTGCCAGCAGGCGAGAATTAAGATAACATTGGGCTCTGTAACAATATTGGTTCTGTGCGGTATAAGTAGCACAGCAAATACTGTTGATCTTGCAATAATCACCGCATGATCCTTTGTAGATCTGTCGTTCCGGTACGCCGTGGTAGCTAAAAAGATAGTGATCCCACTGTTCTTTCTGCAAATAGGGCTTTGCGCGCGCTACAAGGGCCTGCAGGTAAAGGTCATCCTCCACAAACCGACTTACGAACTGAATATTCGGAATGATCTGCCAGGTACGCACCAATTCCATCACCCTATCGATAACAGAGCCGGTTGTAGCAGAAGCATATTGGGGGAAAAGCGAAATAACAATGATCTCCTGCAGACCACATGCCTGCAGCTTTTTCAGGGCCTCCTGAATAGAAGGTTGCTGATAACGCATGGCCAGTTCTACCACATAATTTTGGCCAAGGGCCTGCTGCAGCAGATCACGCAGATTATATCCATAATATTTTAAAGGCGAGCCTTTTTCACGATCCCATAATTTTACATACTCATGGGCGGACTTTGGTGCGCGGAAAGGGGCAATTATGCCATTTACAAGCGCAAAACGCTGGGGATAAGGTATATCTATGACACGTCCATCCATTAGGAACTCCCGCAGGTAGCGACGCACATCGGGTACTGCTGTACTGTCTGGCGTTCCCAGATTAACCAGGAGTACACCGGTTTTAAAAGAACTGCTCTGCATGTGTACTTTTACGGATTTATTCCTGCAAGTTACACACATGCAGAGCAGTTCTACAGCCTAATAGCAAAAAAGCCTTAATTCTTTATTATTAGTAGGGCAACACCCTTCTGAACTGTAGTTACAACATGGTAATTTACTCGGCTGGTAGTTTGCAGTAAAAAACGGCTTTGTAATTTAAGGCTGAAAGCCTGTACTCTGCGAGGGCCAGGGGCATCAATCTAATGTGTACGGGCATTACCATTCCAGCGGCAGCAAAATATTCAGTAGGTCACTTGATGTGTGAGGATGGGCAGCCTTCCCCTCAGGCACCCCTGCTACTTCAGTAGCCAGCGATAAGCTTTCGGGAATTCCCGTTGCCAGTACCATTCGCTATGGGCGCCATCTTCAGAATATTGGTAAGAAATGTTTTCTGCTTTTACACCCTGCTGCTGCATCAGTTCCTTAACCTGCTGCATATCCGGAACCATTGATTCACTCTCCTGCTGGCTTGCAATAAAATAGAAGCGCTGCCCTGCGGCAGGTGAAATCTTATGTGCAGTATGATCAAAAATCTGGGGATTAAACCAAAAGGCAGGGGAGAATAGTCCGATCCTGCCAAATACATTTGGATACTCAAGGGCTCCATATAAGCTAATAAGTGCCCCCAATGAACTGCCCGCTAAGCTAGTGTGAGCCTGATCAGGCATAGTCCTGTACCGGCTATCGATGAATGGCTTAAGGGTTTCTACTATAAAAGAAATATAAGCAGCGCCCTCTCCCCCACCATATTCTTTATTTTCCCAGGGGCTATATTCTGCAATGCGCTTGTCATCACCATTGTCAATCCCCACCACTATGGCTGCAGGCTGTCCCTGCCCGATGAGCAGGTTAAGGGCTTCGTCTACCCCCCATTCACCAGAGAAAGAAGTGGCAGCATCGAAAAGGTTTTGTCCATCGTGCATGTAGAGGACAGGATAACGCTGGGTGCTTGTACCATAATCAGGAGGCAGGTACAACCAGATACGGCGGGAACGGTTAAGCTGTGGCATTGCAAAGGCAGAATCCAGGATCAGTACATTGGCCGTTGCAGTGCTTTCTTTCTTACTTTCGGGCAGAAGCTGATCCTTCCAGCCAGCTACTGCAACTACAATATCTGTTGCTGCCTGTAGGTTAATACTTCTGTTTTCCACCTCATTGCCTGCTGAATCTGTTTCTACTGTCTGCCAGCTGCCTCGGGTAAATTTATATGCTGCAATACCCCCCTGTATGGGAAATATGTACTGATACTGTCCAGCTGCTATTTTTTGCATTTTATAAGCCGGATCGGCAGGATTCCAGTTATTAAATGAACCTGCCAGGTATATACTATCATCTGCCGGCGTAGCCAGGGGTGTGGTTATGAGCGTTAAGGTAAGCTGATTTTTCGGTGCAGCAGCACAGGCAGAAAGCCAGCAGGCACAGAAAACCACCAACAGATAAAAGGAGAAAGGCGGCATATACTTACCAAAATTGTTCATAAGCCTTTGAAAACCTTAATTTATAGCATTAGCTTATACTAAGGCTACCGATCACAAAATTAATATGAAAACGCAGCAATTCTCACTCACTACGTCACAGGGCCAGGGATTTCAGGTGTGGCTGGATCTGCCTGCTGGTGGCTATCCGGCTGCCTGTGCGCTGCTGGTACACTGCTTTCCACCAAATTCACCGGCAGAGCACCACATTAGCCTGGCCCTTACCCAAAAAAGGTATCAGGTGCTGCGCCTTTCACTTTCAGGATATCCGGAGGGGTTGCCTCCGGAGACATTGCAGGAAGCTTATCGCTTTTTAGCGGCCCAGCATCAGGCCCCTGTCTTGCTAATAGGACATTCAGTGGCTGCCACAGCAATGCTGGCAGATGCAACTCAATGGCCCTCTGTAAAAGCAATTGCCACCATTGCAGCGCCCGTATCTTCACAAGCCCTGCATGCTATTCTGGACGAAGATCTTGATGACCAGGAATATGCCACGATTACTTACCATACTGGCTTCGAAATACCCCTGGAACTAGACATGCTGGATATTTTGAGTGAACCACATGTGAGGGCCAGCCTCCATCAGCTCAACAAGGCACTGCTGCTTTTACACAGCCCCCAGGATAAAGAAATTTCTGTAGACAGCGCCGCCTCGCTTTATGCGGCAGCGCGTCATCCCAAAAGTTTTGTAACACTGGATGGTGCAGATCATTTTCTGAACAAAGCGGCAGATTCTCTTTATGTAGGGAATCTTATTGCCACCTGGGCAGAGCGTTACATTACCCTGCCGCCAGACACTTTACGCACACATATGGAAGTAGTAACCCGTACCCTACAGGGTAGCTTTACCACAGAAATTCGTGCTGGAGAACATGGTTTATTAGCCGACGAACCACTAAAGGTGGGTGGATTAGATCTGGGCCCTAACCCATATGATCTGCTCAATGCATCCCTGGGCGCCTGCACCAGCATGACGCTGCGCATGTATGCCGACCGCAAGGGATGGCCGCTGCAGGAAGCCATTGTACACCTGAAACACGACAGGGAATATGGCGAGGATTGCCAGGTCTGTGACAAAAGCGATAATATGCTCGACAAAATCAGCCGGGAAATAGAGCTCATCGGGCCGCTGGACGATGAACAACGGAAACGGCTCATGGAAATAGCCGATAAATGCCCGGTACATAAAACCTTGAGCCGAAAAATAACTATTCTCACAGAAGAAAAAAGAGCATAACTTTTTTTGCAATCCGTAAAGGATTTGGACCAGCTGCTCTGCAATAACGCTTAGTCTACTCCTTCACTACCCTAAGTACTGCCCTTTGTTCCTGGGTAGAAATTACCAAGAGGTACATACCCTGGGGAAGCGTTTTAATTGAAATCAGCAGGTCGGCAGGCAATGGTTCCTGCGGGCTCAGCATTTTACCCTGAAGGTCTGTAATATAGGCCTGTGCCTCTCCTTTCCAGCTCTCTGGCAACACCACCTGAAACTCGCCCCTGGATGGGTTTGGATATACTTTTATGCCCGCAGCTTCTGCATCTACCTCCTCCAAACCTGTTGGTTCCTCTGGCACTTCCGGGTCTTCCGGGTCTTCCGGATCCTCAGGATCTTCGGGGTCCTCTGGATCTTCCGGGTCTGCTGTTCTTTGTGCTGGCTGATACAACCACTGGTACATATCCGGGAAGCGATTGCTAAAGTATATCTCGTTATGATCGCCTTGTGCTGTAAGGACTTTCTTTATGTTATCAGGAGAATGCCCCTGCTCCAGTAAGGCATCGTACATGGTATTGATGCCGCCAATAACAGAAGGCCCCTCCAGTTCACTGGTCACAAAATAAACACGAATGTCCTGGCTGTAGGTTTTGCTGGCAACATAGTCCAGTATTTCAGGATTAAACCACACCACAGGCGAAATTGCTCCAATCATGCCAAAGGTTTCGGGATATTCCAGCCCGGTATAGATAGAAATGATGCCGCCCAGGGAACTGCCAGCAATGCCGGTAAATTCCCTTTGTGGTTTTGTACGATAATGCTGATCTACATATGGCTTAAGGGACTCTACCAAGAATCTGGCGTAATCTTCGCCCTTCCCGCCTCCATGATCAGGATGCACCCAGGGAGCGTATTCTTCGTTTCGATAAGCCTGGTCGTGCTCTATTCCAATAACGATCACTCCCACCTGCTCATCTTCAGTAAAAAATCGGTTTAAAGCTTCATCCACATGCCACTCATAACTTGTGGAGGAGGTAGCCTTATCAAATAGATTTTGGCCATCGTGCATGTAAATCACCGGATAACGCGTAGTTGTGGTATCGTAGTCCGGGGGCAGGTATACCCATATGCGACGGGTGCGCCCAAACTGAGGCATCTCAAAGGCTTCGTCCAACACTCTTACATTGGGTTCAGCCGTGTGGGCTACGTCATTCCCCTGGCCATACAGCACGTCAGTAGCCAGCATGAACAGCCCGACAATAATCAAAAACTTAAACGATTTCATCTGAAAAGTATAACAATATCAAAAGCCCATTCATCAGACTTTCTGCATCTACTGGAATCATAACAATGTTTTAACATTTTGGTTATGGCAGTGTTGCAGATAATGTACCTAATCCATTTGTTATGAAACAGTTGTATTCTCTATGCTTAACAGCCATGTTGCTGTCGGTCAGTCTCTTAACCTCTTG
>JASLAE010000448.1 GCA_030147305.1 Cesiribacter sp.
GTGTTATTTTCAAATCGTGTTTTTGCATGAATAGCTTGCTAAACGTGAGGAAACAAAATGTCCCCCTTTCTTTATCCTAAGAAAGGGGGACAATCTTTTTAAAGCTTAAATACCAGCAAGAGAATGGGGAGCCTTAAACAAACCCTCTTACTACTGGCCTTGCTTTGGCAGTACTTTTACCTGTATATGTGAAGGCCGTTGCGTGTCATGGTAAATACGTATGGCAGATTTAATATAATCTTCCGGATTTGCTTCGTAAATGTTAATGAATTGCTGAGGGTTACGGTCTGCCAGCGGGAACCATGAGCTTTGAATCTGGATCATTAATTTATGGCCCTTCTTGAAAGTGTGCAGCAAATCGGGTACCTCAAATTTAACGGGAGTTGGCTCATTGGGGCTGAAAGCTTCCGGTTTCTCAAAACTATTGCGATAACGGCCTCGCAAAATTTCGGCGCGAACCAGCTGCTGATATCCCCCCATCACTACCTTGCTTTCTTCTGCTGCTATGGAATCAGGTGTATCTTCCGGGTACACATCGATAAGTTTTACAACAAAATCGGCATCTGTGGTGCTGATGCTGGCCACCAAATCGGCTATAACCGGGCCGGCTAAGGTTAAATCTTCGGGTAGAGGGTCGGAAGTATAAGTGAGAACATCTGGCCTGCGGGAGGCAAAGCGCTGATCGTCGAGCATATATTCACGAGAACGCTTCCGGTGGATCTGCCCCTGGTACGGCACGGGATGGTCCGGGTCGGAAATATATTCGCTAAACGAATTGTTTTCAGTAGGTGCCGTAAACCCAATTTTACCGTTCGGCAGCAGGTACAAGTTTCTGCTTTCAGCAGCCTGTGGTGGCCAAACAGCAAACGAACGCCATTCGTTGGTTCCTGTTTCGAACATGGTGGCTTCCGCTAATTTCGCTGCATTGCCCATGCCTTTCAGGTGAAAGTTCATAAAGGGCAGGAACAGGCTATCGAGGTAATACTGTCCGGTAGCTTCTTCAAAACTAATGTCGCCCAGGGATTTAGCTTCGGACCACCAGCACCCATGGCACCATGGACCCATCACGAGTTTGTTTGTTGCGGCGGGATTCTGCTTTTCTATTCGCTCATAGGTTTCCAGCGCGCCATACAAATCTTCGGCATCATACCAGCCGCCTACTGTTAATATAGCAGGCTTCAGCTTGTTTGCGTGTGATAAAGGATTGCGGCTTTTCCAGTAGGAATCGTAGTCAGGGTGTGCCAGAATATCATTCCAAAAAGGTATACTGTCTTTGAAAAATTCGGTATTAGCGCGTTTTGGAGTTATGACAGTATTGAGAAAATAGTCATAATTATCTCTATTCTTACTGTCTGTTACCCCAAACGTTCGAGTAGCAGGCTTATCAGGCTCATCCTGATCAAAGCGGGGCAGAAAATCAAAAAAGTCCATCCAGAAAAAGGCTCCGTTGTGATGCACATCATCGCCAATAAACCAGTCAGTCACAGGAGCCTGAGGCGAAACGGCCTTCAGGGCCGGATGATTGCTGATGGCCGCTGCGGTACTATAAAATCCGGGATAGGAAACGCCATGGATACCAACATTGCCGTTGTTGCCTGTCACGTTTTTCAATAACCATTCAATGGCATCGTAAGTATCAGTTGCTTCGTCTGGCTGCTTTTGCTTTTTCTTATCTGCATTTTGTACCAGAGGCCGTTCATGCGAAAAATCACCCTCCGAGCGCCAGCGGCCACGAACATCCTGTTCCACAAAAATGAACCCTTCCCGAGCCATTTTAGCAAACGATGCATTATTGTACAGCTTAGCATGAACACGCGTAGCATTGTAGGGTGTCCGTGTCATCAGGAATGGATACTTTTTTGCTTTAGAAGCATCTTTGGGTACAAAGATCTCTGTATAAAGCTTTAAACCGTCGCGCATCGGAACCATAACTTTGCGATGCTCATAGTTTTGGGCCAGGTAAATACTGTCCTGGTATTGCTGAGGCTCCAGTTTATCGGTGGCTGTACCTTGTGCAAAAGTACTGGCTGAAATAAAAGCCAAAACAAATGCTGCTAGCAGCTGGCGGTAATGTTTCATTTAAAAAATTTTGGATGGTAGCAGCAATATACAAATTGATCTTAATTTATGCTGATATCGATATGGTGTAGGCCTGGCGGTTGGGCAGGAATTAATTTGGATTTAACTCTTTGATTCACGTTTTTAAGTATACACCTTGAGCATCAAAGAAACCTTCTACAAAAAATTTGGGTGTAAGTGAGCAAGCGGTGAAACACAATATCATTTTTTAAGAAACCATGGCTTACCTTCGAGGAGTCTGCCTGTATCACCCCAACGGTCTGCATACAGCATCTGGTCTACTTTCTCTCTCAGGAGGTATACACTGATTGTAAGCAACAATAAAAACCACTGCTAACCCGTCAGTTTGATATCAAAACCATCAACAGAAAAAGCGCTGTATTTGATCCTGCCTTTGACGCAAAGCTCATGAAAGAAGAAAATCCAGTGGTGAGCAAAAATGCTTTCAACATCTTAAACTCGATCCGTAATAAGTCTAGTTTTGCATTTATGGCAGCATGAGAATTATTTAAAATAGAAAAGGTTCGGGCATTACTCCCGAACCTCCATCAACACATCTTTTAAGATATTACCTCTAGGAATCCTAAGGATGTAAAGGAAAGCCACCTATTCTACTTCTACTGTTATTTTATAATTTTCTGTAGCACCCGGGTAGACAGGTTCAAAGCTACCGGATGCTTTTGAACTGTACTCCTGGTCTTTGTTCCTGATCCTGATCTGCAGAGGTCGGTTTTCTGGTTCATACCTTGCAGAAATCTCGTATTTACCAATCGGCACATCCTGCAGTACATAACCCTCGGGATTCATTGTAATATCCTGTCCCGCACTACCATCAATTAATGCGGCAATGGGTTTCAGTGTCAGTTCCACGCCATCAACATCAGCAAAATCTCCACCTCCTACAATCTCAATAGCACCACCATAATAACCACTGGCACCAAAGTCGGTAGGTCTGGCACCACTCAGCTTCCATTGAAAATTGCGGACAGCTCCTTCAGTGCCGGCAAAACCATCACTGTTTTCCGGATGAAGGTCCAGCGTATAGGTCTGGTTATCGTACTGTACATCGATGGTTGCCCGTACGTACCATGACCCGGCTTCTACTGCCAGCTTATATTGACCATCACTACCGGTTTGCCCCAGGATGTTGTTGTTATAATATTGAGAATTATTCACCACAACATCCACATTCGCCATGGGGCTTCCCTTTGTATCAACTATTTGCCCCGATACATATCCCTTTTCTTGTTCGCTGGGCTCCACAGGATCTTCCGCACAACCTGCTGCTAAAAGCAATATACAAGCACCTTTCATAAAGTAAGATGTTAGATTCAGAGATCTGAGAGCTGCTTCCTGAAAACTGGAAATGAAGGTTTTTTTGGTGGTTTGTGTATTCATTGTATTTTAATGTAATTCGATGAATGTTGTATCCCCTAAAAGCCGGAATGCTGGATCTTTTGCTTTTAGGTGCTGTGTAAAAGATCAGTAGCTAGTCTGCTGATCCAGTTAATTTGTTTATGGATACAAAATTAGGCTGGCATCAGCAGGACTTTATGCGTAGAAATGTTCAAAAAAGAGAATACGTACTTCTACTTATTTATTGCCGCTCAGTCAACCAATGATTTAGAGATTATAAAACATAAAAAAAGCCATGCAGGCGCCTCTTTACTTAGCGTGCATGGCTTTCAAATACTGCATAAGCTTTTATCGGCTCAGAACACTAGGTTTGATAGTCCTTCTGTTGTAGCTAACTTAAATATCTGAGCTACCAAACATTCCCCTTTCACTCCTGAGATTACTGTATATAAGGTTGTATTGTCGACTTTATAGCTCGCTTTTACGCTATGGTTCCTGAAGGATTTTTACAAAACAGATGCGCTATACCCCCTGCCCCAGTAACATAAAGCAGTAACTTAACTTACGCTTCGGTACCGGGCTGCATCGGAATGACGGGTTTTCAATCCCAAGCGCCGGTGGGGAAGTAACCAGTTGATCTGATAACTTCCGGACCGGCTTTTTAACTTAATGAGACTTTTTTTGGGTAATCTATTCCGAAAAAGCAATTCTGCAACAACAGCTGATAGCAGGATAAAATTATCTTCAATTTACCCTTGTTTTACCCCTATTTTAT
Organism: Cesiribacter sp.; assembly: GCA_030147305.1. Lineage (GTDB taxonomy): Bacteria > Bacteroidota > Bacteroidia > Cytophagales > Cyclobacteriaceae > Cesiribacter. Next base: position 4,211 of record JASLAE010000448.1, read on the forward strand.
CGAATAACGTGCGTTCGTTGTTATGCCAGGCCAATTATCCGTTCTGAATGGAGGGGCTGGTAAACCATCTTTGTTATAAAGATTGCCCTCCCCGGCGTCATCAGCCCAATTGTATCTTACGGCCACTGGTTTAGAAATACTGTCCTGATGCACAACAACTTCATTGCCTTCGATATAGGCTTTGGCAGGCTTGAACTTCTGGTCATCGCCTGCA
>JASLAE010000485.1 GCA_030147305.1 Cesiribacter sp.
TTCTGCCTGGAATTGTTGAACAACAGGAAATGCCTAAGTAGCAGGCAAAATGCATTTGTGTAGAGGGGTAACTTATCCTAAAATCACAACCGTTCGTTCCCAATGGTTGAGAGAACGCCTTGCGCCCTAAAGTAGTGAAGAGGAGCCGTTGTGATCCCACCATCTTCACCGTCACAAATGTTATTTTTCAAATTTCTTTATCGCCTGACATGAAAAACAGAAGAGAGTTTCTTAAGTATTTAGGATTGACCGCCGGAGGATGAGGTTCATTAGGGCTGATGACATTAGACCTGCCTGCTGCCTTAAACCCTTTTTCGGCACCTCACAAGCCTATTAAAGTAAAAGGCAGGGTCACAAGCAAAGGGGGGCTACAAGGGGTAGTGGTAACAGATGGCCAGTCTGTAGTCAGTACCGATCAGCAGGGTTATTACGAAATGACCAGCCATCACAGGCGTGAATTTTTGTACCTGAGCCTGCCGGCCGGGTATCAGATACCCCGACAGGAAAACGATTCGGCGGCTTTCTTCAATAAGCTGGATAAGCGTAAGGAAGAAGTGAGTTTGGCCTTTGAGCTGCAGCCACTGGAAACGAGGTATGTATTACCCTTAGGAACACTCCTTTAGTGTTTGGAACTGGGATCCTGCCTGTAAAGTATTCTGGTACGAAGATGGGATTAGACAAGGGGAAATGGAGCGAAGAGTGGCCCTGGATCCGCTAAGCATTGAACTACATACAGGGCCTGAACTGCCACAGCGAAGAAAGTGGGTGGAGCCTCAATTGACTGACCATATGTTTTTCTTCAAGCCCGAAGACAGGGCACGGAAGTTAGTGGTAGAAGTAGTTGACCGCTTTGGTAACACTTTTTAAAAAGAAATAAATACCTAAAGCAAAGCACTTAAGCTCATGATGTGTGGCTGTTTATAGATGTGCCACAATTCACGCCGTCAGTGGAATTCATTTTCTGTGAAATCTGCCTTTAGCACTATAAACTATAGCGATGGAAAGGCTAAAGATCGCGGAAGCAGATAAAGTTTATACATTATCGGATTGTTATAGCTTATTGCTATAGTCTCCATTTAACTTCATTAATGCATAATTTTCTAGTGATTAACTGAAGAGGAAGGTTTGATAACTTTGATCTAAAACCTTTTTATGAAACCACTTTTTGCAGTAACTTTTTTCCTCCTCAGTAGTCTGGGCATGCAGGCACAGCAGTTTGACAGTCCTACCAAGGTGCAACACCTGGCCCAAAAGCGCTTGGAACGTAACGGCGAGCAAAATAATCAACAGTTGCCTTACGATGAAAGGCTGAAACCTTTCTACCACGGCGTAGCCTCAGGAGATCCCCTTGTTGATCGGGTTATCATATGGACGCGCGTGACACCCGACAAAAATGTACCGGTAAACGTACACTACCTGGTATCTAAAGATACTTCCTTTGCACCCTCCAGCATTGTTAAACGAGGCCGAACGCTCACAGATGCCAGCAGGGACTACACTGTTAAAGTAGATGTAGAAGGGCTTGAACCTGCGACTACTTACTATTACTATTTTAGCACAGGCAGATACAATTCCATCATTGGACGTACCCGTACGGCACCTGCCCATGCAGAGACAGATCAGCTACGCTTTGCTGTTGTATCCTGTAGCAACTATCAGGCAGGCTATTTCAACGCGTACCGAGCCATCGCGCAACGTAAAGATTTAGATGCTGTAATTCACCTCGGTGACTACATTTATGAATATGGAGGAGGGGAAGGCACCTATGGTTACGCTGCTGACCGTCCGGAACGTATCAACGTGCCAGATACAGAAATTTTGACACTCGCTGATTACAGAACCCGGTATTCACTGTATCGATTAGATCCGGATTTGAGAGCGGCACACCAGCAGCATCCTTTTCTGCCTATTTGGGATGATCATGAATCTGCCAATGATGCTTATGAACATGGCGCAGAAAACCACAATGCCGGTGAAGGTAGCTGGGAAGAAAGAAAAGCTATTTCCAAAAAAGTATACTTTGAATGGATGCCCATCAGAGCGCAGGTAGAAAACAAAATCTATCGTACGATTCGCTATGGAAATCTTGCTGACATCATGATGGTAGACACACGCTTGGAAGCACGAGATGAACAGATTAATGATATCACTAATCCTGCTCTGTATTCCCCCAATAGAACCCTGCTGGGTCAAACTCAGAAACAGTGGCTACTGGATCAGTTGCAATCATCAACAGCCAAATGGAAGATAGTTGCGAATCAGGTAATTTTTTCTGAATTCCATGTAGGCTGGGCTGCGAACGCACAACTAGGACAAACACCACAAAGTCTGGAAAGTCAGTTCCTGGATATCTGGGATGGATATCCTGCAGAGCGCAATAGCCTCATCGATGCCCTGGCCACGCAGGCAACTAAAAATGTGATCATCCTCACAGGAGACTTTCACTCAACTTTCGCTTTTGATGTGGCTAAGTTTCCCTCTCCTTTTAGTCTTAGCGACCCTCTTAATGTCAGCCGCAGCGTAGGGTACGACCCTGGTACAGGAGTGGGTTCTGTAGCAGTTGAATTTGCCACTCCCAGCATTACTTCAGCAAACTTCGATGAGAATCTGGCTGTCATAGCAGGTAGTGAAGCTGCAGGCAAAGCATTGTCCAATCAATTTGAACAACAGATAAATAACCCGCTTCCTGCACCGTACAACATCAATCCAAATCCCCATATGAAATATGTGGATTTAGATCAGCATGGTTACTTTATTATGGACCTAAAAGAGGATAGGGCGCAGGCAGACTGGTTTTTTATGAATACTATTCTTGAAAAAAGCGTAGCTGAATCTTTTGGGAGAGGATTGTTTACTACTGATGGTACCCAACGACTGCAGTTTGCCCCAGATGCGTCCCCTGCAAAAGATCAACCGTCTGCCCTGGCTCCTGAGCAGCCAATCAACAGCAATGCAACAAAAGAAAAGAAGGAATTTGGAACCGTATTTGGCGTTTATCCTAATCCTGTAGAAGGTGGTAGCAACATCTACATTAATTATGGAATCATGTACGGCGGCACAGTAATCATCAGCCTTAAAAATCTAAATGGTGAAGCTGTTGTAAAATTGTCGGAGCAGCAGCTCAATCCTGGAAACCACACCCTAGCCTATCAATTACCCAACGCGCTTAAAAAAGGGGTTTACCTCCTGAATTTTGAAACTCCGGATGGTAGCTTCTCCTATAGAATAGTTGTGCAATAATGCATGTCTGAGAAGTAATCGTACGAATTTAAGAATCAATAGGGGCATCACGGATGCAACTGTTTTGATCTGTATATACCCTGGCCAGTTTTCTCCATCACCAGCCAAGTGGAAAAAAGGAGCTTTGCTTTTGACTAGTTTAGTACAATTGTTTGATTGGTTTATAACAACCTAACCTAATCAGGTTAGGTTGTTTTCAAATGAGACTGCAGGTAAACAAAAGTAGTTATTCCCCATACTTCTTAAACCTCTAATGCGCAGCTTTCTATTTTCTTGTATGGTTGTGATCGATCCACAAACAGCAAGCTCCCCCTGTGTAATACCCTGTCAGTAAGCGTACAGACTATAGTGAATGTTGATTCAAGCCTGGCGGCAGCCAGCTTTGTTGTGGCATCTGCTTTATGAGATGTGGAGTTACAACAGCTGTTTACGACTGTCGGTACTGCGTACGCATTGTCTGCTTCATCTTGGGTAACAGGGTCCCGCAACATATTAAGATTTATTGTACCCTCAATGATGTAGCTGAAGGAAGGAGAGTTTACCCTTTTGTTTAGTACTAAGGATGAACTTAATGATTAAATAACCTTCTTTTTGATCTCAACTTCAACGTGGAATAGTATAGTAAAATGAAAGATAACAGAGGGGACAAAGGACATGCTGGAGTCGATACTGCTGCCGTTAATCGGAGGATTGATTTTATTTCTCTACGCATTAAACTATCTGTCTGAAAGTTTAGAAGCAGTAGCTGACGATAAACTACGCTTTTACCTGGATAAGCTTACCCGTAACTTATTTACCGGCATTGTTTCCGGTACCATCGTCACTGTTTTGCTGGATTCTTCTTCTGCAGTGATCATCATGACCATTGCCTTGGTTAAGTCCAAAGCTTTAAACTTTCGGCAGGCCATTGGTATTGTGATGGGCGCAAACATTGGCACCACCATCTCCAGCCAAATCATTGCTATGGATGTTGGTAAATATTCGTCTGTGCTGATGGCTGTTGGTTTCCTGCTGCTGATGGTGGGTCGCAAACAAATTCTTAAAAATATTGGACGGGTCCTGTTAGGCTTTGGGCTGATTTTTTTTGGGCTGTATGTGGTAGAAGAATCGGTGGAGCCGTTAAGAGAAAGTGCTGGTTTTACAGAGTGGATGCTGTCACTGGAAAGTCCGCTGAAAGGTGTTGGCATAGGTGCACTGGTTACAGTTATTGTTCAATCCTCTTCAGCTACAGTAGGCATGGTCATTGCCTTGGGCGCTAAAAAATTGGTGACCATTCATGCAGCAATTGCAATTATGATGGGAGCAGAGTTAGGTACCTGCTCAGATACACTGCTGGCCTCTATCGGTAGGAGCCGGCAAGCCATAAAAACTGGGCTTTTTCACCTTTTCTTCAATATCATCTCCATTGTTCTTGGGCTGCTGTTATTTGATTATTTTGTGCAACTGGTCTTGGCTATATCGGGCAATGCATCACTAGGGCGGGAAATTGCCAATGCCCATCTATTCTTCAACTGTTTAGGTGTTCTCCTTTTTATTCCATTTGTTCCACTAATGGAAAAATTAGTGAATCATATCATTAAGGAAAGAGAGGAAGCCGTTGTAACTACTTAGGATCTTAATAGTATAGAGTGAAATGCACGGTTGAAGCGTAAGAATCCTATGGATTGATGCTTGCTTCCCACTTTCTAAGGCTAGGTTAAACGCCTGCTCATCCAGGCATGGATCTGTCCAAAGCTGATGAATACTTTTACTAGCCTTTCCATAATTACTGCATCGTATCTAATCAACAGGGCGTTAGGGCTGTATTTACTGGGAGTGTTGGTTTTATGCGCAACAGGTTCCATCACGTCTGTCAAAGGTGAGCGCTGCAACAGGGTTAATCGCTCCCCCACACGTTCTTGATAGAAACGCCTAAACAAAACATTCTGCTGACTTGCCTTAAATCCCTGCTGAAGGTAATATGACTGATGTCCTTCCGGTAAGCTGTCTATAAATTCCTGAAAGTGCTCCTCTGAAGGACCCTGGGATAGTACCTTATAATATTCCTGAATGATGCTTACACCAGAATTTGAAGGTGTTGTGATAGGAGGAGTCATGCTCGAGAATTTGTTCATGCGCTACAAAGCTATCTGTCTGGTAAGAATTATTGATGATGTCAGTTTTAAGATATCATTACCTGATAAGTTGAGCGCTACACCTGACACTGCCCTTATTCCTGTTGCATGGGTTTTTTACTAATGCGAAGTAATTGTTGTTTTTCATAAACACAATTTCGTTAAAGCTTAATGCAGATCTGTTGGTAAGCCACACATGAATGAAGAACTTTGGTGCAACAGTAGTGTACGCTTCACAAAGGTTGCCAGACTTGGCCCTGTCCGGCTTCTTTTTGGAGGAAGAATTTTTAAAATTCGGGCTCATGCAAGCTGTAGCCTTGCTAAAGCATGACCCGATGCTTTTTGCAAATTGCTACAGATGCATTATGAAATTCCACAGGTGAATAAAATATAAAAACATGAATGAAGGAATGATTGAAAACATTCTCAATAAACTGAATGCAATAGAAGGTCAGTTACAGGAGGTAAACGTTAAAGTTGACGCTGTACAACAAGAGGTAAATAAGCTCAACGAGAAATGGAAGGGGTACACGATAGAGGATGTCGTAAGCCGGCTAAAACACGTCAATATCACCCTTAATAATATAGAGGTAGCCTTGGATGAAGTTGCGAATGATTAACGTGGACAAGCAAGTATAGGCATGTCTCATAGCATTCGTTTTTTGGAGTTCATCCCTGGTTACATTAACCATTGGTCAGGTTTATAAGATCACCTGATGCTTTGTCAATTTATAATCCTCTTCATTTCGTCACAGAAAAAGCCAGCTTCTTGAGCTGGCTTTTTCTGTGTTAACCGAATGTTATGCCATCTTCTTCTTAGCTTTACCGTATATCTTAAAAGAGTATGGTAATCTGCTATGGAAGCATGCGGTTCAACTTCTGCACCTGAAAATCTCCTTTCTGCATCTGTGCTGTCAGCAGTTGTACTGACTATCGAGAAACACATCTGCAAAACAGTAAACTATCCAGGCCGTAAAGCAAATGATGTTCAGTCGGTGGAACCCGCTACAGTAGCGATGGCTGTTGCGTACACAAATCTGTTGATAGATGATTCGCATATAGCAACGCAATATCATATAAAGATGCTACAAAGCTATTTCACTATAGAAGAAATACACGCTTTAACTCAATTCATCATAGAAAAAGCGATGTTGTAAAGGTATAGTAGCCCTAATAAGTTTTATTTAGTAGAAACTAATCGGCCTTTTGGCGTGAAACTTACTGCCTCTGGTAGAAAAGGTAACATTAGTAGAGGAGTAGTTTCTTTGGCTGCAAAGGTCTTGCAGGTGTTTTACTGCTAACTAATTTAAGTTAAGTGGATTTCAAATAATCAGGCAGACCTTCTTATTTGTTTTAGTAAGGTTTCCTGGTAGCTATCCTGCTCCTGCCATAATCGATATCCTACTGTGTCGAGCCGCTCTTTAACAAAGGAGTCCATGGGTATACCAGCATACTCTAAAATGAATCGAATGAAAAGCGTGCTTTGCTTGCTTGCCTTAAATCCTTTTTTAAGATAATAAGCTTGAAGATCTTCCGGAAGTGAAGCTAGAAAGTAACCAAAATGCTCTTGCTGGGGTTCTTCACGCAAAAGTTGGTAGTATTCTTTGCTGCTTTGTATTATTCTGGTAAGCAGTGCTAGCGTATCTTTGGAGGAGTTGTTCATTTATATAAGTAGTTTCTGAATTTATCCAAAGTTATCCTTCTTATAATAAGCAAACATGCCGTGTGCTTTAATTAATTGTTAATGAGGGGGTCAATGTAACTTTTCCATGCATTTTGCATTTTCCTAATTTTGTAGTGGTGCCACCACTGATAAAATCTGATGTTTATGATTTAAACAAATTTTAACACACATAACTTGGTGGTCACAGAACAAGTCCGGACCTTGAAGGTTAATTATTCAATAAAAGGATTGCATCTAAACCTCAGGTATGAAAACGGTATTACTACTTGTTGCTTTTCAGGATATTTTCTTCAATAAGAAAGGCACTCATTATACAAAAGATGTAAAAGAGAGTGCTAAAGCTGCCGCAAGGCTACTGGAACATTTCAGGGAGAATAACCTGCCGGTGATTCATGTTATGCACATGGGTAATCTTGACAACCTAACTGCGGATAAGTTGCAAATCTACGAGCTGTTAGAGCCAAAAACAGGTGAGCAAACCTTGATTACAAGTGAAGTAAATGCCTTTGCTGATCAGAAACTGGAAGAATTGTTAAAGAGTGTTGAAGCTACCCATTTGTTAGTGGCGGGATTAGCGGCAGAAAGATACCTGGTAGCCACCATTCCGGCGGCAAAATCCTTAAACTATACCTGTACAGTAGCGCAAGATGCATGTGCAGTCAGCAAACTTAAATTAGCGGGTGAGAAGATAAAATCAGCTATTGCACACAAGGTTGTCATGGCAATGCTGAACAGATGTGAGGTCGAAATAATAACAGCCAAAGCCTTTATTAAAGCTGATGAAAAGACAAAGAAAAAGCTAATAAAG
>JASLAE010000516.1 GCA_030147305.1 Cesiribacter sp.
AGTCTGTTGCTCTCCCCGTATAATGGAATTAAACAAGGCTTTTTCACTTTCATTGCCATCCGTCAGAAATTCAATCTGCGAAAAAGAGATGCGTTTATAACCCATATGCCAGGAAGGAAATATGCGCTCTTTTAGTGGTCCATAGCTCAGCAACACTACATTTTTGTGACGAGCATCATCTTTAATAAGATCGTATAATTTGATGATATCCTTATCCCCTTCTAAATACTGGATAAAGTGTTCATCTGAATGAAGTAATATTCCTGTAACGTCTTTTGATGGATTATTTTTCTGGCATGCGCCAAGGATCTTCTGAATCTCGGCATCTGTACATTTAGGAGTTCTTTTACTGGTATAGACGAGCTGATAAAGAAACTTCATAAGGAGGGGAAATTTGTTTAAACTATTTATGCAAATTTAAAACAACCTCCTGTTGCATTAGACAATTTGTAAGATTTTCACATTCATTGTGTTCTTACAAATCAATTTAAATTAATCCTCATTTTTCATTGGGTTCGCATGCATATTACCTATACTTCCTGTTTAATCTAGAGGCTTTGCTTTTTCCAGACATCAAACAAGATTAGTATAATCCTTCACAAATCCTGTAATGTTTCACCATGCAATAAAAATTGGCTAAACTACTTTTCTGCTCAAAATATTCACATATAAGACTGGTATCGGCAATCAACTTCCTGTTATCCTACTTTGGAAGACAAATGGCAAGGAATCAAAAAGTGATGTTCATGCCCATGCCGACCAGCTGACCGGTAGGTAAGACTACTGGTACAACCATGGCATTCAATCCTTTATCTTTGGCGAACTTAGCATGCAACCAATAGACGGTATTGACTGAGAGTAGACCGACCCCTGCCCCCGCTAACACATCAGACATCCAGTGTGCGTTATTCAATACCCTAAATACCCCGGTCGCACCAGCAATTGAATAACTGGCTACGCTGATCCACGGACTTTTATGCCTGAACTCCTTGTCCATAAATGTCGCAATGGTAAAGGCATAGGCTGTATGTCCCGAAGGAAAGGCATGCGGCTTACCATTGGGTCTGTCTATAGCTGTTAGTGCCTTGGTTGGCCAAACCATAGCAGTTGTAAGCAAGCCCGAGCTTACCAGCAACAAGGTTTGTCGCCCCAGTTCATGACGGTTTTGAGATGAAATGATATTGATCCCATACAAACCTATCAGCGGGGCAAGCATGGCAAAATCATCGGCATTGGAGCTAAAATTTGGAAAGGTTTTATTCCGATAATCAAATAGATCCTGGCTGCTGAAGAGCCCCCTGCCGTGCATGGTGGAAATACCCGCCACTATAAGGGCAGTGGAGGGCAAAACCGCTCTAAGCAGATAACGCTTATTGTATCCCTCTAACCGTTGTGCATCTGTGAAAGGCTTTTCCTGCCCGGGCAAAACCGAGTCTGCCGGAATAATATTAGCGGTATCTGCCTGTGTTGGTACCGGTTGAACTTGCGCAAAAGTTGGGCTAACCATCATGCAGATGCACAGCAACTGCATGATGATGAAATCAGGAAGTCTCAAAATAGAACAACAGTTTAGTTAACAATTTCTTAATATGTCTCTACGCATCCATCCTGCATGGGTTTCTGAAAACGGATTCATGCCTATATCCAGTAAGTATACAGCTAAAGCTCTTCTTCAACAGACCAGACCGCACATTCCCTCCTCAAGCCATTTGAGCTATTATATCAAAAAAGCCATACAGGGAGTTGTCCTTAGCATTTTGGAATAACCCTATTCTTGCTTAAACTTAAACATGACATCAAAACCAACCTATCAGGCAGCCCAGCTGGTGGCCCCAAAGGTAGAAGAGCACTTCAATAAAAATATTGATTCGGCCAGGGCAGAGGGCAAACAGCATTTAGCACATGCCCCAACAGCAAAAATTATAGAGACCTTATTAGATGCATGCTTCTGGGCCAGCATGCGGCGGGAGGAAGGGTATTCTCCCAAAATTTCGTTAGCCTTTCTACCTCCTGAGCAAACCAGTCAGCCCCTTATGTTCGATCATCACTTCCCGCTACAGCACACTGTACTGGTGAAACTCTCGCCCGGAGTTGAACGCCCGGGCATTCATTTAGGTGTCTGGCATGTGCAGGGTGAATTATATATCTGGGGTACTACCCGCAGTATTCCGAATTTGTGTTTTGTACTGGATGTTTCTGAACCTGGCTTGCTGGTGATCAAGCACCGCCGATTAGATGGTTATGGGAAATTTGCCAATGTGGCGATCTTGATTGGTGATCAGGTAAAGATTGTAGATGAACATAAGTCTAATTTGCCAGAATGTCCTTCTCTGTTATCCTCTTTGCTTGACTATAGCTCACCCTTATTTTGGAACGATGCCATGAATGTGCTTGTGCAGTTAGCCATCTCTATGCGTGCTCATAAACGGGGTGGTGCCTTACTGATTGTACCCAAACATAATACAAGCTGGCAGGCGTCAATTATGCACCCCATTCATTACGCTGTTACGCCTGCCTTTACAGGGCTTGCGAAAATGCTGGAGCAAGCGCCGGAAGAAAGGACCCATAGCCAGTGGCAGGCAGATCTACGCAAAGAAGTAGACAACCTGGCCGGACTTACCGCCATTGATGGTGCCACCATCATTACAGATGATTATGATTTGCTGGCCTTTGGTGCAAAAATAGGTCGCCCGGATGGCAAAGCTCCGGTAGATAAAATATACATCACAGAGCCGATCGTGGGTGTAGCGTCTGTCTATGTGCAGCCTTCTCAGTTAGGCGGTACCCGTCACCTTTCTGCAGCCCAGTTTGTGCAAGACCAGCGGGATTGCAGTGCGCTGGTCGCTTCACAGGATGGTCGTTTTACTATCTTTACCTGGTCAGCATTTGAACAATCGGTGCAGGCCCATCGCATAGATACGCTGCTACTCTAATCTTTAGATTAACAGTGAAAAATAGGGTACAGCAACTGCTGGTTCAAAGAAAAGGCCATCACTCAGTTGCCACTGGGCCAGCCTTATACCATGTAAAATTAATGGTTTTGCATACAAGCTTCCCCACTGGAATAGATCAGTATCCGTGCATCATTTCATTATCTATCCCTGCAAGTATCATTTCAATATCACTGATACGTAAAGGTTTTTCAAGTAAGCACTCAATGCCATGTTGCCTGGCCTTCGCAGCCTCTTTTTCATCTTTATGAGAGGTGATCAGGGCCACATGTAAGGAATCCAGTACCACACGGCCAAGCTGTGCAGAAATCTTCAACTTTTTCAGGATCTCAAATCCTCCAAGGCCTGGCATATCCAAATCAAGCAAAACAAGGTCATTTCCCAGCTGTCGGTCATGAGCAGCCTCAAAAGTGTATCGATTCATTAAATAATCGAGACCTTCCAGGCTATCGGAAAACACACATACCTCCTCGGCAATACTTATCTGTTCAAACAGACGTCTGGAGATGAGATTCATGATGGCATCGTCATCAATGACAATAATTTTATTTAACTTCTTCATACCTGTTTTATCTATTCTGGCCTGTCAGGTCTTTGCAATAAGTATGCCGTAATAGATTCTTAAACAGATATTTATACAATTGTCAATGGCATTTATATTTTACCTAGCTGCGCCGGCCCCGGTCTACACTCAATATGTATCCTAAAAACACAAGCATTTCATTAATTTAAGATCGCCCGCATAACAATGTCTTTCCTGGAGCTTCGTTTAAAAAGGCACGTAGACAGGCCTGGGTTTATATAAAACCCCTTGCTGAAACATGCAGCAGGTATATGCTGATTCGACAGCTTTTTATTTTTTGGACTTATTGGTTACTTCCTCCTGCCAGGGTTGTTGCGTACCCGACAAAAATTCACTGCGGTTCCAGGTTTGCTGACTGTTGGGATTTGCCTGATCTTTTTTTGCAATGTAAATCTCAAGGCCTGGGCGTTCGGTTATTTTATACCCACAGCTGCGTAGCAATGCCTCTATGGCAGCATGGTTTGCCAGCTACAATTAGTAGGATCTCCTGCAAATTTATGTTCCACAAATGCCATCCTGGCGTATACTTTGGAGCCAATGGGGCGTCATAAATACTTTGCACCCTTTGCTGGTGCTGCTTTTGTGGCTGGTCTTGTCATCAGGGATGAAAATCTCAAAAAGGCTGGGTCGCTTGCCATAGGCAGCCTATTAGCCAATGCAGTTATTACACACGCAATCAAGCAAACATTTCAGCGGCACAGGCCAGGGACGCACAATGAAAATGATATCTTCGTCAGCCCTTTTAAAGCATCCGGTAATACGGCTTTCCCATCCTCCCATTCCTTAACCGCCTTTACGGCTGATACAGCTGTTGCCACCATTTATCAGGCGCATCGGTTCATTCCTCCTATTTCTTACGGGCTGGCAACCCTGGTGGGTTTTTCCAGAATTCAGCACAATGCGCAATGGGCCACAGATGTGCTGGCAGGGGCAGCCGTTGGATATCTGAGTGCTATGGGTGTTATTTATGTCTTTGGAATAGCCAGGTCCAAACTTAAGCACCGTATATAGTACCTGGTTGTATTGCCCATGACAAGCTTTACTTCTGCCGGACTAAGTGCCACCCTCCCTTTTTTATGCCCCAATGCTTCCAGGTTTATTGTGTTTTTATAAGAATCAGCCCCTTCATTTTCTACCTAAGTGGTTAAGATTGTAACTGCTTTTGAATAGCCCATTTGCTTGAGCAACGAAGCTGAAAATTACATTCGCCATACTAGCTTACACCCTTAGCGATCAATCCTACAGTGGCATAATGATTTAAAGACTATAGTAATGAATCAGTTGACCCTGTTATGTAAAGAGAATAAGTCTGAAGCAAAAAATTATATTTTACATATCACCATTTTATCAAACTAAAATTTGGCAATATTTCATGTTTGCAAAATCTGCTCTATTTAGCAACCGTTTGCTCAAATTTAATATTTTTACACCTGCATGCCTCATATTTGAGTTCCTGCCAAATAAATGAGCTGTCTGCTAAAGTTTTACTACCTTTAATCGTTGCGCAGGCGCCAATCCCTTGGATAAAGGGCTTAGGGCTATAGTTTTACTTTTTGCGATACCTACCACCCTGCCAGCCGGATTAGATTTTTTATACTTGCTCAAATAATAACAAACCTAAGTTTATGTCAAAGATCAAAATTGGGATTAACGGTTTTGGAAGAATTGGCCGATTAGTATTCAGGGCTGCAGAAGCCAGAGACAATGTAGAAGTAGTAGCCATCAACGACCTTATTGATGTTGATTATATGGCCTACATGTTGAAGTACGATTCTACCCACGGTGCTTTTAAAGGCGAAGTTGAGGTGAAAGACGGTGCTTTGATTGTGAATGGTCGCAAGATTAGAGTTACCGCCGAGAAAGACCCAGCTCAACTGAAATGGGGAGAAGTAGGTGCTGATTATATTGTTGAATCTACCGGTGTTTTCCTTACCAAAGAAGGCGCTCAGGGCCATATCAAGGCGGGCGCCAAAAAGGTGATCATGTCTGCCCCTTCTAAGGACGATACCCCTATGTTTGTCATGGGTGTAAACCATAACAATTATAACAACAGCATTGACTTTGTTTCCAATGCTTCCTGCACTACCAACTGCCTGGCACCCCTCGCCAAGGTAATTCATGACAATTGGGGCATTGAAGAAGCCCTGATGACCACCGTACACGCCACTACCGCTACTCAAAAAACAGTAGATGGACCCTCTGCCAAAGACTGGCGTGGTGGCCGGGGTGCTGCCCAGAACATCATTCCTTCTTCTACCGGTGCTGCCAAAGCCGTAGGCAAGGTTATTCCTGAGCTTAACGGCAAGCTTACCGGCATGGCTTTTCGGGTGCCTACCCCAGACGTTTCTGTGGTTGACTTAACCGTGCGCCTGAAAAATCCTGCCACTTACAAAGAAGTTTGTCAGAAAATGAAAGAAGCCTCAGAAACTTCGCTTAAAGGAATTTTAGGCTATACTGAAGATGCTGTAGTTTCTAACGACTTTATTGGTGATGCCAGAACCTGTATTTTCGATGCGGAAGCAGGCATTGAACTGAATGATAGATTCATGAAGCTGGTTGCCTGGTATGACAACGAGTGGGGATACTCCAACAAAACCGTTGATCTTGTTGTACACATGGCGAACGCAAAATAATTTTGGTTCGAAACCATACTCAAGGCCTGGCATTTATTTGCCAGGCCTTTTCTTTGCTCAATCATGCAGTTCGTGATCGATTACCCCGCAGTTCCATATGGTGCGCTCAGGTGCAGTAGTTTACCAGCATCCCGGCCAAAATAGCCATTCCAAAACTCATAAGGCTGCCAATAAGAATGTATTCTGTAAGATGTACTTCTTTGCTGTTTTTTAGATCGCCAAAGCGGAAAACTGATTTGGCAGCCAGCAAAAAGCCCACCGCTTCCCAATGCTGCGTAATTACAAAGGTTAAAACCATCAGTCGTTCCAATACGCCAATCCAGGCCCCGGCCTTCGACAAGCCTCCGGTATCTGCAGTAGTTGCGGTTCCCACTGGCTGTACTGTTTCTGCTGCCTGTATATTCCAGTGGCTAATTAAGATTTTAATGATCACTGACGCCGGTGTTGTTACGAACAGGTAAGCCGTGAGCTTAATCCACGAAAGACGCAGCTGCAGCTGATCGAATCTAAGGGCACCCCAGTTATACCACATCCATACATAGAGCAGAATAATTAAATGAAACAGCTGATCCAGCAGGAACCAGGTTTTGGTATGACCCGGATATTCTTTCTGTAAACCTGCCTTGGTAATGTCAATGATCAGGTGTGTTACGACAATCACCAGTGCCAGCGACCAGAAAGCACCCTCTCCTACCAGCAACCAGGCCAGCACCCCATGCAGCAGCGCATGCAGGTACATCACGGGAGATTTAAAAATATGCTTTTCTTTATGCGCTACCCAGCTTTTGGACTGTAAGACAAAATCGCCCAGTAAATGCGAAAAAATAAGCTTCAGCAGAATTTCAGGGTTCTCTATGCTCATGTAGCTCCTTTACCCGGTTCCTAAAAAAATTCTCGTACGCAAGAATAAGGTCTATTCGTGATTTATTCAAACGCCAGTTCATACTAGGCTGCGTAACAGACAATTTTTCAGCCAGTGCCTGCTGGGTGATGGTTGGGTATTGAAGGCGGTAATAGGCTGTTTCATGCAGTGGCTGGCTCCAGTCCTGCATGATGGCTTCGGCCAGGGGCAGGCTCGCTTCCATGGTTTCATTAAAACTATTCCAGCAGGTACGAATAGCCAGCTTCTGGCTCTTTTTGCCCATCTCATCCAGCTGTTGTCCGGAAAGCTGGTAAGCCTCGCCATCTGATTCAATAACTGATGCTGCCACAAAGCCACCGCTCCCTATCCCAATGCCCATGCGTACATCCAGCTCATGCTCGTAAAACTGGGGCAAAGCATTCAGTCCCGCTTTAATCAGCAGAGCTGCAAACAGCACCTGCTCCGGTGCCTTCCATTCTGCCTGAAAACTATCGCCCCGAAAGATTTCCCAGCGAAGACTATTTTTGGATATGCCTTCCCTTTCTTCCAAATAGCCAAAGATATCTTTTAGCCTTTGCAGCCAGGCAGATTTATCTTCCAGCTTACGGGAATGTACGATATCTCCGGTGATTACGGCAATCATAGAATTACAAACTTATAGACTAAAATCCCTATATCAACACAATATAGACTAAATAATCTATATTAAATAATTATAGGCTAAATGGCCTATAAATTATTAATACGGCATAAATGCATAATTGAATAATCCTGGAAGGCTCTCTCACACTTTAGACGCTAAAAAATATAGCAGGGAATTCAATAATGTGGCAACCCTACGGGCTGAAAACATACAGCAGCCAGTAGCGACACATGCTGATTTAAAAAAGTGCTTTACGCTCAAAAAATGTATCAAAGCATGAGACACATTTAGTGCCTGAGCAAATACTGCAGCAAATTAAAGGAGGGCTATAGAGCCATAGCTTTTTGGCGGATCAGTTCGGCAGCAAGGGAAAGGTCAGATACCCGTTCCTCGAGGCCCATGATCACTACATCTGCCTGGTAATGCTCGCTGACTTTTACCAGCTGCTTTAATAAATCGCCGTGCATAACTTCAAACTTATACAGGAAAGAAGCATTCTTGAGGGC
>JASLAE010000517.1 GCA_030147305.1 Cesiribacter sp.
AACGGCTATAAGGTCCGGGAAGTAAACATGCAGCAGGGGGAAACTGCCGGCATCAAATCTGTTACCCTGGAATTTGAAGGCGAATTTGCTTATGGGTACCTCAAATCAGAGATAGGTGTACACCGTTTGGTGCGCATCTCACCCTTCGACAGTAATGCCCGCCGCCATACGTCCTTTGCATCGGTCTTTTCTTACCCGGTTATTGACGATACCATTGAAATTGAAATTAACCCGGCCGATCTTAGCTGGGATACCTTCCGCTCTGGTGGCGCCGGCGGACAGAACGTTAACAAGGTAGAAACTGCCGTGCGGGTGCGGCACGCGCCTTCCGGACTGGTAGTAGAGTGCCAGCAGGAACGGTCGCAACACATGAACCGGGAGAAAGCCCTGCAAATGCTGAAGTCGCGCCTCTACCAGCTGGAAGTTGATAAACGAAATGCCGAACGGGATAAAGTGGAAAGCACCAAAAAACGCATAGACTTTGGCTCCCAGATCCGCAACTATGTATTACATCCCTACAAGCTGATTAAGGATGCACGCACCGGCGTAGAACGCACCGATGTGCAGGCTGTACTGGATGGAGACATTAATGAATACATAAAAGCTTTTCTGATGCAGGAAGAGCCCGAGAAATAAAAGTAGAACCCCGCTCCAGGCGGGGTTCTTTGCTTAGTTGGCCAAAACTTTTACTTTACCCGATGGCATGCTCGGCCTGTCTTGTGCCGTTTGAACATTTTGCTCTGCACCATGCTTGCGAACTGGCATAGGATGGGGTAACTGCGGCCGTACCTGGCCAAAGTGTTTCTCCATGATCAGGCGTGAAAGCAAATAACTTACCAGGCTCTGGGCTCCCTGCTGGTGACAAAGCTTTCCTTGCCATAGACCATCGTGACAGGCGCCAGTTGAGGCATCATACAGCGCCTGCCTGGCCGAATTATTGCCCATGAACCAGCTAAAGGCACCCACCAGCTTGCGCAGATACTGCTGCTCTCCGGTTTGCTGATAAAAGAAGCTGAGCGCTCGTATGGTATAGCAAACCTCCAGTGGCTGCTCATTGAAAACGAACTGTTCTTCGCTCGCAAAAGGGTCTTCTTCTTCATTTTCTTTTGCTGGGCTTGCAGGTACAAAGTAACGGTCCAGGAGAAAGTTGAAGGCTTGCAGGGCTGTTTTTCTATAGGCAGCGTTCCCGGTAGCATGTGCCGCAAGCAGCAAAGCATCAGGCAGGAGGCTGTTATCCTCAGCCAGATCTTGTTCAAACCAACCCCATTCATTTGTTGCCGTTTTCACAAATGCCTCATGCAGCCTTGCCGCCTGCTTATCCAGTAAGGCAAGCACAGATTCCCTGGGATGTACAGCCTGATAATGATAAAGTGCTTTGATGGCAAAAGCAGTAGCTCTCAGCGATTTGAGGTGTGAAAACTGGGGCATGGCTTTTACAAATAAGCGCTGGGCCAGCACGGGCATATCAGCCGGAAGTTTTTCATATCCTTTAATAAGGTGTGCCAATGCCCACATGGCCTGCATGCTGCTTTCCTCTACCTGCTGCGGGCTGGCCTGCTCCTGCTTGCGATCTCCCTGCTCGTCCAGCTGGCTCAGGAATGTTCCATCCGGCTGCTGGCATTTTCTGATTACATTCAGAAAGCGGCGCATCAGCATCAACATCAGCAATTCCTGTTCGGGTACTGCCTTAAACCATTGCAGGGCTGCGACCAGTGCCTTGGCATTATCCTTTAATAGATAAACCTGCTGTCCCAGGGGACTCTTCTGCTGATCCAGGCTTTGTAAACCAACTGCAGTGGTTAACAGGTATAAATAGTCAGGCTTGAAGTTTGGCAGCTGAAAGGGGGTTTTTCGGGGTATGATCTCAGCAAAGATTTCCTGGTAAGCCCCTGCAACATTAGGCCAGGCAGCAAAATGATCTGCTGTTACCACAGCCTGCAAGCTTGTAGCCGGTAACAGCTCCTGTGTCTGCAACGTTTCTTCTACAGCTTGTACAAGGGAAGCAGGTGATGCAAAATTTGCAATGGTTCCCTGTGCCTGCACAAGCTCCTGTGTAGCAGGCGCCAGATTGGAGATCACGGGCACCCCACAATGAACCGCGAGCATAAGGCTGCTCAGGTTCGTTTTGCTGGTATGCAGGTAAACATCAGACAAGCACATATACTCCTGCAGCTCATCCTGCCGCAGGTGCCTGTTTACAAAACGAACGTTTTTCTGTAAACCTTTTCGGAAAATCAGATCCTTCAGCTGTATGCGGTAACGCTCCCCTTCGAAGCGGGCAGCCGTTGGGTGAGTTTTGCCTAAAATCAGATAAACAGCTTCAGGATAGCTTTGCCGGATAATATCCAGCGCTTCCAGCACCTGCTCAATGCCTTTGCTGCGGCGCAGGTAACCAAAAGTAGTAAGCACCAGTTTACCTTCCAGCTTATGTTTTGCTTTTAGCGAATCTTTGTTGAACGGCGTAACTACAGGGGCACCCGGAGGAATAATGCGAACCTGCTTTTCAGGGACGCCATAATGCTCCATAAGGGTATCTGCATGATATTTAGTTTGCGTAATCAGGACAGCAGCATGTTCCTGCATGGCTTTAACCAGGCGCCACAGAGCCGGCTCCGGCTCGGGTAATACTTTGTGCAGTGTAATTGCCAGTGGCTTCTGGAGTGTCTGCATAAAATGGAGCAGGTTTTCGCCCCAGCGCTCGCCTCCCCAAAGGCCAAAACGATGCTGAATGCATACCGCACTTATCTCCGGATTGTTATTGATTGTTTGGGCCATGCGTCTGCAGGCATCCTGATCTGCAGTATTCAAACGATACCGAACTTCTGCAGGATACACGCATTTGTCTGTCTGCTCCTGATCCAGGGCACAGATCTCAACGGCAGGGCTGGTAGCGGTTGCATCAAAATGATCTTTCAGGGCTTCTATCAGATGGTATGTATAGGAAGCCATCCCACATTCTCTTGGCGGATACGCGCTTAAAAAAAGTATCATCCTTTAATAAAAAATTTAACACAAACCAACGCAAAGATTGCCTACAATTTTATCTACCAGATAGCTTAGCTGCCAGAGACAAAAGCAACTCCTTTGAAAAGCACAGCCCAAAGGGCTTTAAAAGTTAATATGCGGTTACTGAGCCCAACGGCTTTCAAAAAAGCAGAAGTTTAGGATCTTCTACCGGATTAAGCATAAATACGATGAATTACTCCAATAATTACGCTTAGCGCACTTAATTATTTAGAGTCTCCTGCTCATATCAAAGGTAATCTGCTGTAGTAAAATAGGTATACGGTAAACCTATAAGATAGGCTTTATAAAAGCTGAAAAAAATTAGTGGTTACGGCAAATTATTTTCTCCGTCAAAAATACAAAAAGCATGGCTGATTTTGTTCAAACAAACTATCTGCCCGGTTAGCCATCTTCATTTACGCCAGGATTATATTTTCCGGAGACTGTACTGCCTTACCCACTCTTCTACTTTTGGATAAACATCTGTTGGTGCGTCTGCATGGGTCAGAAGATTGATGTGCCCATAATCATGTAAAAAGCCACTATTCTTTCCCGCAACCATAAGTTGGTTGGTCTGATTAATTCCCGTCTCCAGCATCAGGCGGTGCACATCAACCGGGTTGCCAATTACTTTATCGCCGCTGCCGGTAATATACAGCGCAGGAGGCAGTGCCTGCTTTTTTAGGGCTGCAGCATAATCAAATCCATCACGCGGGTCTAGCCAGGCTTTCTCTTCTACCCATTTATTAGTTTCGCGGTAGGACTGAAGCGATTCATCGTCTGAGCCCATCTTCCATTTTCTGGCAGGCAGGTAGCCGTATGTTCGCGTAAGCATTTCTCCCAGGCTGCCCCAGGCACCGTTTACCATCACAAGTTTTTTTGGGCTCCAGGTACCAATACGGCGCTTGGTTCCAAAAAAGGTAAGGGAGGCAATAGGGGCCTTAGGCTGCCAGCGAGCCAGATAGGCCAGCTGCAATACGCCACCCCAGGAGTGGGCCATCCAGTGCTGCGGCAATTCACCCTTTATTCTAACAATTTCTTCCAACATGGCAGAAAAATCCTCTTCCAGAATCTCCCGCAAGCCCCAGCGGGCACTTGCATCAACATGTGGCTTGCTTTTTCCCCTACCTCTTAGGTCCGCAACAAATACATCGAAACCTTTAGATGCCAGCCAGGGTGCCAGGCCCTTCCCTGAACCCGAATAAAAAATATGGCTGTTCTCCATGGAGCCATGCACCAAAAAAACAGGCATCCCTTTTTCATTACCACAAAAACGGGCCAGATGCAATTGCTGCTCACCTACCGTCACATAGACCGACTGCATTTCAGGAGGATTAGGAGTTAAAGAAGTATGCATGCATACAAATATAAGGATTATAAATTTTACAGGGTTGTAAAAAAAGCGATAACCCAATTGGGCCATCGCTTTTCTTGTTTTGCTTAACAGTTTACGACGGGGCTATGCCCTGGCGTTTGATCTGTTTACGGAACTTCTGCTGGCAGAGATTCCTTCGCTGATTACTTTTATGGTGCTTTCGCAGAAAGCAGGTAAATCGTCAGGGTTGCGGCTGGTTACCAAACCACCGTCTACCACTACTTCCTGATCTTTCCAGATACCGCCTGCATTGATCAGGTCGGTTTTGATAGATGGATAAGATGTAATGCTGCGGCCTTCAATTACATCGGCTTCTACTAATACCCAGGGGCCATGGCAAATGGCAGCCACTGGTTTTTCGCCGGTAAAGAAACCCTTTACAAAGTTTATTGCATCGTCATTTATACGCAGGTTATCGGGGTTCATTTGTCCACCCGGAAGTACCAAACCATCATAATCATCTGCTTTAACTTTACTTACTTTTTTATCTACAGGAAATTCATCTCCCCAATGATCGTGTTGCCAGCCTTTAACTTTACCTTCCTTCAGGCTAATGGTATGTACTTCTGCCCCGGCTTTTTCCAGGGCTTCTTTTGGCTGCGTATATTCCACCTGTTCGAATCCATCGGCCACCAGTATGGCAACCTTCTTTCCTCTAAGACTATTTTCCATTATTATATGTATTATTCTTAAAAAATTATCTGCTAGTAAGTTTTACGGGTATGCACTGGCATAGTTCATAATAATATCTCCAAAAAGAATAGCCGCCTTTTTACAATTGGCGTAATAGAAAATTATTTACAGGAGGTTGAATGTCAGATAAAACCATAAAACTTATATATGTTACGGACGAGGAGCCGGGCTACCGCAGGAAAAGGTGGGGCAAAAGCCATCGCTATGTAGATCCGCAGGGAAACCCCATCCAAAAAGAAGTGCTGCAGGAGCGGTTGAAAAGCCTTGTAATTCCGCCGATGTGGGAAGATGTATGGATTTGCAAACGGGAAAACGGACATCTGCAGGTTACAGGTTTCGATGAAAGGGGCCGTAAGCAATACCTCTATCACCCGCTGTGGCAGGAATATCGCAGCAGAAGCAAGTTCGAAAAGATGATAGAGTTTGGCAATGCACTGCCTCGCATTCGGGAGCAGGTAGCCAAAGACCTCAACCGCAAAGGCTGGCCCAGAGAAAAAGTACTGGCACTGGTGGTTTCTATCCTGGACCAGACCCATGTGCGCATAGGCAACCGCGAGTACCTGAAAGAAAATAACACTTATGGGCTTACTACCCTTCGCCGTAAGCACCTGACCCTGGAGAACAACGAGGCTGTATTCACCTACAAATCTAAGCATAGCATAGAGCAGCGGGTAAGCATTAACAATAAAAAACTGGTAAAGCTGATTAAGCAGACCAGCGAATTGCCAGGCCACGAGATATTTCGCTTTTATGAAGGCGCTGAAGCCGGTCAGCCGGTAGACAGTGGGGACGTGAACGATTACCTGAAGGAAATTAGCGGAGAAGATTTTAGCAGTAAGAACTTTAGAACCTGGGGGGGCACAGTAACTGCTGTAGAGCGACTGGAGGAAGCCATAGAGGAGGTGCTGGAGAACCCAAAACGGGAATTAACACCAACCCTGGTAAAAAAGGTAGCCGAGCGTTTGGGTAATACCGTAGCCGTTTGCCGGGAGTATTATATTCACCCCTGTGTACTGGACAGTGTAGACAGCGGGTACCTGATACAAAGCATGAGGCGCTTTAAAACAGTAGACCAGGGGCCATATGGCCTTAAGCCTATTGAGCAGATTACGTTAAAAGTGCTGCAGAAGCAGCAGAAAGAACATGATGTTGCAATAGAAATAGTAGAAAAAAAGAAAAGCGCTTAAAGCGCTTTTCTTTTTTATCTGCTTAGGACAATAAATGCATGAATAACTGCTGGCAACCAGAAAAATATTGTTAGCAGCAGATTCAAAAAGAATTTACCACCAATGCCAAAGCGCAAGCCTACTGCCAAGGGTGGCAGCAAAATGGCCAGTATTACTTCTAAAAGAGACATATCTATTGAAATTTAAGTCTAAAAAAATTACACTCTATCTTTACGCTGCTGGAAAATATTAGTTTTTTTAGCACCAAGCCCCTACTAATACTGTATTAAGCCGTATATTTATAAAAAATGGGTTTAACGCTGCTACTTACATGTTATTATAAAGTGCTAGCAGCTTTTTTCGCCATTAATATAATAAAATCGCCCATTTACGTAAATAGCTTTTGTTTTTGGTGTGATTTTTGCTCCCTTCGAATAGAAAAGAGCTGGACACTTAACGTCTACGAGCATGAAACAACTGTACATTCTCTTTCTATTTTTCTTCCTGGCGTCCGCAAGTACCGGAGCATGGGCACAGGTACGTACAAATGATACTGCACCTTTACAACCCAAGGTTAAAGAGTTTGCTTTCTCTGAAGACAGGCTTATTGACCCCCGCAGTGATGTGAAGCTTTTTCCTAACCCTGCGGTAGAATACCTTATTGTTGAAATCAAGAGCGATGAACTTACCAACGTAAGCTTTGAGTTGAACAATATTATTGGCAATACCTTCCAGATTCGCAGCGAGCCTATGGGTAATAACCACTATAAGATCTATGTAAAAGATTTACGGCCTGGCTATTATTTTCTAACCCTAAAGGACCAAAACAGCACCTATAAACGTGCTTACAGATTCCTGAAGAAATAACATTGACCAAGTAAACTATAAGATTTTAAGGCCTGAAGAGATTCAGGCCTTTTTTTATGTGCAAAATTTACGGACATTAACTATGCGTCAGCAGCTTGCCCCTGCTGCCTACCCCATGAAAAGCCATACGCTCCTTATTTGCATCATAATGTTAGGGATGTGTTTATCATTCCAGTGTTATGCGAATGATACAGATACAACAACTGTAAAACAAAAAGGAAGCTGGGTTGCCCTTCCGGTGCTGTACTATTCTCCAGAAACCAGGTTGGGCTTTGGT
>JASLAE010000022.1 GCA_030147305.1 Cesiribacter sp.
CTGGATTTCTAAAATATTAAAATCGCACAATCCATTTTGATGCTTCTGGCAACCGTTGGTGATTTTCAACCAGACAAAAGCATTGAGCTTTGGTCATTGTTTATGGCTCAATTTTTAACAAGGTTTACAGTTATATTTCGCTAAAACAATGCTGCACGTCAATATTGAAGTATAGAACAGAAAAATGAATGGGGTAGGTCTAAAGGAAGTGCTAAAATGCATAGACGTGCCAAAACTTCCTTTACACCAATTTTCCTAATGATCCCTTGTGGAGCTATGCAACTTGCACCAGATTCATCATGGCCTAAAGGTCCAGGCCGGGAGCGACAGCATTTAGCAATTTCCGGTGCGCTGGCTCAGATATTAGGGTACAATAATGTTGATAACTGGAGAATCGGATCAACCCCAGGATAGTAACCTTCAAAGCATGACCCGTTTTAGATCTTTCAAACAGGAGCAATACCGGTGAGCCTGCTAGTTCTTTTTGAATACCCATCGGCAATAATTGGGTTGATAAGAATTTAGCCTCTAATTTCTTCACTTAAGAATGTGCCTTTCAGGCCATTAAGACAAATATCTCTTTTCCTATTGTTTCCACAAATCAAAAAGTTATTATTGATAAAGAGTAAAGTTGTTTGATAAAGCATTTGGGGAAGGCTTCGTTGAATACAAAAGAAAGCTGTTTATTTCCTGACTACTGCCGCGCACTTGGTAGTTATTCCTCCTTCAAATGGCCGAATATAGGGTAAGACCCATAGCTACATCAAACTCAACTGAATACATGTTGAATTAAACCACTAACTTCTTCCTGCTTAAGGTAGCGCCATTCCCCGGCAGAGAGGTTTCCCAATTCGAGTGTGATGAAGCGGGTGCGTACGAGTTTCTTTACCTCATAACCCAGTTTATAGCACATTCTCCTGATCTGCCGGTTAAGCCCCTGTGTCAGGATGATGTTAAACATAGTTTCATTCAGCTGCCTGACAAGGGCAGGTCGTGTTTTTTTGCCCATAATGACAATGCCAGCAGACAATTTATCAAGGGCCTGCTGTGTCAGCGGATGATCCACAGTGACCTCGTATTCCTTTTCATGACAGCTCTTAGGGTGAAGTATTTTAATTGAAAGTTGGCCGTCGTTTGTAAGCAGCATAAGCCCTTCTGAGGTTTTATCGAGCCTGCCTACCGGAAATACATCCTGGGAAATATTTATCGCCTCAAATAGATTATTTGCTATACTGGCATTCATGGTAGATTCTATGCCATAAGGTTTATGATAGGCGATATAAATGGTTTTTCTGGCAGCTTTTAGCAGCTGTTCATCCATCCGTACTTCATCTTCCGGAAATAGAACCTGCCTTAAAGTACCCGGGGTGCCATTCACCAGTACCCTTCCCGAAAGGATATATTGAGTAGCCTCTTTATTGGATAGATTTAGTTTCTGAACAATAAAATACTTCAGGGAAGAATTAAGTGCTCTCATAGTTAGCAGGGGAGCTGAATGATCTTACAGCTAAATTCATGGGATGTACTATAGCAAAGGCTGTTTTGATGACCATCCATGAAGGTTTTCTTTAAAGGCCTAGCTATCATTTTCAGCGGATCTTTAATGGGTTTCAATGAAGATAAGCCTTGATTAAATTGACAAGCGCTTATTTGTATTGTGTTCAAACATATGCTCGCGTAGGTGTGTTCATTCATCAGACTTTAAAAACTATTATGATGGGAGAAAATAAATCAAAGCAAAGGGATTTAGAATCCGGTGATAATCCTGAGGAAAGAAAAAAGATTTCAGGAAAGGCGGCAAAAAAGCAGGAAAAACAAAATAATAGTCAAAGGGATTTAGAATCCGGTGATAATCCTGAAGAAAGGGAGAAAATGTCGGGTAAATAGCGAATCATGAACCTTTAAATGAGGTAAATGGATTGCTGTTGGAGCAACAGTTTTAGTGACTTATCAAAATCATCATAACCATACAGAATCACTCCCTATTTAGGAAAGTGTTTCTGCATGGGATTTATGAGCATCAAATAATCACCTATTTTTTATTTTCCATTGACTTCAAGCCACTTTCTTGCATTCACGAAAGCTTCCATCCAGGGAGATACTTCATCCCGGCGGCCTTTCGGATAATGTGCCCACTGCCACTGCAAGAGCGAGCGTTCAATGTGCGGCATCATCACCAGATGGCGACCTGTTTCGTCGCAGATCATGGCCGTATTATAGTCAGAGCCGTTGGGGCAGGCCGGATAGGTTTCATACGCGTACTTAGAAACAATCTGGTATGTATCCTCCGTATGTGGCAGGCTAAAGCGGCCCTCACCATGCGATACCCAAACACCCAGCGTGCATCCGGCCAGACTAGAAAGCATCACCGATTTGTTTTCCCGGATTGTTAAAGACGTAAAGATGCTTTCGTGCTTTTGGCTCACATTATGCAGCATCCTGGGCTTTTTATCAGGATCGTTATCCATATGGATAAGCCCTAACTCAACGAAGAGCTGACAGCCATTACAGATCCCTACCGACAAGGTGTCTTCCCGTTTAAAGAAATTCTCAAGGGCTGTTTTAGCTTTTTCATTGTATAGAAAGGCGCCTGCCCATCCTTTGGCAGAACCCAGTACATCTGAATTAGAGAAGCCTCCCACTGCGCCAATGAACCGAATGTCTTCCAGGGTTTCTCTGCCGGAGATCAAGTCCGTCATGTGGACGTCTTTCACATCAAAGCCTGCCAAATACATGGCATTCGCCATTTCACGTTCAGAGTTACTTCCTTTCTCACGAATGATCGCCGCCTTTATTCTTGTCTTTTCAGGGTCTATAACAGGTTTCCTGCCGTCAAATCCCGCCGGAAACTTATAGATCAGTTCCTGCTTTTTGTAATTGTCAAAACGCTCTTTTGCATTGACAGGACCACTTTGTTTGATGTCCAGCAGGTAGGAGGTTTTAAACCAGGTATCCCGTAGCTGTGTAATGTCAAAGCTGTAGGCATCTGCTCCGTTCTTCAATTCAAGTGTTGCATTGTAAGTAGGGTTGCCAATTTTATGAAACGGAACTCCATTCGCCTTTAAGATAGCTTCTACAACTGCGGATGCCTGAAAGACAACGCCTATGTTTTCTGCAAACAGCACTTTAATGCTGTCAGCTTCACCAAGGGAGGTTAAATCAATTGTTGCGCCCAGCTGGTTGTCAGCAAAGCACATCTCCAGCAGGGTGGTAATTAAACCACCACTGCCAATGTCATGGCCTGCGGCTATCTTACCATCTTTGATTAAATCTTGAAGTGTATTGAATGACCTTTTGAAAAGTTCAGCATCTGTAACATCAGGGGTTTCATTGCCGATTTTATTAACGGTCTGCGCAAAAGATGATCCGCCTAATTTATAGCGATCATTGGAAAGATTAATATAGTAAATAGCACCCCCATCCCGATGAAAAACAGGCTCTACCACGTTGC
>JASLAE010000221.1 GCA_030147305.1 Cesiribacter sp.
CTGAACAGGTACGAAACAAAGCATTTGAGCCGCAAGTCTGTCTATTAATTCAGCCGACTCAAATTCCTCAATTTTAGCTCCTAAAATATTATTTACGGCATTTGGGTCGTATCTTTGCGCCAAATTCTGGCAAATGCGACTACAAGAAGTAAAGGCACTGCTATACAAGGAGTTGCTCCTGGAGTGGCGGCAACGCTATGCCTTTAATGGCATGCTCCTGTATGTAGGCAGTACCATTGTAGTATGCTATATGAGCTTTGGCGTGCGCAGCGGCATGCTCACACCACCGGTCTGGAATGCCCTGTTCTGGATTATCATGCTTTTTACAGCCGTCAATGCCATAGCCAAAAGTTTTTTGCAGGAAGCCGAAGGCCGCCAGCTCTACTATTATACGCTAGCGTCCCCTCAAGGAATTATTCTGGCTAAAATCGTGTATAATGCATTGCTGATGCTTGTTTTAACAGGTGTTGGCTTGCTCTTTTACTCGGTAGTGCTTGGCAATCCGGTGCAGGACCCGGCCCTATTTATACTGGCCATGGTGCTGGCAGCACTCAGCTTTTCTTCTACCTTTACCATGATCTCGGGTATAGCACAAAAAGCCGGCAGCAACAGCACCCTGATGGCTGTCTTGGGCTTTCCGGTCATCGTGCCTACCCTGCTGATGGTGATTCGCATTGCTAAAAATGCCCTGGATGGTCTGGACAGAAGCCTGAGCACTGATGAACTGCTAACGCTTCTGGCCATTAATGCGATTGTTGTAACAGTCTCCTTATTGTTGTTTCCTTATTTATGGAGAAGCTAAAAAAACATTGGTGGAAAGCCCTGGCAGCTGCCCTGCTGTTTTATACAGTTATCGGTGGATTTCTGCTGGACGTACCCAGATTGCCAATTCTGAATGAAACCATTCGTGTGCTTCATTTTCATGTACCCATGTGGTTTGGTATGCTTGGGCTATTGTTGCTTTCTGTAATATATGCAATTCTGTACCTGCGTAAAGGAGACCTGCGCTATGATCGTTATGCTGTAGAGTTTGCCAATGCTGGCCTAATATTTGGCATCCTGGGCATATTAAGTGGTATGTTCTGGGCCTATTACACCTGGGGCGATTACTGGAGCAATGATCCCAAGCAGAACGCCTCTGCCATTGGCCTGCTGATCTATCTGGCTTATTTTGTACTCCGCAGTTCATTTGAGGATGATCACCAGCGGGCCCGCATCAGCAGTGTATACAATATCTTTGCCTTTGCCGCCCTGGTGCCACTGCTGTTTATTCTACCCAGGCTTACCAGCTCGCTGCATCCCGGCAATGGCGGCAACCCCGGCTTTAATGCCTATGACCTGGACAGCAAACTGCGCCTGGTCTTTTATCCAGCCGTTCTGGGATGGTTCCTGCTGGGTCTGTGGCTGGCCAATTTGCGCATACGCCTGCGCTTTGTTCAGGATAAAATAGAAGAAAACGTTTAAGAAAGAACATAAAGCAATGCGCACCATACTTATTATCCTTTGCCTGTTTTGCTCCTTAACAGTAATGGCTCAGGAAAAACAGGAAATAACCGATCAGGATTACGCCAACCAACAAATAGAAATGGCAGACACCTTCCGTGCAGAAGGTAAAATATATGTGGTAGTGGGCATTGCTGTACTGCTTTTGGGGGGACTGCTGCTATATACAGTGAGCATAGACCGCAAACTGAGCAAGCTGGAACGTTCGGTAGAAAAAGAATCAAACAAACACCTGGCCTGATGAAATTTTCATTGGCAGGGAGCTGTTACCAATAAAGAGAAAAGTGCAATGAAATTTTCACACATTTTGGGTATTCTGGTAATTGCCATTGCGGTTATCATTATCATCTCCACCACCGGAGATGCCAGTTCGTACGTGGATTTTAAAGAGGCCAAAGCCATGGCCACCTCCGACAGCCGGGAAATCCATGTGGTGGGCACGCTTAAAAAGGATGCGCATGGCCAGGTTATCGGTATTATGCCGGCTGCCGATAAGCTATCCTTTTCCTTTTTGATGATTGACGAAAACGGAGAGGAGCAGCAGGTATTCTACAATAACCCGATGCCACCGGATTTTCTTCGCTCTGAGCAGGTGGTGGTGATTGGGCGTTATCAGGAAAATTCTTTTGTAGCAGGGCAGATCCTGCTCAAATGTCCTTCTAAATATCAGGAGCAAGAGCTTAAACCTTCTCAACAAGCACAAATTCAATAATGGTACACGAATGGATTGGCCAGGTGGGCCACTTCTCAGTAGTTGTTTCTTTTGTATGTGCCCTCTGGGCTACCTGGAACTACTACTGGGCCAGCCAAACAGATGGCGCAAATGCTGGCAGCTGGTTAAAGCTGGGCCGCATTAGCTTTGGCATACACAGCCTTGCCATTTTTGGGGTGGTGGCATCTCTCTTCTTTATTATCTACAATCATTATTTCGAGTACCACTACGCCTGGAGCCACTCCAGCCGCAGCTTGCCGGTGCACTACATGATTTCCTGCTTCTGGGAAGGTCAGGAAGGCAGCTTCCTGGTCTGGATGTTCTGGCACGCCCTGCTGGGCATAATATTGATGCGTTTTGCCGGCAAGTGGGAAGCACCCGTAATGGCCGTAATGGCCTTTGTGCAGGCATTCCTGGTATCCATGATCCTGGGCTCTGTAATTCCAGGCCTTGACCTAAAAATTGGCAGCTCCCCTTTTATGCTGCTTCGGGATGTGATGGAAGCGCCGGTTTTTGCCCTTAATCCAGATTATGTACCGGAAGATGGTACCGGCCTGAACCCGCTGCTACAGAACTACTGGATGGTGATTCACCCACCAACACTCTTCCTGGGCTTTGCCCTTACTCTTATCCCTTTTGCTTATGCCATTGCAGGCCTTTGGAAAAAACAGCACGGCGCCTGGATCCGTCCGGCCCTTCCCTGGACCTCTGCAGCCGCCCTTATTTTGGGTGTAGGGATTCTGATGGGTGCTTACTGGGCTTATGAAACACTTAACTTTGGTGGTTACTGGAACTGGGACCCTGTAGAAAATGCGGTGTATGTGCCATGGCTGGTATTAGTTGCCGGCCTTCACCTCATGATTGTCTACCGGAAAAAAGGCACTGCGTTAAAGCCTGCGGTGCTCTTTACAATTGTCATGTTCCTGCTCATCCTTTACTCTACCTTCCTGACAAGAAGCGGTATCCTGGGCAATTCTTCTGTACACTCCTTTACTGATCTTGGGCTTTCCGGCCAGTTATTGGTGTACATGATGGCATTTGTGGTATTGGCCGGCTGGCTACTGATCCGGGAGTGGAAACACATGCCGGCTACTGCCGACGTAAATGTGTATTCTCGTGAGTTCTGGATCTTTATAGGCGCAACAGTGCTTAGCTTAATGGCTTTTCAGGTACTGGTTCCAACCTCAATTCCTGTTTACAATAGCATTGCAAGCTGGTTTGGCATAGAGCTTAATATGGCGCCTCCGGCCAATCCCGAGGTATTTTACACCAAGTTTCAGCTCTGGTTTTCCGTTGGCCTGGCCCTGCTCTCGGGAACGGCCCAATTTTTCTGGTGGCAGAAAATGGACATGACCAAAGTAAAGAGCGCCCTGGCATTACCGGTGGTTGTATCGCTGGTAGTTGCTTCGCTGGCCCTTATTGCCTTGGAAATTAAAGAACCTGCCTACCTGGTGCTCCTGGTAGCCGCCATTTATGCTATTGTATCTAACTTCTTTATCCTGCTGGGGCTAAAGAATACAAACCTTAAACTGGCTGGTGGCTCAGTATCTCACATAGGCATCGCCATGATTCTACTGGGCATCCTCTTCTCTAGCGGATACTCTAAAGTAATCTCTCAAAACAGCTCAGGCCTGTTATACAGCCGTGAGTTTGCCGATGAGGTAAACCAGGAAAACGTGCTGCTATGGCTTAATGAGCCACAAAAGATGCAACAGTACCAGCTGGTGTACAAAGGCCAGTTCCTGGAGGCAGATGAAGCTCCAGGTTACATTCAAAAGCAACTCTTGCGCCCAACAGAGCAGCCAGACCGCTATGTAGCCCGGGGCGATTACTATTATAAAGGCAAAAAATACTTTGGCCAGGGCGATACGGTAAAAGTATCTCCCGAAAACACTTATTATCGTGTTGAATATACCAATACGGATGGTAAAAAATTCACGCTGTACCCACGGGCGCAGGTAAACCCTCAGATGGGCTTTATTGCTTCTCCGGATATTTTCAGGGGGGTTCGCAGCGATTTGTATACACACGTATCGGTAGTGCCAGACCCTAAAGAACCCCTGAAATGGAGTGATCCCGAAGAGCAAAAAATTAAGATTGGTGATAAATTCCATGTCAATGATTATGTCGCTATTCTGGAAGGCCTGCAGCAGGTAAAAGAGGTTGAAGGGGTACCCCTAAAGGAGAATGACATTGCTGTGAAAGCAAGAATAAAAATTCTGGCAGAAAGTGGCAGTGAATTTATTGCCGAACCTACTTATGTGTTGAAGATGGATGAAAAATCATCAGGCAACATCCCGGCGGTGATCGATGACCTGGCAGTAAAAATAAGCTTTGTTTCCATTCATCCAGATGAAGACAGCATTACGCTGAGCATGAGCAACACGCAAAAGGATTACATTATCCTCAAGGCCATGGAAAAACCACTGATCAATATCCTGTGGACTGGCACGCTCCTGTTGGTAGTAGGGTTTAGTATTGCCATTTACCGGCGTTACAAAGAGTATCATCAGCTGAAGGAAAAAGGCGAGTATTAATATTATATAAGGAATAAAAAGCGGCCCTACAGCCGCTTTCCCTTTTTTAAGCTATGACACAAAAATTTGGCATCAGCATTATTGGTGCGGGTCGTGTAGGATGGCACCTGGCCCAGGCCCTATCGGCTGCAGGTTATACCGTACATGAGGTGTGGAGCCTGCGGCAAAGTCAGGCACAGCTGCTTACCGAGAAATTACCCAATGCCGTGGTTGCTCATTCTCTTGATTTCTCCGGCAGCAAGTCCACGCTCTTTTTGCTCACCGTTACGGATGCCGCGCTGGAAGATACCAGCCGCAGGCTTATTTTACCCCGTGGCGCAGTGCTGGCCCATACCTCCGGCAGCCAGCCTTTAGATGTTTTAGAACCAACGGCCCGACAAATGGGTGTGCTCTACCCGCTACAAACCTTTAGCAAAGAAAAACCTGTCGATTTTGTAAATGTGCCTGTTTGCATAGAAGGCTCAGATGAAGAGACTGTAATCCTGTTAGAGCAGGTGGCCCGGACCCTGTCTAATCATGTAATCAGGTTAAGTGCAACACAACGCCGGCAGCTGCACCTGGCAGCAGTATTTGCCTGCAACTTTAGTAATCATATGCTACGCATTGCCAATGATCTTTTGCAGGAAAGCAGCTTACCAACCGACTTATTACACCCGCTCATAAAAGAAACTGTTCAAAAAGCCCTTGCCCTAGGACCAGAACAGGCACAGACAGGCCCGGCGCTGAGGGGGGATGTACCGGTGCTGGAATTACATCAAAAACAATTGTTCCAGCACCCCCACTGGTCCATACTTTATAAACTTATTTCTGACGATATTCGCAAAAAAGCCACCAAAAAGAAAAGTAAGGGTGCTACAGACTAAGGCAGTACTTTGGCTTGTTAATTTATTATAGGGAACAGGAATCAGAAGCATCATGGAGGCGCAGATAAGTACGAGGCGGTTTGGGACAGCCTTTGGTGGGCTCCTTCAGATTACGCGCTTTCCTAACCTGCTCATGGTAGCGCTAACCCAGTATCTTACTGCTATTTTTTTGGTAGGCCCAAAAGCACTCTGGTTCGACTATTTAACAAGCCCCCGCCTGTTTCTGCTCTCCGCTTCTACCATACTCATTGCTGCAGCCGGCTACATCATCAACGACTATTACGATGTTAAAATAGACTATATCAACAAGCCGGAACGGGTAGTTGTTGGCAAAGTCCTGAAGCGCCGGCACGTGATGGCTGTGCATACTATATTCAATGTAATTGGTATAATGCTGGGCTTGTTGCTGTACTGGAAAGTTGGCTTAGTTAACCTGCTGGCAGCTGTGTGGCTGTGGTTCTATTCTAACCAGCTCAAGCGGCTGCCGCTACTGGGTAACCTGAGTGTTGCCATTCTTACCGGTATGTCGGTTTATGTAGTAGCACTTTATTACGATGAAAATATTTCCCTTATCCATGCCTATGCTGTGTTGGCATTTGTACTTAGCCTGGTTAGGGAAATCATCAAAGATATGGAGGATCTAAAGGGCGATGCTGCCTTTGGGTGCAAAACTTTGCCCATAGTATGGGGGGTGCGGCGCACCAAACACATTCAGTATGTGCTTTTAGCTGCACTTGTACTTTTATTATGCATGATGGCCGGAAAAGTAGACCAGCCATTGTTGAAAAACGCGTTTTTCGTCTTAATTTTACCAATCATATATTTTACTGCCAGGCTTGTTCGCGCAGACAGTCGCCGTGAGTTCGCCAGGTTGAGCAGCCTCAGCAAATGGATTATGCTGGCAGGAGTCTTGAGCATGATCTTGTACTAGCGGCGCTGCTATTTGTCACTTTGTAGTTATCAGCACTTTGAAAAGTAAAAAAGTCCGGATAGCAGTATTTGCCTCCGGAAGTGGTTCCAACGCCGAGCGTTTTTTTGAATATTTCAAACATTCCACTTTAGCGGAGATTGCGCTGGTATGCAGCAACCGGCCAGATGCTTTTGTACTGGAAAGAGCAAAGCGCTACAACATCACTACTTATACTTTCACCAACAGGCAACTGCAGGAAAGCCAGGCGGTCTTGCACAAGCTTCAGGATGAAAACATAGATTTTATTGTACTGGCTGGTTTTTTACGGCTAGTACCTGCTTATATCATCGATGCCTACCCCAATCGCATTGTGAACATACACCCGGCCCTGCTACCCAAGTGGGGGGGCAAAGGCATGTGGGGCGAACACGTACACCAGGCTGTTGTAGATGCCGGAGAACTGGAAAGTGGCATCAGCATACACTATGTAAACAACCACTACGACGAAGGCGATATTATTTTCCAGACCACCTGTCCACTCCTGCCCCAGGACAATCCAGAAGCAGTTGCTGCAAAAGTATTAAAACTGGAACACGAGCATTACCCAAAAGTGGTAGATCAGCTCATAAAGGATTATCATGAAGCCTGGTAAAATAGATTGCCTACAACAGAACCAAATTTTACAGTTTGGTATTGACAAATAAACACCTCCTAGCCTGGATTCCTTTTCTGTTTTACCCCTATAAATACCAACACAGTAATACCTCATCTAATAATCATGGAGCAGCGTAAGATTCAATCCGCCCTTATTTCGGTTTATTATAAAGATAACCTGGAGCCTATCGTGCGCCTGCTCATGGACATGGGCGTAACCCTGTACTCTACCGGTGGTACCGAAAAGTTTCTTCGCGATCTGGGTGCCGAGGTTGTACCTGTAGAAGACCTTACAGATTATCCATCAATTTTTGGCGGAAGGGTTAAAACACTTCATCCTAAAGTGTTTGGTGGAATTCTGCACCGCAGAGAACACCAGGGCGATGTGAGTGAAGCGGCTAAATATGAAATTCCCGCAATTGACCTGGTCATCGTGGATCTGTACCCCTTCGAAGAAACCGTAGCATCCGGCGCAGGAGAAGCAGATATTATCGAAAAAATTGATATTGGCGGTATCTCTCTTATCCGGGCTGCAGCCAAAAACTTCAGCGATGTGCTGATTGTGCCCAGTCGTGATATGTATAGCCAGCTGGAGCTGTTGCTACGTGAAAAAAAGGGCCATACCGCCCTGGCCGACCGCAGGCTTTTTGCCGCCCATGCCTTCGATATCAGCTCTCATTACGATACGGCTATTTTTAATTATTTTAATAAAGAAAACAGCCTGCCCCGCCTGAAAGTGAGTGAACGTGAAGCAAGCGTCTTGCGTTATGGCGAAAATCCGCACCAGCAGGGCCATTATTTTGGTAAATTAGAGGAAATCTTTTCTCAGTTAAATGGAAAAGAGCTGTCTTACAATAACCTGGTAGACGTAGATGCTGCTGTTTCGCTGGTACAGGAATATCGGGGCAAAACAGCCTTTGCCGTGATCAAACATACCAATGCCTGCGGCTGTGCTACGGGAAATAGTGTGCTGGAGGCTTACCTAAAAGCCCTGGAAGCAGATCCGGTGTCGGCTTTTGGCGGTGTGCTGGCTACCAATGCGCCGGTAGACCTTGCCGCAGCAGAAGAATTGAACAAACTTTTCTTTGAGGTACTGATTGCGCCAGACTTTGATGCCGCTGCGCTGGATCTGTTGAAGAGCAAGAAAAACAGGATTATTTTAAAACAAAGCCAGAATCTGCCGGATTATAGACAGGTAAAATCCTTATTGAACGGATATCTGGTTCAGGACAAGGATATTCTTGCCGAAAAGGCAACAGAGTACAAAACAGTTACACAGACAGAGCCTGCCGAAGCTGAAGTGAGGGCGTTGGAATTTGCGGTGGTATTAGCCAAACATACAAAATCAAACACCATTGTGCTGGCCCGGGACGGACAGCTAATTGCCAGTGGCGTTGGCCAGACATCGCGGGTCGATGCACTCAAACAAGCCATTGCTAAAGCAGAAAGCTTCGATCTTTCGCTGTCGGGTGCCGTAATGGCCTCAGATGCTTTCTTCCCTTTTGCAGATTGTGTAGAAATAGCACACCAGGCAGGAATCAAGGCAGTGGTGCAGCCGGGTGGCTCTGTACGTGATCAGGAGTCCATAGATTTCTGCAATAAGAACGGTATGTCTATGGTATTCACCGGAATTAGACATTTTAAGCATTAATATTACGTTATGCTTTTCATGTCGCACTAAATTTGTAAATTTTCATGAAAATTAACGCTAGATAATTAACCAGCCAATGGGCATTTTTGACATATTTTCGAACGACATAGCCATTGACCTTGGAACAGCAAATACGCTGGTTATCCATAGAGATAAAATTGTAGTAGATGAGCCTTCTATCATTGCCATCGACCGCAATACCAACAAAGTGTTAGCCATTGGCCGGCTGGCCATGCAAATGCATGAGAAAACCCATGAGAACATTAAAACGATACGCCCGCTCAAGGACGGTGTGATCGCAGACTTCTCGGCAGCAGAAGAAATGATCCGGGGTATGATCAAGATGATTGACGAAAAAAGCGGTAGCCGTTTCTTTCCAAAGTCCTATCGCATGGTGATCTGCATACCTTCCGGCATTACGGAGGTTGAGAAACGTGCCGTACGGGACTCTGCTCAGCATGCACATGCCAAAGAGGTGTACATGATACACGAACCACTGGCTGCTGCCATTGGCATTGGCATTGATATTGAGCAGCCCATGGGCTCTATGATTGTGGATATTGGAGGTGGCACCACCGAGATTGCTGTGATAGCACTTTCCGGTATTGTGGCTGACCAGTCCCTGCGTGTTGCCGGCGATACCTTTAACCGCGATATTCTGGATTATATGCGTCGCCAGCACAACCTGCTTATTGGCGAGCGTTCTGCAGAAAAAGTTAAAATTGCCGTGGGCTCTGCCCTGCCCGAGCTGGACAGCCCGCCGGAAGATTATGAGATCCGCGGCCGCGACCTGATGACGGGTATCCCAAAGATCATTAAAGTTACCTATACTGAAATTGCATTTGCCCTGGACAAGTCCATCTCTAAGATAGAAGAGGCCGTGCTAAAAGCATTGGAGATCTCACCCCCGGAGCTTTCTGCTGATATCTACGACAATGGCATTCACTTAACGGGTGGTGGCGCGCTTTTACGTGGTCTGGACAAGCGCCTGGCCATGAAAACAAAGCTGCCCATTCACGTAGCGGACGATCCATTAAGGGCAGTTGTGCGTGGCACTGGTATTGCCATGAAAAACCTTGATTCGTTCAAGTCTGTACTGATGACGTAATAACGGCTGATGAATACACTCTTTCAGTTTCTGTATAATTACAGGGCTTTTGCGTTGCTGTTGGTGTTGGAGCTGGTGTGTGTCTGGCTTATTGTACAGAATAACAGGTACCAAAGCGCTGCTTTCTTTAATTCAGCCAATACATTGGCTGCTTCTGTTACCGAAACATCTAATGAAGTTAGCAGCTATCTGTACCTGAAGGAAACCAATGAAAGCCTGGCAGAAGAGAATGCGCGCCTGCAACAGGAGCTTCGGCAAATGCAGCAGCAGCTGGCCCTTCCTTCGCTTCGGGCTGCCATACCGCAGTCGGTAGAACAGCAGTATACCTTCCAGGCAGCGCAGGTTATTAACAACAGTGTTAACAATTCAAAGAACTACATTACCATTAACAAAGGGCAGGTAGATGGAATAGTGCCCGGCATGGGTGTTATTGGCCCCGATGGCGTGGTGGGAAGGGTTAAATCTGCTTCGGACCATTATGCGGTGGTGATCTCGCTATTGCATACCAACATGCTGGTATCTGCCGTGGTGAGCTCAACCAACGCTTTTGGCTCTGTGAAATGGGACGGACGCTCTCCCCGGCAAGCCAATCTAGACTACATTGC
Organism: Cesiribacter sp.; assembly: GCA_030147305.1. Lineage (GTDB taxonomy): Bacteria > Bacteroidota > Bacteroidia > Cytophagales > Cyclobacteriaceae > Cesiribacter. The sequence continues at coordinate 10,544 of JASLAE010000221.1, forward strand.
ACGGCACCAAAAGGTGAACGAAGGGGATTCGATATTTACCTCTTCTTACAACGCAATATTTCCGCCGGGTATCCCTATAGGTGTCATTAAAGAAGTAACCCTGCCTGAAAACGCTACTTATTACGATATTAAATTTGATCTGGCAACAGACTTTTCCAGCCTTGGCTTTGTGTATGTTATTCGCAACCAGCTGATACAGGAACGCGATTCACTGGAGAGTATAAGCATCAACTAAACATGGCCATTGTAGTCCAGGTCTTTTATTTTATTATCTATCTGATTCTTCAGGTAGTGCTGGTACAGAAAATGGTGCTATTTGATGTAGCCTTCTGTTTTTTGTATCTTGGCTTTCTGCTCATGCTTCCTTTTGAAGCCGGTGCCATCCGGCTCATGCTGATGGGCTTGCTCATGGGCTTATGTGTTGACATATTTTATAACAGCCTTGGAATTCATGCTGCGGCCTCTGTGTTCATTATGTACTTACGGCCGCATGTGGTGAGGCTAACCACACCAAGGGGAGGTTATGAAACCTGGATGACCCCTAAGCTGAAGATTATGGGATTTGAGTGGTTCTCGGTCTATAGCCTGATGCTTATATTCCTGCACCACCTGCTCCTTTTCTTCATTGAAGCTGGCGGGTTTAGCAACTTCTTCTATACCCTGCTGAAAGTGCTGGCGAGTACAGCCTTTACCTATGTAGTGATTGTGATTATTCAGTATCTCTTCTATTCTTCGCGCAGAAGCTTATGAACGATAGCAGGAAGTATATTATCGGTGCAGTATTTCTGCTGGTCGCCTTTATTTATCTACTTCAACTATTCTCCTTACAGGTGCTCAACAGTGATTATAAGTCACTGTCGGAGGCTAACATCATTAAAAAGGTGGAGGAATATCCCTACCGGGGTACCATCTTTGACCGCAATGGCAAACTGATTGTGTATAACAAGCCGGTTTATGACCTTATGGTAGTAACCAAAGAGGCCAGGCTGGCAGATACCACGCGCTTTTGCCAGGTAATGGGCATTACCCGTGAATTATTTAACGAAAGAATGGCCGCCCTGCGCGTAGAACACGGTTATTCGCCTGTGAAACCCGCTGTGTTCTTAAAATCGCTCTCTGCTGAAACCTTTGCACATATTCAGGACCACCTGGTAGATTATCCTGGCTTCCTTATCTCTCCGCGTACTGTGCGTTCCTATCCCTACAGCATTATGGCCAATGCCCTGGGTTATATTGCAGAAATCGATAAAGGAAAGCTCGAGCGCGATACCACTGCTTATTATAAGCGGGGAGATCAGATTGGCATTAGCGGCATGGAGGCAAAATACGAGCCTTATCTTAGAGGTAAGCGTGGCGTGCGGCTCAAAACAGTAAACGTGCGGGGCATTGTAAAAGGCGATTATAAAGATGGTGAGCTGGATATTCTTTCTGAAGCCGGTAAAAACCTGGTATCGACCATAGATCTTGAGCTACAGCAATACGCTGAAAAACTGATGGCTGGCAAAGTAGGCAGCGTAGTCGCCATTGAACCGGCTACCGGTGAAATTCTGGCTATTATATCGGCCCCCACCTACGACCCTAACATGCTCGCCGGCGGTGAGTTCAGCAAAAACTTTACTGTACTGCAGAAAGACAGTCTGGTGCCCCTCTTCAACAGGCCAATCATGGCACAGTACCCTCCCGGTTCAATGTTTAAGCTGGTGCAGGGACTGGTGGCACTGCAGGAAAAAGTAATAGACCCCACGACCAGGCACGCCTGCAACAGGGCGCTTATTGCCTGCCACGGGCCGCACTCTAACGAAGATTTGCGCGGAGCCATTACGGTCTCCTGCAATCCCTTCTTCTATCAAACCTTTAGAAAGATCATTAACCAGGATAAATCACCCAATACTTTTGTCGATTCTAAAATGGGCCTGACCCTCTGGGCCGATTATATGAACCGCTTTGGTCTTGGCCGTAAGTTGGGCATCGATATGCCGGGTGAAAAAGGGGGGAGTGTTCCCCGACCCGCGCTCTATGACCGCATTTATGGTGAAAACCACTGGAAATTCTCTACTGTATTTTCTTTGGCAATTGGTCAGGGAGAGTTGGGCGTATCACCCCTGCAAATGGCCAATCTGGGCGCAATTCTGGCAAATAGAGGGCATTTTTATACGCCGCACTTGGTAAAAAGCATTGGCGAAAGCGGCGATAAGCTGCCGCAGTATAAAGTGCGCAACGAAACTGGTGTGGAAGCCCGCCATTTCCAGACAGTAATTGACGCCATGGAAGATGTGGTGTTGTATGGCACGGGCCAGTACCGGGCTAAGATTCCTGATCTGTCAGTTTGTGGTAAAACCTCAACTGTACAAAACCCTCATGGTGAGGACCACTCGGGCTTTATGGCCTTTGCGCCAAAGGATAATCCCAAGATTGCCGTAGCTGTGTATGTTGAGAATGCCGGCCAAGGTGCCCGTGCTGCTGCTGCTATTGCAAGTCTTGTGATTGAAAAATATGTACTGGGTGAGGTTAAGCGCAAAAATATTGAAGAATATGCGCTGTTGGGTAAGTTTAACTAAGGGTATAGACGAGCATGTTAAAAAAGCACGATAACTTTAGTATTAAGGTAGACTGGCTGCTGGTAATGCTCTATGCAGTAGTAGTGCTGCTGGGGTGGCTAAACATCTATGCAGCCGTTTATGACGAATCTGCCGGTCTCAGTATCTTTGACTGGGAAACCAACTCCGGGAAACAGCTCATCTGGGTAGGTATATCAGCGGTTTTTATCCTGCTGATCCTGCTAATGGACTACAGCATCTTTACAATCTTCCCCTATTTTTTTTATGTGCTGGCTATTATCATGCTGATAGCCACTGTTGTTTTCGCCCGGGAAGTAAACGGTGCCAAGGCTTGGTTAGAGTTTGGGCCCATTAAATTTCAGCCCTCTGAGCTGGCAAAGCTGGCGACAGCTCTTACGCTGGCAAAATTTATCAACGACCATAATGTAAAGTTCAATCAGCTTAAACCCTACTTTGTTTCATTTGGCTTACTGGCCCTTCCTATAGTCTTAATTGCGCTTCAGCCCGACCCAGGTACTATTCTGGTGTTCATGTCCTTTATGATTGCCTTCTATCGTGAAGGCATGGACCCTACACTGATTGTCATGGGCATTGTAGCGGGCGCTTTCTTTATCCTGACACTGCTGGTGCCCAAGATCTTATTGATTATTAGTGTTTGCCTTATCGGTTTCCTGGTAATTGGCCTGGCAACCGATACTGTTAAAAAAGCAATGCTTGTTCTGGGCTCTATGCTCCTGATCACGGGGTTTGTGATTAGCGTAGACAAGATCATGACAGATGTACTGATGCCGCACCAGCAAAACCGTATCCGCGTACTCATCAACCCAAACATTGATCCGCAGGGGGTTGGCTGGAACATCACCCAGTCTAAGATAGCCATTGGCTCCGGCGGAATATTTGGGAAAGGATTTCTGGAAGGCACGCAAACCAAATATGACTTTGTTCCTGAGCAAAGTACAGACTTTATTTTCTGCACCATTGCTGAAGAGCATGGCTGGTTTGGTGGCTTTATTCTGGTGGTGTTGTATATGTCTATGCTATTGCGGATCATCTTCATTGCCGAACGACAGAAATTCAGGTTCACGCGCGTTTATGGCTATTTCGTTGCAGGTATCCTGTTCTTTCACTTTATGATCAACATGGGCATGACCATAGGCCTCTTCCCGGTTATCGGTATACCACTTCCTTTCTTTAGCTATGGCGGATCCTCACTGCTATCTTTCTCGGTACTGCTCTTTGTGCTGATTAAGCTGGATGCTCACCGAAATCAGATTATCACGCGCTAATAGTAATATTCTTCTTTCTAACGAAGCTGCTCTTACACAAAGGGCAGCTTTTTTTTATTTAATAGTGATATATTTAAGCCATAGGGCACGTTTTGTCCGTGTCGACTCCTCATGCCCTGAGAGTCTATTTTTATATTTGCTTTTGCACAGCCACAGACATCATGACAGAATATTCGCCAAAGGAAGTCTTTCAGGAAAAAATATCAAGCCATCAACACAACGCTGGTCTGCTTAAAAAGCAGGTTCAGCGCTGGGCTGTGCTCAGAATCTTATTCTTTATTGTAGCGCTTATCCTGCTTTTTTATCTGGCCAACGAACGTCAGAGCGGCTGGGTTATTGCCCTGCTAATCTTTACTCCTCTTGCCTTTGCTTATCTCATTCGCAAACACCGGGTCTATAAAGAACAATATGGCATAGCACAGATTCTCGTAGACCTCAACCGGCAGGAGTTACAGCGGCTGCAACATAAATTCGATGGTATGCCTAACGGGCAGGATCATCATATGGCTATGCATGCCTATCATCCGGATCTGGATATCTTTGGTCGCCATTCTTTATTTCAGCTACTAAACCGGGCTGCTACCCCCGGCGGTGAGGCCATGCTGGCTTACTGGCTGAGCACACCCGCAAATCCTCAGGTAATTATGGCCAGGCAAGAGGCTGTACAGGAGCTGGCGCCAATGCTGGACTGGCGGCAACAGTTCACTGCTGTGGGGCAGTATTATCGCAAAGCACATGCAACCTTAGAGCCGCTGTTAAGCTGGCTACAGACGCCAAATGTTGTATTACCCCGCACCCTTTACCGAGTAGCATTTGCTACCCTGCCGCCACTTTCTGTGCTGCTCATCTTGGCCTTTCTATTTCTGGATATATCATTTTACTGGATAATTGGCGCTGCAGTGGTTAACTCCCTGGTCGTATACCGCCTGGCACCTATTGCAAAGGTAACCGAAGAGGCTGCCTACAACAGCCTAACAATCCTGAAAGGCAGTGGTGGCATGATCAAACTTCTGGAAGATGGCAGCTGGAAGTCACCTTACCTCCAGGAATTGCAGAAAAACTTTCACCAGCAAGACCGCAAGGTTTCTCTGCAAATCAGGGAGCTGTCCAGAATTTTAGATGGCTTGGAATCGCGTAGCAATGGATTTTATATGGTTTTGAATTCACTCTTTCTGCAGGATCTGTATTGGATGCTGCGGGCAGAAAGATGGAAACAACGGGTAAAGGCCGAACTGGAGATCTGGTTTGAAGCACTCTATGCCTGGGAAGCCCTGAATAGCATGGCGGGTCTCTCCTTCTCGGAGCCTGCCTGGCCTTTTCCTGAGATTAGCCCTGCGGCGGAGCATCTTTTTGATGCCCAGGCATTGGGCCATCCCCTGTTACCCGCCGGCAGGGTCACCAATGATTTTACTATGAAGGGAAAAGGTGAAATAGTATTGATTACGGGCTCTAACATGGCTGGTAAGAGTACTTTTCTGCGCACCGTGGGCATTAATACAGTCATGGCACTTGCCGGAGCACCGGTTTGCGCCAGTCATCTGCGCATAAGCTGCATGCAGGTCTTTACCAGCATGCGTACACAGGATTCACTGGCAGAAAATGTATCTTCATTTTATGCTGAGCTGCAAAGGCTGCGGCAGTTGCTCCGGCTGTTGCACGCTGGTGCAGTACAAACAGGGAATGGCTTTATACTACAGGGTCAGGAGCCACCCATGCCGCCCGATGCCCGGGCCGATTTACCCATACTCTTTTTATTAGACGAAATACTGAAAGGCACAAATTCTGCAGATCGTCATAAAGGCGCAGCAGCACTTATCCGGCAACTACAAGGGCTAAATGCCTCCGGCCTCATTTCCACACACGACCTTGACCTTGGCCAGACAGCCAGTGGAGCCGGGCTGCGTAACTATAGTTTCAACAGTGAGGTGGTTGGCCAGGAAATCTTGTTTAACTATAAACTGGAGCCGGGCTTGTGCAACAGTTTTAATGCTAGTGCCTTGATGGCTAAAATGGGCATCAATATTGGCTAGGCAAACATCTTAAACCTGTTCAGCACGCATGCATTAGATTAGAAACACATGATAAATACTTACACCATATTAGGCGCAATGTCGGGCACATCTTTAGATGGTCTGGACCTTGCCTGCTGCCAGTTTCGCCTGCACGATGGCAGGTGGGAATATTCAATAGAAGCTTGTGAAACCATTCCCTATGATAAAGCCTGGCATCATCGCCTGGCCACTTTAATGCAGGCAGATGCCCTAACTTTCATCAGAACAGACCATGCACTTGGAGAATGGATGGGCAAGCAGGCAAAAGCTTTTATTGATCGATACCAGGTACAACCGCAGGCAATTGCCTCTCATGGACATACCGTTTTTCATAAGCCTGCAGAGGGATATACCGTGCAGATTGGCAGGGGGTATAATATGATGGTGGCCGCCGGCATTCCTGTAATCAACGATTTCAGAAGCCTGGATGTAGCCCTGGGCGGGCACGGCGCACCACTGGTGCCCATTGGCGACAAACTGCTTTTTGGTGATTTTAGCTACTGCCTAAATTTGGGTGGTATTGCAAACATCTCCACATCGCAGGCAGCAGGTAGCCTTGCCTTTGATGTTTGTCCCGCCAATGGGGTGCTCAATTTTTTAGCCCGGCAGCTGGGAGTTCCTTATGATGAAGACGGCAGATTTGCCACCTCCGGCAAAAAAGACCCCAGCCTTCTGGAACAGCTCAACAAACTTGCCTTTTATAACCAAAAGCCACCAAAGAGCCTGGGCTATGAGTGGGTGCAGGAGCAGGTACTACCCCTTCTTTCCGGCAGCAGCAGTTCTATTCCAGACCAGCTGGCTACTTTTTGCGAACATATTGCCCTGCAGGTAGCTTCCGCTGTAAAAAGTTTACAGGAAACCACACTCCCGGATAAGAACAAACGACTGCTGGTTACTGGTGGCGGGGCTTTTAACCAGCACCTTACCCAACAGCTACAACAGCATCTTGCACCCCTGGAAGTTGAAGTGATCATCCCCGATGAGCAAACCATAGGGTTTAAAGAAGCGCTTATTTTTGCCTTCCTTGGCGTATTACGCTTGCGCAGTGAGCCCAATTGTCTGCGCAGTGTTACCGGCGCTGCTATTGATAACTGTGGGGGGGTTATTTACGATAATATTTTATAGTTTAGCAGCCGAATTACTTTTAGTACATGAAGGAACTGCTCAAACTATACGAAGACAAACGACCAGAAATCGTTTTCGAATGGAAAGATCGTGAAACAGAGGCTGAAGGCTGGGTGGTGATCAATTCGCTGCGCAATGGTGCCGCTGGTGGAGGTACCCGCATGCGTGCCGGCCTTGACCGGAACGAGGTAGAGTCACTCGCCAAGACCATGGAAGTAAAGTTTACTGTTTCAGGACCTCCCATTGGTGGAGCAAAATCGGGCATCAATTTCGACCCCGCTGACCCCAGGAAACAAGGAGTACTGGAGCGCTGGTATAAAGCAGTTATTCCGCTGCTGAAAAGCTATTACGGTACCGGGGGCGACTTAAATGTAGACGAAATTCACGAAGTAATTCCCATTACAGAAGATTATGGGCTTTGGCACCCGCAGGAAGGCGTGGTCAATGGTCATTACGCAGCTTCAGAACCACAAAAGATCCAGAAGATCGGCCAGCTGCGTCAGGGTGTGAGCAAAGTACTGGAAGACATTAATTTTAGTCCGGCTGTAGAAAGAAAATTCCGCGTTGCCGATATGATTACCGGCTGGGGTGTGGCCGAATCGGTACGACATTATTATGAGCTTTGGGGCGGCGAACTGGCCGGCAAACGTGCAATTATACAAGGCTGGGGAAATGTAGGCGCTGCTGCAGCCTATTATCTGGCCAAGTCTGGGGTACGCATTGTGGGTATTATTGATCGGGTAGGCGGCCTTATTGAGCCAGAAGGTTTTTCTGAAGAAGAAGTGCGCCAGCTGTTGCTAAACAGGAACCGCAATACCCTATTTGCACCCAACATGCTTTCCTTTGAGGAAGCCAATCAGCAGATATGGAATGTAGCAGCAGAGATCTTTATCCCAGCAGCTGCTTCACGCCTTGTTACCAGGGAGCAGGTAGCTCAGCTGAAAAAGAACGGGCTTGAAGTGGTGAGTTCCGGCGCTAACGTACCTTTCAAAGACCCTGAAATCTTCTTTGGCTCCACCATGGAATTTGCAGACCAGCAGGTTTCTGTAATTGCAGATTTTATTGCCAATTGTGCCATGGCACGAGTATTTGCCTACCTGATGGGCGGAGAAGTAGAGGTGACTGATGATGCCATTTTTCACGATACTTCCCAGACCATTAGACAAGCGCTGGAACGGGTCCGCGAACTGACCGCTGGACGTACCGGCCTGGCTAAAACTGCTTTCGAAATTGCCTTACAACAGCTTATATAAGCCAACATTCTGTTTGTTAATTTATATTTCCGCCATTGTTTAGGTCTTAGAATTCTTTACCTGCACTATATATTTGCGCTATTATTACTTTTAGCAGAACAAAAAGCTGTGATCCCTGTAAGGGAAATAAGGTAAATTCTTATTTTTAGTCCAGAATTGACCAGATACTTTTATGTATGAAACGCATTATGCGTTTCCTGCCTGCTTGAGGCGTTAGTAGCACATCTGATTTTCGTGAGCCTTTTAGTACATGAAGAAATATATTCTATTCCTTTTTTTCCTGTGTTGTTCTTTTACGGTAGCCAGTTATTCTTCCTTTGCTTTTGCAGTGCAGGCCGATTCAGTTACCACCCAAACACACCAGGCTGAGGAGGATGCTGCCATTAATCTATCTGAAGGGGAAGAAGCACATCCTATTACTCAGGCCCCTGCCTGGACTGTAATACCCTTTGTGCTGCTATTGCTGATGATCGCGACAGGTCCCCTGTTTTATGAGCATTTCTGGCATAAACGCTATCCGATGATAGCCATTGGCCTCGCCCTTTTGGTGGTATTATACTACATCTTTTATTTATTAAATATCGCCTCTGTTATTCATGCGCTGGCAGAGTATATTCAGTTCATCTCCTTACTTGCGGCACTCTACATTGCTTCGGGGGGTATCATGATCAACATCGATAAAAAAGCAACGCCTATGGCCAATGTGGTGCTGCTTTTTGCCGGGGCTGTATTTTCCAATCTTATTGGTACTACAGGCGCTTCTATGCTGCTGATCCGGCCTTTCATCAGGCTCAACAAAACCCGTATCAAACCTTATCATATTATATTCTTCATCTTCATTATCAGCAACATAGGCGGCAGCCTTACCCCCATTGGTGACCCTCCCTTGTTTCTGGGATTTTTAAAAGGTATTCCATTTTTCTGGACACTTACCCATAATTTTCTGCCCTGGCTTTTTGCGCTGGTCATTCTACTAGGAATATTTTATATCCTGGATAGGCGCAATAAAGAAAGCCTTGATGAACTGGTAGGCGATGTTACCTATTCAAACCGTATTCGCCTGGTGGGGCTGCGCAATTTTATCTGGCTCGGCCTCATCATCATTGCTGTATTTATCGATCCTAAGATTTTTCCGGACATTGTACCGGGTATTCATTATCACGGAGAGACCTTTTCATTTGTACGTGAAATCATGATGCTCACTGTGGCCTATCTTTCTTATCGCTTTGCCAGCAAAGAAGCCCATGCAGGCAATGACTTTAACTTTGAGCCTATCCGTGAAGTTGCTTTTATCTTTATTGGTATTTTCGGTACTATGATGCCAGCCCTTGAACTTGTAGGCTCGTTTGCCAAATCAGAAGCAGGGGCAGCGCTCATTACGCACAATACCCTGTACTGGGGAACGGGTTTACTATCAGGTTTTCTTGATAACGCACCCACCTACCTGAATTTTCTGGCTGCTGCCATGGCCTCTAAAGGTGCCAGCCTGAGCAATCCGGCAGAGGTTACAGCCTTTGCGGAAGGTAACTATCCGGACAGTGTCATGAGCCTGCTGGCTATTTCTATAGCAGCCGTTTTCTTCGGCGCCATGACCTACATTGGCAACGGCCCCAATTTTATGGTTAAGTCTATTGCTGAGCAAATAGGTATAAAAATGCCTTCTTTCTTTGGCTATCTGGTGCGGTTCTCTATTCCGGTACTTCTCCCGCTGCTATTGTTGGTGTGGCTGGTGTTCTTTGCTTTTCATTGAGTGTATACCTCCTGTTTTAAAGGTAAGTCTAGACAGACTTATACGTTGTCTTGAGCATCGCCTAGATGTGTACATCTGTTATATACTCCTTGAAGGGATTTTTTCTCCTCATTATAGTGAGCAAGCAAGTACAGCGCCTACTACAGAGCTTCGCTTACAGCAATTTGCCTTTACCGCTTCTATATAGGGCGATTATCATGTCTCTTTTTTAAATAAACTTACTTACTCATCTCTATCATTTGTTCAATTGTTAGATTTATCGGCTATTCTAAAATCTAACATGACTCGTTTTCTTCTTCTATTTCTCCTGATGCTGCCTGTCCTAGCGTTGGCAAATGATATCAAATTATTGTCTGTTCAGGCAAAAGTGGTCAGAGGATACTCGTCTGGCTTTACTACCACCTACAGCCTTGCTGGAACAAATTCATATCAAGACTTTGAGTTTTTTCTCTCTACAGACTCGCTATTTGATGAAACAGACCAGTTCATTTATACGAAGAACCTCTATACCTATAACTCTACCCAAGGCTCATATAGTTTTTACTCAACATTGGATCTGGAGGCTTTTCCTGAAACAAATTTTATCATTGCGGTTGTAAATAGGTCACAAGCCTATCAGGAGACTGATTACACTAATAATATAGCAATCAGCCGCATTATTTACGAAGATCCTGCTTATGATCTGGATGTGTATGAATTCAAAACCAATGACTTGCATGAGCAGATACAGGGAAACTCGGTGCGTTTAATTACCCGCTTAAAGAATAGTGGCAACGTACCAGCCATATTAGGGTTTAAGATATATCTGTCCTATGATCTCGAACTAGATGAGAACGATGAAGAAGTGTACGCCCATACAGGAGGCAGCTTAAATCCAGGCAGTATCCAAAGTATCGTTATCTATGACCATGCTGCAACTTCTGATCTGGAGGGGGAGGTGCATTTTATAGTAAAGGCAGATGCTATCAATATGTATGAGGAAAGTAATGAAGATAATAATATCAAAACAGTTACTTTTCGTTTTAGCGTAGAGAACTATGAAGTGGCTTCAGGGGATATTTTCTCGCATACAGATTATAACAGTGCCGGTGCAGAATCTGCCATTAGCTTTGCCTATACCAATATTGGTGAGACCAGAGCCAGAAATTCCGGAGCAGGTTTTGCCGTGAGTTATTTCCTTTCAACAGATCAGGAATTAGGGGCAGAAGATGCTCTGGTAAAAACTGCTTCTGCTACAGTTCCCAATCCTGGCGCCACCAAGACGCTTTATCAGGAAAAGATACTTATTCCTACTTCATTTTCTTCAGCCCAGTCAGTCTTTATATTTTGTGTAATCGATCAGGAAAGCAAGCTTTCTCCTGATGATAAGAGTAATAACATTGCGTTGCTGGAGGTTCCGCTTCATCCGCAAAAGGCGAGCATTTCCATTGCTCATGATTTTTATTTGGAGCACTTTATCGGGGGTTACTTAGTAAAACCCGACGACCCTTTAAAAATAGACCTGACTATTACCAACGACGGAACAAAGGATGAAGTCATTAAGATCAATTACTATCTGTCGGAAGACCCTGCTTGGGACGAGCAGGATGATTTCATTAAACAGGTACAGCTTGGGCCAGTGCCTTACAGAGGCGCTACATATGCCTATGACTTCGAAATATATAGTCAGTTCTCTTATCCTGCAGGCTATTATTATCTCATACAGGTAGAAGATCCCGACAACGAAGTTGACGATTTGCAGGAAGAAAATAACATCTCCATCTACCACATCTACTGCGCAGAAAGCTTTAAGCCAGAATTCTCATTTGAATTTACATCTGTCGACAAAACAGAAGTATATCCTGGAGAAAAGGTCAGGCTAAGTTATTATATAATGACATTTCGCAATTATGAAGAATCTAAACTTTATACCCAGGTTCATCTAAGCGAAGATGAGCAGCTAGATGAAACCGACCTACTATTTGCAAATTCGTTACCAGGTGGATATGGAGGACCAGTTAATGAAATAATTATACCAGCTGACTGGCAGTCTGATAAAATGTATATAATTACTCAGATCAATGGCGAAAGACTCATCGAGGAGAACTTTTATCACAATAACACTGCCTTCAACTTAATCCATATCAAAGGAGAGGTAAATCCAGCAAAAGCACCTGTTATGACAGAAATTGCTGACATAACGGCTCCCGAAGATGAGCTGATCTCATTCTGGGCAACGGCAACAGACGAAGACACTCCTGCCAGTGATTTACATTACAGCCTGGATGAAAATGCGCCTGAAGGCGCCTCGATCGAGCCTGAAAGTGGTCTATTTAACTGGAGGCCTACAGAGGAGCAAGGGCCAGCTTCTTATACCTTCCTTATATTAGTTTCAGATGGAGAAATGGCAGACGAAAAAGAGGTGAACATAACCATTGAGGAAGTAAACCAAGTACCGTTGATCGTATCCGAACCCATGCTTGTAGCAAAAGCTGGAGAAGTTTACCAATATCAACTTATGGCTACAGATGCCGACATCCCTATTAATACGCTTACTTATGAAGCAGTAATGCTACCTGCCTGGCTAAACTTTGACGAAAACACCCAAACATTGAGTGGGATCCCGGATGATACTTCCCCCACAAATGAAATACGCCTAAATACAAGCGATGGATCAAGCGTAACTGAGCAAAGTTTTATTCTCATAGTAGAACTAGAGCCAACCGGACTTACAGATATAGCCGCACAATCATCGGGATTTAGCGTTTATCCCAACCCCAGCAAAAATTCTGTATTCCTTATGGCTGAAGGCACTGGTACAGTTAAAGATGTGCATGCTAAGCTATACACACTGGAAGGGAGAGCATTAATGCATGTTACAGCATTGCTGGATGATGTTAATAAGCAGCTTAATAATACATTGAGAGAGGAAAATGCGGGCGTATACTTGCTATACATTATATCAGAAAACAAAGCTTATAGTCTAAAGATCATTAAATACTAGGAGCAATAGCAATACTCAAAAGTAAAGATTATTTCATGGAGTTGGTTGATGACCAATCTTCTTCTAGTATTTAATATGCTAGAAAACCAGTGCGCTATAAACCTGTAAGCCGTGTAAGCTTCCATTTCCCAATATTTCTTTGGCCTGCTCTGCCGTTGCCAGCGCTACAAAGCCATAAGCATAGCGTACACCAAATGCCAGTGGGCTTACATTCAGCTCCAGGCCTCCGGCAACGGCATAGTCCCATTTACTAACATCACTAGGGCTTAACGTACGCGTGCTTTGGCTATTGGAGTTTGTTGACTGGTTGTTGAGCAAAATACCAAACTGAGGCCCCAGCTGAAGTTCCAGTACATCATTAGGCTTAAAAGTAAGCAGGATGGGGTAATTAATGTAGTTAAATGTGAAACTGGTTGTAAATGCATCGGCAGCAGAACTACCCGGATATTGCAGCGCTGTCTTCCTTCTGCTATATAATATTTCAGTTTGTAACCACCACCTGTACTTCAATGGTATTTTAAAGCCTATGCCTGCCAGCCAGCCAGAATTATACGAAGCTGTATAACCACTCCCGGCTAAGGTATTGTACTGCCAGCCACCTTTTAAATGAAATTCAGTAATGGGTTCGGGTCGGGTATAGGCCCGATGGATTTGACCCATTCCAAGCAATGGCAGCACCATGAACAGAAAAGTAAATAGATATCTGTTATACATGTGTGTGTTCTCTTCGCCCTTGTTGTAGTACAGCCCCCCGATCGTCAACAGACAGTGTAACCTGCGCTCCTACCGGAACGGCTATATTAAGCGGTTCATGACCAATTGGAAAACCAAATGCTACCGGATAATCATAATCTCCGACATGTTCCCGGATAATTTCATATGCCTTGCTGCCAAACGGAACGGCATTATCATGCATACCAGACATCTGGCCCACTACCAGTCCGGCTAAATGATTTAACCGCCCGCTGCGCCTTAAATGCACCATCATCCGGTCTATATGGTAAAGATATTCGTCCAGATCCTCCATAAACAAAATTGCACCGCTATAGTCAGGCTCAGAAGCGGTTGCAATCAGGTTATTGAGCAGTGATAAATTACCACCTACTAATTTTCCGTTTGCAATCCCAGGAATATTCAATTCATGAGGAGACACTTCTATGTGAAGCGGCTGTCCTGTGAGCAGCTGCCTAAGGCTATCCAGACTCCTTTCCCGGCCCGGTTGTTCGTCGAAAGCGGCAGCCATGGTACTGTGAATGCCCTGGATGCCCAGCTGCTGCAGATGGCATAAAATAGCTGTAACGTCACTGAAGCCACACAACCATTTAGGCTGCTCCAAAAATGGCCCCCAGTTTACATGATCAATGATGCGGGTGGTACCGTAACCGCCTCTGGAAAAAAGAATGGCTTTTACCTCCGGATTAGCCAGCAGTTGCTGAAACTCCTGCAGCCTTTCTGCATCGGAACCGGCAAACTGATGATGCTTCGAAAATAAATAACGACCTAATAATACTTTAAAACCCCATTGTTCCAGCACCTGTTTTGCACGTAGTATGGCCGCTTCTTCTGCCCAGCGAGCTGTTGATGTAATGGCGATCGTATCTCCTGCTTGTAAGTATGGTGGTTGTTGCACGTTACAAAATAAAAAACCCCAGCCACAAAAGCCGGGGTTTTGTTATAAAGAAATTAAAATTTATTTCTGCGTAGTGGTTGCTTCTTTGGGAGTGATACCCATTTTCTTCAACACCAACTTAGAGATATCGTCACTTTCATTAGAAACATATAGTAAAGCTGGTACGCCAGCTACTTCAGAATTAAGCACATGGGTATAGTTGTTTTCTTTAGCCACAGCATCTATGTTATTCTGAATCTTGTCATAAGCTGGTGCTAACAGATCAGACTCTTTTTTCTGAATAAGACCCTGTGCATCGCGCTGAAACTGCTCTATGCGGGTTTGCATATCGCGCAGCTCGCCTTCTTTCTGCTGGCGAATTTCTGGCAGCATAGTACCGGATGTTTTCTGGTAGGTATCCATTTTAGTCTGAAACTCCTGGTACTGTGTTTGCAATTGGGTAGACAATTGTTTTTCGTACTCTACCAGTTGTGTTTCAATTTGCTTATACTCAGGCATTTGGCTCAGAATATAATTAACGCTGGCATAACCTATCTTAACTTGATTTGGAGTAGCAGCTGTTTGCGCCATGGCACCCAATCCTGTTAGCAGCAGCGCCAAAAGAGCCAATACGAATTTGTTTTTCATGCTTTCGCGTGTTTGGGGTTTACTTGATTGTGTCATTTTTATCACCTAGTCCTAATTCTTCCAGTACAAAATCTGTATAATCATGTACCGGATTAGTATATATCATCACCAATTCTCCGGATTTATCAAAAACAATCTGAAGCTTTTGCTTCACAGCCACCTTTTCTACAGCCTCAAATACTTTTTCCTGTACGGGTTGCATAAGCTCTTTCTGCTTGAGAAAGAATAGGCCTTCAAAACCAAATACTTTGGTCTGATACTCCTTAAGTGCCTGCTCCTGCTGTCTGATCTCAGTGAGCCGATCCTCTTTCATGGCTTCGGTCAGCAAAACTTCTTCTGTTCTTAGCGCACTGTACAATGCCTCCACCTCTTTTTGCTTTTCCTTAATTTCATCCTGCCATGCCAGGGATACCTTTTGTATCTCCTGTTGTGCTTCGTTATACTCAGGCATTTGGTCCAGGATGTACTGTGTATCTACGTATCCAAATTTCTGGCCAAAAACGTCAGATGCTGCCAAAAAGATGAAAAAAAGTAGAAAAATAATTTTCCTGCCCATAAAACTAGCGGATTTGCTGTCCAATCGTAAAGTGGAATTGCGGTCCGTTTGCATCTGGCTGACCAGGCACTGTATCGAAACCATAGCCCCAGTCTATACCAATAAGACCAAAGGCGGGCATGAAGATACGGGCACCAATACCCGCAGAACGGTACAATTTAAATGGATTGTACTCATCATAGCTTGCCCAGTTATTACCTGCCTCGGCAAAAGCCTGTACATAGATAGTAGCCGCAGGCTGCAGCGATATAGGATAGCGCAACTGCAGGGCAAATTTATTATAAATGATACCGCCCAGCTGCTGTCCGGTATCGGGATCCCGTGGCGTAATCGAGTTATTGGTATAACCACGCAAGCCTATGATATCTCGGCCCAGGATAAAGTTACCTGCTTGACCGGAAAGTCCATCACCCCCCAGTACGAACCGCTCGAATGGACTAATAGGATTACCGCTGCCATAGGATCCAACGAAGCCCATGTTTGCCTTGGTGTTAATTACCAGCTTACCAATAACCGGCGTAAACAGCTCGGCATCGAACATATATTTATGATACTCAATAAATTTGAAGCGTTCCGATCTATCCAGGCTACTATAATCTGTTTCATTAAATACAGAATAGGGCGGCGTGAAAGTTGCAGACAGAGAATAAGATGAACCATCCAATGGATAAATCGGGGCACTTACACTGTTACGGGCAAAGGTGGTATTAAAGTTAATGTTGTTAGCATAACCATTATAAAACCCAGCAATCCCCGATGTATTAAACGGCAACACAGGCAGACCTTCAGCATTCAGCTGAGAATAGATATCATAGATCTGATAAGAAATAGAATTTCGAACTGAGAAGAAGTCATCGGGCCATCTGGTACGACGACCTAATCCAACCGATAGGCTGGTAACCTTCAGGTGACCAGCGGCTTCATTGCTAATGGAGAAGAAACCCGTTTGCTGATATTGACGCTGTATGGAGTGGCTAAGACTCACACTAAACGAGTTTGGCTTTTTACCTCCCAGCCAGGGCTCGGAGAAGGTAAAGGAATAGCTCTGGAAGCGACGGCCACTGGCTTGTGCACGTAGGGCCAGGGTTTGACCATCACCTACCGGCAGCGGATCCCAGGTATTTGGTTTAAAGATATTCTGGATAGAGAAGTTATTGAACACTAAGCCCAGGGTACCAATAAAGCCGCCAAAGGCTCCGCCCCCACGACCGCCCCAACCGGCAGATAATTCAATCTGGTCGCTGGGCCGCTCTTGTACGGTGTATTCAATGTCTACAGTTCCGTCGGCCGGATTAGGAATTGGGTTGATGCCGAAGGATTCCTGATCGAAATAACCCAGGGCCAGAATTTCCCGTTGTGTACGAATTACATCGGTACGGCTGAACTTCTCGCCAGGCAGTGTGCGCACTTCCCGCAGAATTACATGGTCTTTGGTGCGTTCGTTACCATTGATGATAATGCGCTTGATGGTAGCCTGTGGTCCTTCCTGAATCCGCATCTCTACATCAATAGAATCACCTTCTACCTTAACTTCTACAGGCTTAATGCTGAAGAATAAGTAACCATTATCCATGTAAAGTGAACTGATGTCCATGCCAGCCGGATTGTAATTCAGCTTTTTGTTGATCAGTTCCATGTCATACACATCGCCTTTGTTGATGGCAAGAATGCGTGATAATAAACTATCTTTATGGACATAATTACCAGTCCATGCAATGTCACGGAAGTAATACCTCCGGCCCTCTTCCACTTCTACATCCAGCATGAGCATATTCTCTTTCGGAGAACGGTAGATAGTATCGCCGATGATACGCGCATCCCGGTAACCCTTAGAATTATAAAATGCAATGACGGCTGTTTTGTCTTCTTCGAAATCTTCTCTTACAAAGCGGGAATTGCCAAAGATATTAGGCTTAACGTGTGTGGCCAGATAGTCCTTTACATCCTGAAATTCTATTGGCTTGCTGTTGGTTAAGAACTGCCCAATATCAGAGGGTCTTGTACGAAACACTCTGGAGAACAGATCCTGAAAGAGTGTGATCCGCGGTTTCTCATTAGTTTTCTTCATCCTACCCTTTAGGCGGGAATCGGCAAGATTTTCATTACCAACAAAATTAATTTTGTCGATTTTTTGCTTCCTGCCTCTGTTAACAATTACCCGAAGCTTAACACTATTAGAAAGATTCTTTTCTTTCTCGGGCACTATCTTAACAGAAGCATTCAGATAACCTTTGCCAATCAAATATTTTAGAATATTGTATTCTGTATTTTTTAGCAACGCATCTGTAACCACCCTACCCCTGATAAGCTTTACCTGGTCCTGAATATCTGATGACTGGGTACGGTTTACCCCTTCTACTTCGTAGCTGGTAAGACGCGGGCGTTCACTTAAGGCTACTTCCAGCCAAATTTTATCGCCCTCTATTTTCGTTATGAAAATGCCGGCATCGCCAATAATACCCTGTTCCCAAAGCTTATTAATAGCGTTGGTGATGGCATCACCAGGAATGCGAATCCGGTCGCCAGTGCGTAAGCCTGTTAGAGACAAGAGCGCATCGGCATTCAGGGTTTCTACCCCGGATACTGTTATCTCTGCAATCTCATATTCCTGTGGATTTGCGTAATTAAGCTCAATGCCAGATTGTGGGCGGGCAGACCGTCGCAGCCCTACCTGGGCCTGCACTAAAACGGGCGTTATTGCCAGTCCCAGGCATAATAGAAAAATCCTCATCATCCCTGTTTGCTCAGGTTTATTTGTTCACTAGTTTTTCCAAAACGTCTCTCGCGCTGCTGAAATGAAGCAATGGCTTCATATAAATGCTCTCTTCTGAAATCGGGCCACAATACATCTGTGATGTAAAGTTCGGTATAAGCCAATTGCCATAGTAGAAAATTGCTGATGCGCATTTCGCCACTGGTACGAATCAGTAATTCGGGCGCAGGCATATCGTGGGTGCTAAGCTGCTGCTCAAAGAGCTCCTGTGTAAGGGCCTCCGGCTGTAATTTACCTTCCTGTACTGCTTGCATGAGCTTGCGTGTAGCCTGCAAAATCTCCCAACGCCCGCTGTAGCTAAGGGCCAGGGTTAGGGTTAGCCCACTATTTTGCTTTGTCTGATCAATGGCTTCCTGAAGCTGATCCTGGCAGCTGCCGGGTAAATCTGCCAGACTGCCAATATGATTTAAACGCACATTATTCTTTTGCAGTGTACTCACCTCTTTACGAATGGTGGAAACCAGCAGCTCCATCAGTGCATTTACTTCTGCTTTAGGCCTGTTCCAGTTTTCTGTAGAAAAAGCATAAAGCGTAAGAAACTGAACACCGATCTCCGCACAACCCTCAGTAGTATCACGTACTGCCTGTATTGCATTTCGGTGCCCAAACACACGAGCAGCACCCTGCCGTTTGGCCCACCGGCCATTTCCATCCATTATAACGGCAATGTGGCGGGGTAAATTATGCAGATCCAATCTTTCTTTCATCCCTTACTAACCCGTAAAATCAATTGGCAAAGGTAATGAAAATTACCCCTTTAGCAGTAAGAAGCCAGAATTTTCTTATAGATACTTTCTGGGCATAAAATGGTAAGGGCAGGGAATCGACCAGAAGGTATAGCTAAGGGTTAAGCCGGTCGTGAAATACCAGTCGTTGTGCATTTCATTGCCAAACTGGAAATTCTTGGTTTCAAAGCCTGGCTTTGTTTCACCGGTATTATCCAGGTAATCGA
>JASLAE010000385.1 GCA_030147305.1 Cesiribacter sp.
AATCTATATCAGCGCCTATAAACTTAACCAGCATGAGCAAAACCAGTAAAACAGATGAAATCCTTCCTGTTCTGGCCCGGGAATATGCAGAATTAACAGCCCTTTGGGAAGCTTCCGTGCGGGCCACACACCATTTCTTAAAAGAAGAAGATATACTCTTTTTCAGGCCTCTGATCCAGCATGAATATTTAAAAGCGGTACAGCTTTTTTGTAAGAAAGACACAGCGAATAATATTACCGGTTTCCTCGGCGTATCAGAAGACAAAATTGAAATGCTCTTTATCGATCCCGTTTTAAGAGGCAAGGGCATTGGCAAATCATTGCTGGTTTATGCTGTTGAAACTTTGGGCATTAGAAAAGTTGATGTAAACGAGCAAAACGAACAGGCAGTAGGCTTTTATGAGCGCTTTGGGTTTAGAGTGATAGGCAGAACAGAAGTAGATAGCATGGGCAAGCCTTACCCCATTCTGAATTTAGCGTTAGCTGAACCCGCATGACTTTTTTTATTATTACCAATGGTGCCTTGCCCTGCTGGACATGTTATTTAGATAAATAATATGATTGGCATAGCGACCAGAGTAGTGTAGTTTTTCTTTCCCCCGGAAAGCAAATTATTATAACCTGCCTGATGCTTGTGGTGCGGGCGCACAGTGCTTTGCTGCAGCAACCTGCCAACCTACAACTGGTAAAGGTTGCCCTACAGCGACAAGCTGGCAGATGTAGATATAGAAATAGAAGAGCAGATTAAAACTGCAGCAGAAGCATTGCAGCCACAGTACCCTCCCCAATTGTGTTTGTGCTAATTCCTGCAGTATAGCTGGTTCTCCAAAAGATTCTGTTATCTTATAGTATGATGCATTATACCATACTGTTCCTGCTGTTTCCTTTTTTGCTTAGCCTGCAGCTGGTTGGGCAAACACCTCCTGCTGCGCTGCGGGTCATGTCCTATAACATTCGTTACGATACCGAAACCGATGGAATAGATCAGTGGAAGAACCGGAAGGGGCGGGTGGCTGGTTTAATCCGCTACCATCAGCCAGATCTGCTTGGAGTGCAGGAAGCCTTGCCTCATCAGCTCAGGGAGCTGGAAAAAGATCTGCCCCAATATGCCTGGTATGGTGTTGGCCGCGATGATGGTAAGGAAAAAGGTGAGTTCTCCGCCATATTTTATAACAAAGAAAGGTTTCAGCTGCTCGATAGCGGCACTTTCTGGCTCTCGCCAAGCCCCGACAAGCCTACCAAAGGCTGGGATGCAGCCATCATAAGAATATGCAGCTGGGTAAAATTAAAGGATTTACAGGCAGATCGGTCATTCTACCATTTCAATACGCATTTCGACCACATTGGGGAAAAAGCGCGTGAAAACAGTGCACTGCTGCTACAGGAAAAGATTAAGACCATTGCAGGCACTGCTCCCGTAGTCCTGACTGGCGACTTCAACACGGCCAAGGAGACCAAAGCTTATCATAACCTGACCCAAAGTGAATTCCTAAAGGATGCCCGGCAACTATCCGGGACTGGTCATTATGGACCGTCGGGTAGCTGGAGCACGTTTGATGTAGACCACGGCCTTGGCCAGCAGATCGATTTTATCTTTGTAACACAGGGCCTGCAGGTGCAGCAACATGCCATCTTAACCGATTCGGAGAACGGTAAATACCCCTCAGACCATCTGCCTGTCATGGCGGTTCTTTCGCTGAGCGAAGGGCAACAGTAAACCAGGCTTATACCCATTCGAACCTCCAGCCGGCTAAGCCTGGCTTTACTATTTTCCAGACAGGCAGTCAATGGGTTTAAGCATACAGTGCGGTGTAAAACCCTAAAAAAGGCGTAACTTAGTTGCAGTAGATACACCTGCATCCATCAGCCGGCTGGAGGTGAGTTTTACGCCTGAGCGGTTGTCCATCGCTACAGCTAAATCACAAAATTTCTAATTATGACAGATCAGGATTTACAGTTTCAGTACTACAAATTTCTGTTAAAAAAACACATCAAGAAGATCCTCCTGGGCCTGTTACTGCTCTTGCTGGTGTTCACCGCTGTAAAAACAGTAGGGCCCGAAGAGGAAGGTGTTGTGTTAACGGTAGGCCAATATAACCGTACTGTTCAGCCGGGGCTAAACTTCATCATGCCTTTTGGCATTGAAACAATGTACAAAATTCCGGTACAGCGGCAGCTTAAGCAGGAGTTTGGTTTCCGTACGGTGGCTTCCGATACCAGGACTGAATACTCCACGGAATCATTTACAGATGAATCCCTCATGCTTACAGGTGACCTAAACCTGGCAGATGTGGAATGGGTGGTACAATACCGGATTGTCAATTCCTATAATTATCTGTTTAAGGTGCGCAATGCCGATAAAGCCCTGCGGGACATGTCCGAATCTGCCATGCGCAAAATTGTAGGTGACCGTACCGTTAACGAGGTGCTCACAGTAGGAAGGCAGGAGGTGGCCACCAGTGTGGAAGTATTGCTGCAGCGCATGTGTGATGAATATGAGAATGGTATCCGCATCGACCAGGTGGTGCTGCAGGATGTCAATCCGCCGGAATCGGTAAAACCATCTTTTAATGCAGTTAACCAGGCCCAGCAGGAGCGGGAAACCCTTATTAACCAGGCAGAGTCGGAGTATAACCAGATCATACCCCGTGCGCGCGGCGAAGCGGAGCAAACCATAGAGCAGGCAGAAGCCTATGCCCTTAATCGGGTGAACAGAGCCAGCGGCGAGGCAAGCCGCTTCAATGCAGTTTTTGAAGAATACATTAAGGCTCCGGAGGTCACAAAAAAGCGGCTATACCTGGAAACAATAGAACGCATAATGCCTCGCATTGGCAGCAAAACCATTGTAGATGACCGCGGCAACAGTGTGCTGCCCCTTCTGAATCTTCAGCAGCAAAAAAATTAATGAGCATGACCAGAAATACAGTTTATATCGTACTTGTTTTGCTGGCGCTTTTTGTCTTGTACAACAGCACCTTTATAATTGATGAAACCCAGCAGGCCATTGTAACGCAGTTTGGTAAACCGGTTGGTCTGCCCCGTACCAAGCCTGGCCTTAGTTATAAAATCCCCATCATACAGCGGGT
>JASLAE010000444.1 GCA_030147305.1 Cesiribacter sp.
TTGTGGTCCACTTCCATCTTTTGCCACACTTAACACCCCACCGGTTGCTGTAATTTTTATTAAATCTGACCCATTTTTATACGCCTGGCGAACAGCTTTACGCGCCTCATCGGCACTATTGATCACCCCGGCCTCAGGACCTGGATCTCCCATCAGAAGCCGGTTTGTGCCATTGGTTGGATCAGCATGACCGCCTGTAGTTGCAATAGATTTACCCGCAGTAAAAATGCGCGGGCCCTGCGTCCAGCCTTTCTCAATCGCTTGTTTCAGTGAGATATTAATGCCTGTACCTCCCAGGTCCCGTACTGTGGTAAAGCCTGCCTCCAGTGTCCTTTTAGCGAACAGGGCTGCCCGAAGCGCAAAGTCAGCTTCATTCATTCTAAACTTCTCGGAATATTGTGCGGGGTTTGTTTCTCCCTCCAGATGAACGTGCATGTCCATTAAGCCTGGCATAACCGTATGCTTACGCAGGTCTACTACTTCTTCTCCCGCCTGTGCTTTTCGATAACCTTTATGAATCTCCCGGATCTGATTATTCTCAATAACCAGTGTCATTTCTGGCTGAGCTTTATTGCTGCGACCGTCAATCAGCGTGCCTGCATGAATGATGATTCTTTGCTGTGCGCTGATGCATAGTGGCATAAGCAGGAACAGTATCATGTAAATATGCTTTTGCATCTACCTCAAGTTTGGATGTATGGTTGATTAATAGTTTGTTTATCAGTAAGAATCAAAGAAAGGTCTGGCAGAAAGTTGAAAAAGAGTTTTGCAATAGCGTAAAACTCTTCCTTATTGTTTATTATTCTTCATTGCTAATGCAATTAATCCATTAAATTGCCAAAAACTAGTTTTCTATGAAACGCACATTAGGAATTATTTTATTAATTGTTGGTCTAGTTGGAGCATTCATATTCGGTATGCAGGCCTATCAGGATACTGAGAGTGTAAAATTGTTGGGCACACAAATAACCTTAAGCCAGGCCAACTGGACACCCGTGATCATCAGCGGTGCTGTGGCCATAATTGGACTGGTAATGTTAATGGCAGGTAGAAGATAAATTACTTTAATATAATTATTTGAGCTACAGCCTTACAGCTGTAGCTTTTCACCATCCTGGAGTACAGGCACCGGCAGTTCACTTTGTCGTTCCAGCACTTCGTCTCCCACGTGCGTTAGCCTTATTTCTTTTGCAGTAAGCTGGGGTAGCTGCTGGGCCAGTATTTCCCAGCTGAGGTGGCCAGCGTTCTCCCCTGCCCACAAATTGCATTCGCAAATAAACAGGTCTGCTTCCCTGCATATAGGAATGAGGTTTGGATGCCAGGCGGTATCACCTGAAAATGCAAGTACCTTATCCTTGTGCGTGACTCTTATGCCATGCGGCAAACTCTCCGCTGAATGTTTTACTTCCCAGGCTTCTACCAATACATCTAATAGCTGAATTTTTCCTGCACCGTATTCAAGGTAATGGATTGGAAAAGCATCGAAAATATCTTCAGTAGCCGGGTAAAGAAGTGGTAATAATTGTTCGAGCCTGTTCATTAATCCCGGCGGGCTCAATAATGTTAATGGTTTTGTACGCTGATACCTTTTAGCCGCTTCCAGCAGTAAAAAAGGCAATCCCCCAATATGGTCACCGTGAAAATGGGTAATAATCACTGCATCTATCGCCTCTGAAGATAAATCTTGCTGATGCAAGGCCGGTAATATGGTAGCACCACAATCCAGTAAAATCGCATGATTAGAAGTCCTGACCAGGAATGATGTCTGTAGTCTGCCGCCGCTGCCGAAGGCATCTCCACAGCCTAACACGATTATTTCCATAACCTTTTGGGGTTGAGATCTATTATTTTTTAAGCTATGGCAAAATCCATGAAAAATCAATATGTACATCCGGCCTCTGCTGAAGAAGCAATGGAAATTCAGCAGCTGCTGCGGCAGCAAATAAATCTGGAGTCACTGGTGCAGCCGGTAAAATATCTGGCTGGAGCAGATATATCATTCAATCTTTACGAAGATGTGGTGTATGCTGGTATCATTGTTTTACAACTTCCGGAGCTTACGCCTGTTGTCCATGCAGTAGCGCAGGGCACTGCAGGATTTCCATATATCCCTGGCTTTCTTTCCTTTAGGGAAATCCCTTCGCTCCTGCGGGTATGGGACCTTTTACCACAGAAACCCGATGCAGTGGTAGTAGATGGTCATGGCATAGCCCACCCAAGGCGTATGGGCATTGCTACCCATTTTGGCATTGTAACGGGTTGCCCCAGCCTGGGCTGTGCAAAAAAGAAGCTGGCAGGTAATTACGAAGAACCGGCCTTAGAACAGGGGGCTATTGCGCAGTTGGTACACAAAAAAGAACTGGTGGGTTATGTCTTTAGAAGTAAGACAAAGACCAAACCTGTTTTTATATCACCGGGAAATGGCATGAGCATAATGGATGCACTGTCGCTGATCAGGGCAAGTTTAGGAAAATACAGGATACCCGAGCCCACACGTCAGGCTCATTTACTGGTGAATAGTTTCAGGCGGGGTGAAATTGAGGAAGGTGTTAAGTGGTATGTACAGCCTGAGAAGGGGTTATAGGTTGCTCCAGCAGGGTGTAATGGTAGCATACCTTCCCAATAACAGGATATTCCTCACTTCCCTGCTTCCATTCAAGGCAAACACTATTTTCCAGTTTGCAGGCGTTAATAGATTGCCCTTCTGCAAATTCTTCTGTTATTAAAATATAAGCGCGGCTGTTGATACTGTTTTTCAATAAATTATGCGCTTTGATGATGGACAAGCCAACTGGTTTTGAGAAATTGGCAACATTCATTTCCGCCACTTCTCCCCAGTGTGCAATGAATTTCACACTCAGTTTCTCCGCGGCATCTTTTGCCTCCGGATCTTCAACCCGTTCAATTACTTTTGCTAAATAGCTATGAAAGTGATGGTAGGCCCGCAGGCAGTAACTGATCAGTTCATCTAAAGAAAGCTTTTTATCAAGTATATAAAACAAAATGGCATCGCCTTCTATTTCAGCTACTTTAAACTTATCAGAGGCCACCCGCATCAGCTCGTTCAGCAGTTCGCATAAAACGGCCGTGCTGAAATGCAATTCAGTTCGACTGAAGAATTCGGTATAGCCGCTAATGTCTGGTATGAGTATGGTGGCATTTTTTTGCATTCTTTACAATATATTTCTTAATATTCGTAAAAGGGCCTGCATGAGACCAAATCTATTTTTTACACTCACTTTTTTACTAAACCTGTTAAGTGCCTGCCTGTTTGCACAAGATCTTAAATGGCAGCAACAACAAAGCCCGAGTGCGGCAAGCCTGCGCGGGTTACAGCTTATCAACGATTCTATTGTTTGGGCCAGTGGCGCCGGTGGCACTATTTTACGTACAACAAACGCTGGCGAGCATTGGCAGCTGCTCCCTGCGCCGGACAGTCTTGATTTCAGATCACTATGGGCATTTAGTGAAACAGAAGCAATGGTGGCGTCTGCAGGCCAACCAGCAGTTGTCTATTACACAGCTAATGCGGGAAAAGACTGGCAACTCCTGTATCGAGATACCACAGAAATGGCATTCTTCGATGCTCTGCTCTTTTGGAACAATGAACATGGCTGGTTGCTGGGCGACCCGGTTGAGGGAAAAATCATGCTGCTTGAAACCAAGGATAAAGGGAAAAACTGGCTTCCTCTGGAGCTGCCACAGCCTATGGCTGGTGAAGCATTCTTTGCTGCCAGCAATGGAAGTATGGCCACAACGGGTAAAACTAACG
>JASLAE010000484.1 GCA_030147305.1 Cesiribacter sp.
TAGCAAAGTACAAATGGGGTACAATACTAATCCAGATTTATAAGGCAATTCCGTTTGAACGGATATTTCTTTTTTAATCAATACTGGTCATCACTTTTCGGTTCAGGCAACCGGATGCACATAGGGGAGGAGCTATTCAACAGCAACTATGATAGGGAACTAATCTTAAATACCTAAGCGATCTATTAATATCATTTAGGATCCTATTTTAAGTTTTCTGATGTGCCTGCCTATCCCCTTGAGCAGGTTCATTTTAGCGCCATCTCATTATCGCTAAGAGCAGAAAGACACACTAATAACTGCACCTCCTAACAAGAAAGCAGGCATATTATAAGCCCTTTTATTGCTTCTGATTGAAAAACTCTAAGTGAATTCTAATCTGCGGTTAATCTTCCTTTAAGCCTGCCGCTGCTATTTTGTAATGTAATCAATCACAAGTATCGATCATCAAACAAAAAACAGCCATGCCCTATTTCAGAAGTAACCCCTTGAGCTTATTCAATCGGGAGAGAAGAAAGTCTCATTCATATTTTCATGTTGCTAAAAACAGCCAGCTGTTTAATTCACTTTCAGAACGTTGGAAATACAGTTTATCTGGATCTGCTCTAAAGTTTGCATCAATGGATAAGACAAAAAGAAAGCCAGTGTCCATGCATAAGCTCGTGTTTAAGTTGTAGAATCAAAACAATGTCCTTTTATAAGTTCACCAAGAAAATGATGCGTTCGCGATAAATCTTTATAACTAAAACAATAAGACCATGAAAAGATATCATTTCATATGGAGTAGCTTCCTGGTGTTATTACTGACCTCAGGCTGTACTGGTGTCAGGCAAGGGGAGGTTGGGGCCAGACGCAGCCTTGGAAAAATTAACCATCAGGTGATAGGGCCAGGAGTAGTGGGCTTTAATCCCCTTACCACCACCATCATCAAAGTGCCTACGCGTACCATCAACATAGAGGTACGAATGGACCTGCCTTCTAAAGAAGGATTAACCATAAAGTCGGATGTATCGATACTTTACAGGGTAGAAGGCGGGCAGGTGCCTAAAATCGTGGAAAACATCGGCCGTGACTATGAAGAAGTTGTGATTCTGCCGGTATTCCGATCAGCAGCTGCTGATATTACTGCCAGTTACTATGCCAAAGATATGCATACCGGTCAGCGGGCGGCAATTGAGAAATCCATTTGCGATCTCATGACCAAACGTCTGCAGGAACGCGGATTTATTATTGAATCTGTCTTGCTGAAGAGTATTGCCCTTCCACCCGGTCTTACGAAGGCAATTGAAGAAAAGCTGGAAGCTGAACAGGATGCCCAGCGGATGGAATTTGTGCTTGCTAAGCAACGCCAGGAAGTTCAGCGGATGATCATTGAAGCAGAGGGGATTCGTGACTCACAGAAAATCATCAACGAAGGACTTACCCCCATGCTGATCCAGTTCAAATCAATCGAGGCATTTAACAAACTTTCTACCTCGCCAAACAGCAAAATAATAGTTACAAATGGGCAAACGCCTTTGCTGCTCTCACCGCAGCAACTGGATTGATTCCCCCTTGCCTTTACCATGCAAAAGCCAAACTGATGCACATCTCTATTCACAAATTAAGACGATAACAATGCCTATACAAGATTTATATATTGGCCTGGGAAATCTGTTGTATACCCTTGCCAAAGCAGATGGCCGCTTACAGCCGGAAGAGCGCACTACCATTGAAAAGCTGCTGCACCAGGATAAAAATGGAGAAATTGCCCTCAATGCTTTTCAACTGCGTGAAACCTTTAACAGCAGCCTGGAAGAAGCTTATGGATTTGCTTTAAGAAGGTTTACAGAAAACAGAAAAGATTTCAATGCGGAGACCAGGAAAAAGTTTGTATCCATCCTGCAGCAGGTTGCACTGGCCGCTAGTGGAATTTCGGATAAAGAAAAAGACATTCTTAAACGTTGCCGCCGTGACTTAGGAAAAATTTAGGCGAATGGAGGCACAAAGTAGAATAGTAAAACAGCAGATGTTTCGCCAGTGCTATAAGGGGGTTTGTAAGACTGCAGGTGCATAAGCTGCAACCAGTTGCTGCCAAGCTCCTTATCCTGAATCTACGATTGCACTAGTTTGATTTGATTTATTAATTCCTTGTTATGAAAACTTCCATATTTTATACCCGGGCTCTCACATACGGTTTGGCAGCCAGTACACTATTACTGCTACTTGCTGATACACAAGCAAGGGCTGTAAGCCTCACCTCAAGTATAAAAAGCTATGAACAGGCTGATACTGGTTCCTTTGCTGTAAGCCAGCTAAAGAATAGTCATAACCTGTACTCGTTATCTATTAATTTTTTCCGTACCCAACCTATTGAAACGGGCTTAACTGCAAGAGAAGAAGTTAATACTAAGGTGTTACATGTACTGCCACCGTTAGAAGAAAAGCTGACAATAAACATTGATCCCCAACCTGCGACTGGCTATAACGGAGAAATCCAACTTACATTCAATCACTCTTTAGCACAAGGGATCGAAATTATCGTCCAGGACATGCAGGGCAAAGTTTATTACAAAGCTTTTCATCCGACGATAGAAAATAGCTTAGTGCTCCATTTTGGAGATCATTTGCCAATTCTTGTTCGGGGTAACTACCTTCTCACAGCAGTCTCTGATGAACTGGTGGCAAGAAAAGCATTTATCGTGCAGTAACGGATATCCTTAAAATTTACGCTTATGAAACGGTTTATTTATTTTTTGAACCTTACGCTGCTGCTGCTTTTTGCAGGGCCCATCAATTCTGCATCAAGCATGGAAAGCGAATGCAACGGTACAAATACTCCAATCTTACTTCCTGATACCACGCTGACCAACAACGGAAGTCTTAGAATAGCTACAACGGCTTTTGGTTACCAGGTGCTAGATAATTATTCGGATTTTATAGATCCGTATACCATAAATGTTCCTATGGCAACCGCCAGCGGGTACTATGACCATAGGCAACGCCAGTTGTCAAATCCAGATTTTGTTTTAATTCGCTTGTCCCTTTCTAAAAAATCAAAGGACAAGACGAGAAAATAAAACGGCATGATGAATCACCTTGTATCAAATTGCTTACTAAACGATCATAAGTCTGTTTCTGTGCAAGGCGGTATAGGCTCCTCTTTTTCTAAGCCTTTTCCAATCTTATCCTAAGTCCATTTTAATACTGCCCTTTTATCTTGGAGGCAAATAAAGGTCTTTACTAGAGCTATGAATTTTTTTCAGGAAGTACTAAGCTTTTATTCCACATAAATCTAAAGCACGATGAACGTAACATTTATTGAAAAAGAACTGCTGTACCAGCAGCAATTTAGCAAGCGTGAAGTGCTTGCCGATGCACAGGCTATTGCTGAACGTCGTATAATTCTGGAACGGGCGGCTATTCTGGGCAACTTAGAGAGAGTAAAGAGCAAGATCTTTTTTGAAACCCACGAAGGTAGTAAAGTAATAGAAACCACTATATGGGCAGTAACAAATAATTATATCATTGTCAGAGCAGGAATGGGCATTCCTATCAAATGCATCACACATGTAGAATGATGAAGCCGCAAAGTATTGGATGATCCATCATTAACCTAATTGTATGAGTATCCTGGATAGTATATGTATACTGATTACCCTTTCGGCTGCCTATATATACATCAATAATAAGTACTTAAAATTACCTCCTACCATTGGCCTTACTATTCTTGCTTTAGCAACCTCACTCCTCATCCTGCTGGCAGGCAGGTATATACCGGCTAT
This sequence comes from Cesiribacter sp., assembly GCA_030147305.1. Classification (GTDB taxonomy): domain Bacteria; phylum Bacteroidota; class Bacteroidia; order Cytophagales; family Cyclobacteriaceae; genus Cesiribacter. The sequence goes on from JASLAE010000484.1 coordinate 3,765, forward strand.
TAGCAGGGAAGCACAGGAAATAGTAGTAGGGTTCAATTTTTCTAAGTCGCTGCTTAATTTTATGTTAAGCTTTCTTTTGTTTGCCGGTGCTATAAGCATTAACCTGAGAAGTTTGAGCCGGGAGCGATGGCATATCCTTACTTTAGCTACAGTAAGTACCCTGCTCTCTGCGGCTATAACAGCAGTGTTATTGCATTATTTGCTGCTGCTGCTTACAATTCCGCTGGATTTTATTTACTGTCTTCTGTTTGGCGCTTTAATAGCACCAACCGATCCGGTAGCCGTACTGGCTATGGTAAAAAAGCTAGGTATTTCCAGGAGGCTTGAGGTAAGAATAGCCGGTGAGTCGCTCTTTAATGATGGTGTTGGTGTTGTGCTGTTTCTTTGCGTGGCTGGCATTGCTTTTGCCGGGGAAGAAAATTTCTCAGCTTTCTCGGCTGCCTCCATCTTTATTAAAGAAGTAGTGGGCGGTATTTTACTGGGGCTGGGCTTAGGTTACCTGGGGTACCGGTCACTGGCAACGGTTGACAATAAGTAT
>JASLAE010000393.1 GCA_030147305.1 Cesiribacter sp.
GCAGCGGTCTGGAATAGCTACCCGCGGCAGCAAATGCTGACAATACTGCTGCGCCACCGTAGATAGGAATCCAAAGCCAGGGATCGGGGTCATTCCACTGCCAGTAAGCGAACAGAATGAACAGCAGGCACCAAACGCCAAAAAAAATGCGTCTAAACATGTTCATAGCCAAAGAATTTTACTATTTGAATAGCGGAGCGAGAAACTCCTGTTAAACTGCTATGCTAAAAGTATTTACTTAAATGTAATCAGGAAAATTTAAAATCCAGTAATTGCTTTTGCAGGACAAAATAGAAAAAACAAGCTATTAATATTTTACCGGAACAGCAATTAAAAAGGGCTGGCAGTTACCTTGTAAAGATACTGCTAGCCCTTTTTTTGAAATTATATGTTGTGCCTATACGTAAGTCTTCAGCAGGCTTGTCGCATCGGCTACTCTTATTTTTGCAAGTGCTTTTTCTTTAATCTGGCGAACCCGTTCACGGGTAAGTCCCAGCTCTTCAGCGATATCTTCCATAGACATGCTGTATTCAATATCGATTCCAAAAATTTTCTTCAGGATTTCCTGCTCCCGCTCCGATAGCGTCGAAAGTATACGTTCCAACTCAGCCCGCAATGAACCTGCATGCGTAAGTGCACCGTCGGTTTCTTCTGCTTCAGGGTTGATCAGCACATCCAGCAGCGAGCCTTCATTATCTGAACCAAATGGTGCATCTAAGGATGACTGACGGATAGAGCCTGTTTTAGCACGATGTATATCGGCAACTTCAATGCCCATAAAGTCAGCAAGTTCTTCCGGAGAGGGCTCTCGTTCAAACTGCTGCTCCATGGCAGAAATGGCCTTGCTTATTTTGGAAAGTTCGCCTAATTTATTTGAGGGCACCCGTACAATGCGGGCATGATCATCCAATGCCTTCATGATAGACTGTCTGATCCACCATACTGCATAAGAGATAAATTTAAAGCCCTTGGTCTCGTCAAACATTTTGGCAGCCTTGATCAGGCCCATATTACCTTCATTGATCAGGTCGTTCAGGGGCATGCTGCCGTTATGATACTGCTTTGCTACCGACACTACAAACCGCAGGTTAGCCTTTACTAATTTTTCCAGGGCCACCTGGTCTCCTTGCTTGATTCTTCTGGCAAGCTCTTCTTCCTCTTTCAGGGTAAGCAGACTTTCTTTAGAAATATCGTTAAAATACTTCTCGACAGTTGCACTATCCCTGTTAGTGATCTGGTGAGTTATTTTTAATTGTCTCATGTTCTAATCCTTTTTGACAACTTTCTGCAGTCTCTTTTCCATGAATGGCCAAACCTAATGTGGCCTGCTGTGCCTGGCAGCTAAGAATGGAAAAGGAAATAACCGGAAAGTTACTTTGCTGTGCGACCAAACTGGGTAGCTGAAAATTGCTGTTTTGCTACTCCGGGCATGAATGATGAGATCCTATACCTGACATAATGTGCACATTATGAGTTCGTTCGTTATAATTTACAAGTTCTGACCCCAGAAAGTTCTTTAAGGAGGAAATATTACTAATTAAAGATGAGGAGACTGGGGCCTAAGGCAAAAAGGCCCTTTGGTTAGCACTTGCTAAAGAAGTTCATTTCCCATAAACCTGCATTGACCAGCTGATTTACAGTGTATTATCCAATTATGTAAAGAATCACTTGAAGTCCATCGAACAGGGGTAGATATAAAGGAATCTTTCCAGTCTAGGTTTATACTAGCAACAACTACCGTAGTAAGCGGCTCCCGGAAGTATAAGGCGATGAAGTGGCCGTTTGTTCAGCAACTGAGTTTAGCGCGCATGAGTACCCCAGGTCAGAACGGTTTTAATGTCATTGTCGGAGCGCAGATCCAGGGCTTCTTTAAATTGCTGATAGTTCATGCGGGTGGTAATGATCTCATCCAGCAGGCCGCTCCACTTCGATTCCGCCTTTTGCAGATCATCGATAGCCTGGGCATAATGGGTAGTACTGGCATTGACACTTCCTAAAATGATCTGGTTCATCAACACCAGCTGTTTCATCATCTCGGCACCAGTGATGCATACAGGCCGATCGCCGTGAGGAATCCCAGTCATGACATAAATACCATTTACACCTAAAGCATCAATAAGCTGAAAACCTAATTCGGCCACCCCGGTGGCTTCCAGAATAAAATCTATCTGTCCAAAATGATCGTCGAGCAAAGAGGTTTCTATTTTACGACCATCAACATAGATTCCGCCCAACTTTTTAAGAATCTGAGGTCTTTTTGTGTTTTCATCCACAATATCCAATCCTATAACCTCTGCACCCCTGAGGCGCAGCACAATGGCAGCCAGTAAGCCAATAGGACCCAGCCCGGCCACCAGGGTTCTTTTACCAATGAACCAGCTGTTTGCCTTTACCTGCGGCAAACGTGCTGCCTGAATGGCCTGAGCTTCCTCTATAGCCTTCTCTATGACGGAGAGTGGCTCCGTGAGCACACCAACCGTTCTCAGCTCAGCCGGCACCTTAACCGCATACTGCTCCTCATCTATGACAAACTCAGTTTCGAAACCGTGTTCACCTTTAATGCCCCGTTCTGTAAACTGCCCAGTATAGCACATATCGCTGCGGTTGTTTTTGCAGGATATACACTGGCCACAGCCTCTTCTCACCGTGAGCACAGCCAGGTCGCCTACTTTAAAATTTTTAACTTCTGCCCCGGTTTCCACAACCTCTCCCAGCATCTCGTGGCCAATAACCAAATTATTCATCCCGGCTGGCACATCGCCATACCCAGCTTCTACCTGTTCACGGTCAGTTCCGCAAATGCCAACTTCTAAAATTTTAAGCTTTAGCTGGTTGGGTTGAGTAAGGATCGGCTCTGGCATCTCTACCAATTTCACCTGCCGGGTATCATTTAATAAACTAATTGCTTTCATGTTGATGTCCCTTTGGGCTTATTAAGGTTTAGTTCTTTGTTTAGACTTATGGCTGCACTAATGAGCCCCAGGTGCGTAAAAGCCTGGGGAAAATTACCCAGCTGTTCGCCCTTTATGCTGAGCTGCTCTGCATATAAGCCCAGGTGATTAGCATAGCCGAGCATTTTTTCAAAACAAAGTGTTGCTTTGTCGAGCTGTCCGGAACGGGCTAAGCATTCTACATACCAGAAGGTGCACATGGAAAAAGTGCCTTCGCCTCCGGTAAGCCCTTCAATGGCCTCATCGGGCCGATAGCGGTAAACGAGTGAGTCAGAAACCAGCTCTTCCTCTATGCGCTTGAGCGTGGAGAGCCATTGCGGGTCCGTTGGACTGATAAAGCGTATAAGGGGCATTAAAAGAGTTGCAGCATCTACTGTTTTGGCACCTTTAAACTGTACGAAAGCCTGCAGCTCTTCATCCCAAAAATCATTGTGTATCGAATAGAAGATTTTATCACGCTCTTCTCTCCAGTGCGGCGAGAGCGGATAACCATGGTTATGGGCAATGCGTATGGCGCGGTCTATGGCTACCCAGCACAGGAGCCTGGAGTACAGAAACTGCCTTTTGCCGCCTCTCACTTCCCAGATGCCTTCATCTTCCAGATGCCAGTTATGGCTTACCCAGTCTACCTGTTTGGTCAGGTTTTGCCAGAACCGGTATGAAATGGGTTCTACATATTTATCGTACAGATATACGGAATCCAGTAATTCCCCATAAATATCCAGCTGTATCTGATCATAAGCACCATTGCCAATGCGTACCGGGCTGGACTGTTTGTAGCCTTCCAGGTGAGTCAGCTCAATTTCTTCCAGGTCTTTTCTGCCATCAATGGTGTACATCAGGCGCAGATAGCCGGCTTCTCCAATATCATCGCACTGCTTTTCTACCCATTTCATAAAGGCGGTAGATTCTTTTTTATACCCCAGGTTCAGCAGCGCGTAAATTGTAAAGGAAGCGTCCCGGATCCAGGTATAGCGATAATCCCAGTTACGGATGCCCCCCAGCTCTTCGGGCAGGCCAAAGGTGGGAGCAGCTACAATAGAGCCATGATTATGGGAGGTCATGAGTTTTAGCACCAAGGCCGAACGATGCACAATATCCATCCAGCGGCCATGGTAATTACTGCCTGCCATCCAGTCTTTCCAATAATGGATGGTATCGAGCAGGCTTTTGTCTACAAATTCAGTAAAGTGACCATTGAATTCAGTCTCCACCCCTACCTGTTCCAGCAAAAAATCTGCTTTTTCGGTAGCATCTAGATGAAACTCAGCAAAACCATCATTTTCGCGGACCTGCAGTGGCACACTGCTTCTAAGCCGCATGGATAATTTATCTTTGCCCTTGCTGGTAAAAATAAGTTCATATTTGTTTACCTGTTCTACAGTATGAGAAGCCCGGGCGTAGTCAAACCGGGGGCAGCATTGCATCGTCATGTGCATACCCCCTGTTACACAGGTAACCCTGCGAATGATCTCCTTCCCACCATACATTTCCTCCTCGGGCATAAAGTCCGTGATTTCGGCAACGCCCTCATCCGAAAGAAAGCGGGTTAACAGCACGTTGGTGTCTGGCAGGTAGAGCTGTTTATAATGAATGTCCGTCCTGACCGGATGTATCTGAAAATAACCTCCTTTATCTTTATCCAGTAGGGCGGCAAAGACAGAAGGAGAATCAAAATCAGGAAAACACATAAAGTCTATTGAACCGTGCAGATTAACGAGGGCTATTGTATTCAAATCCCCGATAATACCATGATCCCCAATTGGCTGATATCGCTCCATGCTTTTGAGAACATCAAAATTTGTGCGTTGTTTTGCAAAAACACAATTGAAGCCCCATAAAGCCAAAAAGCCTGGCATAACATCTGTTTATGTTACACCAGGCCCCTTAAATATATTTAGGTATTAAAATCTGTTAGATGTTTGCGCCACTCCGGCCGGCATAAAATGCGTAGCCTGTTTAATAGTTTTCTGCTCTCCTTCCGGGTCTTCATAGCTGCGTTCTTCTACCTGAACTGAAAGCTCTTTTCCCTTAAGCTGTTTGGTATCTACCTGCTTGCCCTCAATACCTACTGCTTTGAAAAGGCCTGCTAAAAAAGGCTGCCCGGGTTCACTCAGGTAAAATCGCTGGTTTACGAAACCTTCTTCATTTTCCATACGGCAGTTGATGAAGGGCACATTTTTGTGTTCACTTTTTCCCTCTTCCACTTCCGTTATTTTAACTGTATGTCTGCCTTCCGGCAAAAAGGGTTTTTCATTTATCGTCACTTTCATAATCAATCTGCTTTGATGTATGATGGTATACGGAACGGGAAAAAGAGGGTTCAGCAAATACTAATAATTTTAGTTTTTATTGCTAAATATTTTACTATTTCTTTTTATGTGCCAAATTTTGGCTTCGACAAATATTATTTTTTGTGAAGCTTTTAATGCATAAGAAGATTGCATAATTACGCTGATACAAGGCATAATGTTAATAAATCCAGTTTTATCTTATTTAAAGACCAAGAAAGCAACAGGCCTTTTTTCTAACTGACTTCCAGCTGAATATGCATCATGACCATAAACTTACTTTAGCTGAAATGTAATATTTCTATCATTTTGGTTTACAGTTGGTCCTTATAGTTTTCATAACTTTGCTATTGGAAATTCAATTCCGATTTTCCTCCTCACATGAATAACCCCTATTTTTCATTATTAAGAACAGCATGGCAATTTGCCCGGCATGAACGTAAGCGGTATGTGCTTATTTACTTCATGTTTATCATGGCCAGTGTTGTTATTGCCATGCAGCCACTGTTGTACGGCTGGTTTGTAGACCACTTACAGCAAGAGGGGACAGATGCTTTATCTTATGCCTGGATTTACGGAGCAGTTTATTTAGGGCTAAAGGTGCTGGAGTGGTCTTTTCATGGTCCCGCCCGGGTCATGGAACGCGAACTGGCCTTTAACCTGAGCCGCAATTTTCTCGATGAACGTTATCATCAGGTATTGCACCTGCCGGTAAAGTGGCACCAGGATCATCACTCAGGCTCCACCATTAACCGTCTGCGGAAAGCATATGAGGGCTTGAAGGAGTTTTTTCAGCATGGCTTTGTATACCTACAGGCAATGGGCAAGCTGCTCTTTTCTGTAGCTGCCGTACTCTATTTCTCCCCTCTTTTCGGTGCCATTGGCGTTTGCATTGGCATTTTTACCATATGGGTTATTTTCCAGTTCGATAAGCCTTTTGTAAAGGCGCTGCGAGAACAAAATGAGCGTGAGCATGAAGTATCTTCTACCCTCTTCGATAGCCTTTCAAACATCATTACAGTAATCACGCTACGACTGGAAAAGCGAATGCAGAGCAGCCTGATGCAAAAAGTAAAGCATGTTTTTCCTCCTTTCCGGAAGCAGGCTGTTGTAAACGAGTGGAAGTGGTTCACCGCCCACATGCTTGTGGGCCTTATTTATGTGGTAGTTGTGGTGGGGTATGTCTATCAGCATTGGGTGCCGGGTGAAATATTCCTGATTGGTGGCCTGGTTACTTTGCTGGCTTATGTAAACCAGTTTACCAGTGTATTTTATGATGTCGCTTATCAGTACACCAAAATTGTACAGTTTTATACCAATGTAGAAGCAGCAAAAGTCATCAGCGATGCCTATGATGAGCAGCACAGGCCTGCAATAGCTGCTTCTTTACCAGCTAACTGGAAGAGCCTGGAGATCAGCAACCTCTATTTTCATCATGGTGCCGCAGAGGAGAAACGATCTGGCCTGCATGGATTGCAGCTGCGCATTAAACGGGGCGAACGGGTTGCACTTATTGGAGAAAGCGGCAGCGGCAAAAGCACTTTGCTGGCCCTTTTGCGGGGATTATACATACCAGAGACTGGGGTAAAGGCAACTGCAGATGGCCAGCATCCGGTAGATTTTGACCATATCGCCAGCACCGTTACCTTATTTCCGCAGGAGCCTGAAATCTTTGAGAATACTATCCACTACAATATCACGCTGGGACTTCCTTTCAGCGAAGAGGATATTCAGCAAGTTTGCGATAC